>PCAK01000039.1 GCA_002730525.1 Acidobacteriota bacterium | reverse complement strand
TCCATCACACAGCCCTCGGTCATCCGGTCACCCAGATCCAACCCGATCGTCACCGTCGCGCCACTCGTGATAGCTTGCTCTCTCATCCCATCTGCCGGGGCTGGGCGACTAGCCCTTGGCTTGCTCGGGGACGAAGTCGGGCGGCAGGGCCGAGCCGTCGCCGAAGAAGAAGTCCTCCATCTGCTTCGCCACCAGCTCCTGCGCTTCCTTCTGCCAGGGCATCAGCCGGTACTCGTTGAGAATCATCTTCATCCGCTCTTCCCACATCTTCCAGGCTTCGGCGGAGACACTCTCGTAGACGCGTTTCCCCAGCTCGCCGGGCCAGGGCGGCTCGTCGAGACCGGGCATTTCCTTCTGAAACTTCACGCACTGCACCGTGCGCGCGGGTTGGTCGCCTGTCATTGAGACTCCTTGCTCGCATTGTACCGTGCGCGCGAGGTTGCGCCAACATCCGCCCCAGCTGCTCTCGCTATAATGACCGGGTGTTTCCGGCGCGTCCTCGTCGCGCTGGTGCTGGCGTACGGTTGGTCTTTGCCCTCCACACGTCGACGTCACAGCGCCTCGAAGACGACCGGCCGCCCGTCGTGCGGGCCGAGCCGGACTAGATCGATCGATGAAGATCACGCGACGGATGGTCGCCACGGGCGGCGTGCTTGGCGGGAACTTTCTGGCGGCGATCGAACAGACGATCGTCGCCGCCGCCATGCCCACGGTCGTCTCGCAGCTCGGCGGGCTCGAGGACTACAGCTGGGTCTTCGCGGCCTACTTGCTGGCGTCGACGGTGACGGTGCCGCTGTGGGGCAAGCTGTCGGATCTGCACGGGCGCCGCGCCTTCTATCTGGGGGCCATCGCGTTTTTCGTGTTCGGATCGGTGCTGTGCGGTCTGGCGTGGTCGATGCCGGCCCTCATCGTCTTCCGGCTGATCCAGGGGATCGGGGCGGGCGGCATCCTGCCCCTGGGCCTGACCATCATCGGCGACCTGTACACGGTCCGCGAGCGGGGTCGGATGCAAGGGCTGTTCGCCGGGGTGTGGGGCGTTGCGTCGATTGCCGGACCGCTCGTCGGCGGCTACCTCACCGATTCACTGTCATGGCGATGGGTCTTCTACGTGAACGTGCCGTTCGCGTTCATCGCCGCGACGGCGGTCGGTCTCGCGCTCGGCGGCCCGCGCCGGACGTCGACGGCACGGATCGACTATCGGGGCGCCCTGTTTCTGAGCGGCGCGGTCACGCTCTTGCTGCTCGCGCTCGGGCAGACCGGAGGCGATCGCCTGGTCGGCCCGGTCGGGCTGGGACTGCTGGTGGTCGGCGCCGCGGTCCTCGGCACCGCGTTCGTGCGCGTCGAGCGCCGGGCGGCCGAGCCGCTGGTGCCCGTCGAGTTGCTGCGCGACAAGGTCGTCGGGCCCGCCATGGTCAGCGGCTTTCTCATCGGCGTGTCGATGTTCGGCGCGATCTCGTTCGTGCCGCTCTTCGTTCAGGCGGCCATGGGAGGGACGGCGACCCAGGCGGGAACGGCGCTCACGCCACTCCTGCTCGGATGGGTGTTGACGTCGATCGTCACCGGTCGGGTCCTGCTGCGGGTCGGCTATCGCCGGATGGTATCTGGTGGACTGTCGCTGGTGAGTCTCGGCTTCCTGCTGCTGTCGTGCGCCGACAGCGAGTCGTCGTTGTGGGCGGTCCGGGCCGCCCTGGCGCTCATGGGGACGGGGATGGGGATGGGGATGCTCACGCTGGTGCTCGCCATCCAGAACGCCGTGCCGCGTGCCCAACTCGGCATCGCGACCTCGCTCGGGCACTTCACGAGATCGATCGGCGGCGCGATTGGCGTTGCCGTGATGGGTGCCATCGTCGTCTCGGCCCTGCCGGTTGGCCGCGACGCCAGTCCGGCCGAGATGGCCGGGGCGCTCCAGAGGGTCTTCTTCTTTGGCGCGTGCGTGGCGGCGGTGGCCGTCGTCTCGACCGTCAGATTCCCGAAGGGGTTTCCCCAGGAACGGCCGGTGGCGGAGGCCGGGGTCGTCAATGGACCCGAGACTCCGACTCCGCGGACACCGACAGCGTGACGTCATGCCCCTCGAACGCGGCGGCGAGCACGCGTTCGGCCTGCACTCGAGCGTCGTTGAAGCAGGCCCCGTCGCCGATGTCGGTCAGGGTGTCGGGCACGAGGGCGTTCGCCGTGGACCCGTTGAACGTGCTCTTTCGCCAGAGGCCCTTGGGCAGGCTGAGCGTGCCTTCCCGGACCCGGTCGGTCACCCGAACCAGACACTGCACCTCGCCCTGAGCGTTGTAGAGGCGGACGGTGTCCCGGTCGGTGATCTGACGTGCCTCGGCATCGGCCGGGTGCATCTCCACCGCGGCCGGCCCCGCGTACAGCTCGCCCAGTGACGAACTGATCGTCCGGCTGGTGGCGGGGGAGATGAGCGCCAGCGGATAGTCGTCGCTCGCCGAGTCCTCCTGGTAGACGTAGAGACCCTCCGGGGTCTCGGCATCCAGGGCTTCGTCGAACAGGTTGATCTGGCCGTCAGGCGTTCGCGGCTCCACGTCGACGAACTGAATGGGCGTGGCGCCCATCGGCGGCGTTGCGGCGCCGTCCTCGAGCAGCGACGTGCGGATGGCGTCGGGCATGGCGGCCGAGATCCGCAACAAGGCCTCGGCTTCGGTGTCGCCCGACCAGGCGTCGTCGAAGCCCAGGCGCGCTGCGAGGTCGGCGAACACTTCGATATTGGGGCGAGACTCGCCGACCGAATCGATGACCGGCCGGACGAGCTGCAGGCTGATGAGCCCGTAGCTCTTGGCAATGTCGTACGTTTCGAGGAACGTCGTCGCGGGCAGCACCACGTCGGCGTACGCAGCTGTATCGGTTTGGACCTGGTCGAAGACGACCGTGAAGAGGTCGTCCCGGCTCAAGCCGCTGATGACCCGGTTCTGATCGGGCATCGTCGCCACCGGATTGCAGTTGTAGACGAACAGCGCCTTGATCGTCGGCGCGTCGTATTCGTTGAGCGCGCGCCCGAGGTGATTCATGTTGACGGTCCGCGTCGGCGGTTCGTCGACGCCGATCCATTGCTCGTCGTCGAGCGGCCAGACGCTCGAGTTGCTCATCGAATAGCCCCCGCCGCGCACCCCAAACTTGCCCGCGACTGCCGGCAGCGCCATGACCGCCATCGCCGCGCTGCCGCCGTTCCGGTTCCGTTCGAGCCCCCAGCCACACCGGATGACCGCGGGCGACGTGGCGCCGTAGAGTTCGGCCACCCGCTGCAGCGCGGCCGCGTCGATGCCGGCGACCTCCGCGGCGCGCGCGATCGACCAGGCCTCGGCGCGGAGACGAACGCGCTCGGCGCCCCGCGTGCGAGCGTCGAGGAAGGCGGTGTCCGCCAGGCCCTGCTCGAACAGGTAGCGATGTAGTGCGAGCGCCACTGGCAGATCGGTGCCCGGCCGCACCGGCAGGTGGATGTCGGCCTGCAGCGCCAGCTTGGTGCACCGCGGGTCGACGACGACCAGCGTCGCGCCGTTCCGCTGCGCCTCACGCACGTACGGAACGAGATGGATTCCGGATTCCGAGGGGTTCGCGCCCCAGATCACGATGAGCCGGCTATGAGGGTAGTCGGCCGGCGTCACGCCGGCCATCTTGCCGTAGAGCGCCGCGGCCGCGGTGCTGGTCGGGGCGGCGCAGACCGTGCGCGCGAGCCGCGAGGCGCCGAGTCGCCGGAAGAGCGCCGCGTCGCTCGTGTCCTGGGAGATGAGTCCGTTCGAGCCACCGTAGGAGAACGGCAGAATCGCCTCGCCGCCCCAGCGGTCGCGCACGTCCGTCAGGCGAGCGGCAATTTCCCCCAGCGCCTCGTCCCAGTCGACTTCCTTGAAGGTGGCGTCTCGGCCCTTGGGGCCCTGCCGGATCGCGGGACGCAGGAGCCGGTCGCTGCCGTAGACGCGTCGATCGAATCGACGGACCTTGCCGCAGATGTAGCCGCCGGTCTCGTCCTGGCGCGTCGATCCGTCGATCCCGATCAGCTTGCCCTGCTCGACCGTGATGGCCAGGCTGCACGAGTCCGGGCAATCGAGCGGGCAGGCGGTGTCGACTGTGGCGTGTCCCCAGCGTTCGTCGGAATCCGTTTTCGCCATCGGCGCCCAGCTTATCATCGGGCATCTTGCGCCATGCCTCGCGGCGGGCGAGGCTCCGGTCGGACTCTGGACTATGATCCGGACGCGACGTGACCGAACGTGACAGAGCCGGCCGACCAGGCGCTCGGCCGACGTGCCCACCCTGGCGCCTGATGATTCTCCTGGCGGCCCTGGTGGCCGCCGTGGTGCCGACGTCCAGCGGGTGCGTGGAGCAGATGTACTCGCGCGGAATCTACCCGACGATTCAGCGCATCCTGACGTCGCTCTCCAACCTGGCGCCTGTCGCCCTGTTCGACCTCCTGCTGCTCGGCGTGGTCCTCGGACTGGTCGTCTGGTGGGTCCTCGTCCTACGGCGCCCGTCCACGGTCCGACGGGCTCGGGTCGTCTTCGGCCTGGCCCGCGACACCGCCATCTTACTCGCGGCCGGCTATCTCGTGTTCCTCCTCTGCTGGGGCTTCAACTACCGCCGGAAACCGCTGCGGACCAAGCTCGATTTCGACCAGGCCCGCATCACGTCGGCGTCGCTCGAGGCCCTGGCCCGAACGTCAGTCAACGCGCTCAATCGACTGCACGGTCCGGCGCAGCGTCGATCGTGGCCGGCCCTCGACGCGGCGCCCGAACGGCTCGTCGATCCGTTTCGGGAGGCGCAGGCGCGGCTGCCGGCCGGCGCCGACGCACTGCCGGCGCGACCCAAGACTTCGCTGCTCGGGTACTACTTCCGCCGCGCGGCGATCGATGGGATGACCGATCCGTTCCTGCTCGAGACGCTCGTCAATGCTGAGGTGCTGCCGTTCGAGCGGCCGTTTCTCATCGCGCACGAATGGGCACATCTCGCAGGCTATGCCGACGAGGCCGAGGCGAGCTTCGTCGCGTGGCTGACCTGCCAGTCGGGCGACGCGGCGACCCGCTACAGCGCCTGGCTGTTTCTGTATCCCCACCTAGTGCGGCAACTCGACCGCGAGACGCGACGATCGATCGTCTCGACTCTCCACGATGGGCCCGTGCGCGATCTGTCGGCGATCGACGCGCGACTTGCGCGTGCGTCGCCGGTCGTGCGACGCCAGGCGAACCGGGTGTACGATCGGTATCTGCGCGCCAATCGTGTCTCGAGCGGGATCGCGAGCTACGGTGGCGTGGTCGATCTGGTGCTCGGCGCTCGCGTTGAGCCGGCGGAGTAGGGGTTGGTATCGGCCGCCGGTCGACAGCGCCCGAGCCTGCGGGTATGATGGGGTGTTGGGCGGGCCTGCATGGCGTCAACCATGCGGGTCGGCAGTCAGCGGCGGACAGGAGCCGTGACTGGAAGACCACGGCGCGCACAGCGCGCCCCGTGTAGAGAAGGAAGGGCTGGCAGTATGTTGCGACGAGGCATCGGCGTTCTGGTGGCGAGCATGATGGTGGCGTCGTGTTCGGGCGGTTCGAGCGGGCCGGAGTTCAGTCGCGTTGACGGTGAGGCCATTCGAGTGATGGTCGACGACTACGCGGCCGCGTACAACGCCAAGGATGTCGAAGCCATCCAGGTGATGTTTTCGGGGAACATCAGCTTAATGCCGCCGAACTCGTCCACGGTTCGTGGTCCGGAATCGGCTGGCGGCTACTACAGCAACTTGTTCGCGACGGGCGAGTCCGAAGTCGAGCTGGAGACAGCCGATTTGGCGGGTGAGGGCGCGCTGGCGTTCGCGCAGGGCACATTCCGAACCGTGACGTTGACGCCCGCGCCCGCGGATGGCGACGACGACGAAGGGGAGTCCGAGGACGACGGCGGGCCCGATGAGGACGAGGGCGAGGCCGAGGTCGAAATGGTCGAGTCGCGCGATCGTGGCAAGTGGCTCATCTCGGTTCGAAAATTGGGCGGAGTGTGGCGCATCGAGAACCTCATCTGGAGCAGCGACCTCCCGGTCGCACCCTGAGCGCGCGAATGCCTGACATGTTCAAGTTGATACCCACGGTCCGGGGCGGGTCGACGAACTCACCCCGCGTGTTCCAGCGCTACGAGACCGTCGATGACGCGCGTGAGAGTTCGAAGCAGCTCATTTCCGAGAGCGGCCGCGTGACGCGGGTGATGATCGTCGCTGACGAAGACCCACCGCGTTTCATCGAGTGGATCGAGCGGAGCTGACGCCCAGCGTCCCGATTGCGGGCTAGCCTGCTCGAATTCGGATACCGCATCCAGCCCCTCCAGCCCCGCGTTTTTCAGCACTTTTCTCGTTCGGTCGATCTGGCGTGCCTGCGGAAGCGAGATGCTGGGCGCGCTGGCGACCAGGAGCCCGGCGCCGCCGAGCAGCGCCGCGCCCTTGACCGTCGCGTCGGCGAGGGTCCAGAGTCAGTCGGGGCCGCTCACCTGCAGGAATGTCAGGAACCCGGTCATTGGCTACCGTCCTTCCTTGCGCGCTTGATTGATAAACGCGGACAGGCGGGCTCGATCCGCCTTGCTCAATTGCCTGGACGGCATGTCGAGCAACGCCGCGACGGCGTCGGACGTCGAGCCGCCGAAGAACGTCTGGACAACCTGCTTCAGTGCCGAGCGGCGTGCCTTGTCCGGAGCCACCACGGGGAGGAAGACATAGCGCGGTCCCTGCTGCTCGTGGCGGACGTGGCCTTTTTCCTCGAGGATGCGCAGCAGGGCCCGGGTCGCCGAGTAGCTGGGTGGATCAGGCAGGTCCTCCATCACCTCGGCTGCGGACGCGCGGCCCCGGCGGTAGACGATGTCCATGATCTGCCGTTCACGTCGGGTCAACCCTCTCGTCTCTGCCATGCGTCGTGTCCTCGTGCCGGATGTGGTTGCTGCTAAAACACCAGCAGTGCTGGAAACATAGCACCCGCCGCCGCCGGCGCCGACGCTCGCGATGAGGACGACAGCGACGGCCTGGCGGGTTACCTTCGGGTCGTGCTCGACTTCCTCGTAGATCCGCGATCGCAGCTGCGCCGCGCCGATCATCCGTTCGGAAAAACTCGACATCTGGTGCTCTCGACGGCCACGCCAGCCTGGCGGGAATTGCCCTGGGGCCACCGCCGATCATAGCAGGCGCGAACTATACTGGTTCGGTTGGCGCCGGCCTGACGGCGCCGCATCTTTCCTCAGGAGATCGCTCGACATGTCGACAGGCGTTCGAACACGCGGCGGGTTTCACTCCATTCTCGAAGCGGACCATCCCTACGTCTTCATCGATACGTGCATGCAGATCTGGCCTGATGCCGACTTCGAGAACGCGCATCGCCACGGCGTGACCGCCTACGCGGTGACGGCGTGGGAGCCGCACGACGATGTCGCGGAGGCGGTCGAGCGCGCCATGTTCTGGCATCTGGTCGCGCGCCGTCATCCGAATCTGGTGGTCGCGACCACGGCCGACGACATCCGGCGCGCGAAGGCCGACGGCAAGGCGGCGTTGATCCTGCACGCCCAGGGCGGCGACTTCGTGGGTAACAAGCTGCATCGAGTCGAGGCGTTGCAGCGGCTCGGGCTGCGCATCATGTTGCTGGCCTACAACGCGACGAACCTGTTGTGTGACGGCGCGCTGGACAGCACCGACGGCGGGCTGACGCGATTCGGGCGCCTGGTGGTCGACGAGTGCAACCGGGTCGGCGTCGTGCTCGATTGCACGCACACCGGCAAGCGCTCGACGCTCGAGATCATCGAGCACAGCGCGAAGCCCTGCATCTTCAGTCACTCGAATGCGAGCGCGTTGGCGCCGAACCCTCGGAACATCGACGACGAACAGATCCGGGCCTGCACCGCGCGGGGCGGCGTCATCGGACTCGCCTCTTGGGGGCCGCTGGTGCTCCAGCCGGGCGCGCGGCAGCGCCCGAATGTCGAGGACTTTCTGGCGCACGTCGATCACGTGGCGCAGTTGACCGGGGACGCGGAGCATATCGGCATCTCCACGGACGCGTCGCTCGGCACCTATCCAGACCACGAACACGATCCATGGGGGGAGCCGGATTACCCGAACCCGGGGGCGGCGTACGCCGAGGCCGTGACGCCCGACGTTCGCTCGCCGCTCCGGCAGGTCGATGGCTTCTCCGACTACGCGGAGATCGGCACGCTGATCGAGGGGCTGGGTCGCCGGGGTTACGACGACGACGACATCGGCCGGATTCTCGGCGGCAACTTCCTGCGGATCTACGACCAGGTCTGGACACCCTGAGTGCGATGATCGAGCTGGATGCCCTGACGAAACGCTACGGCGATCAGGTCGTCGTCGACCGGCTCTCGCTGCGGGTCGAACGCGGTGAACTCGTCGTCTTGCTCGGGACGTCGGGGTGCGGCAAGACGACGACGCTCAAGATGATCAACCGGCTCGTCGAACCGTCCGACGGGCGCGTGCTGCTCGACGGCGCCGATGTCGGCTCGCTGCCGCAGCACGAGCTGCGGCGTCGAATCGGCTACGTCTTCCAGAAGGTCGGCCTGTTTCCTCACATGACGGTCTTCGAGAACATCAGCATCACGCCAACGCTGCTCGACTGGTCCGCGGATCGGATCCGCCGGCGGGTCGACGAACTACTGGAACTGGTGGAGTTGGACGCGGCGGAGATGCGCGATCGCCGTCCGGACGAACTGTCGGGAGGGCAGCAGCAGCGGATCGGCGTCGCACGCGCGCTCGCCGCCGAACCGACCGTGATGCTCCTCGACGAGCCGTTCGGCGCGCTGGATCCGCTGACCCGCGACCGGTTGCAGCAGTCTTTCAGCCGCATCCGGTCGCAACTCGGGGTCACGGCGGTCTTCGTCACGCACGATCTGACGGAGGCGCTGCTGCTGGGTGATCGGATCGTCGTCATGCGTGACGGCCACCTGGTGCAGGAGGGTACGCCGCACGAGTTGATGGTGAACCCGGTCGACGAGTTCGTCGAGCAGATGATCGGCACGCCAAAGCGGCAGGCGCAGCTCGTCGACGACCTGCTCGGTCGGGGGACGCCCGCATGAGCGAGCAACTGGCGCTGCTCCCGGCCTATCTGACGGGACATGTGCAGCTGACGCTCGTCGCATTGCTACTGGGCACGGCCATCAGCGTGCCGCTCGGCATCGTTGCGACCCGTGTCCGGTGGCTCGAGCAGGTGGTCCTGGGCGTTGCCGGCATCATCCAGACGATCCCGAGCCTCGCGCTGCTCGCCATCATGGTGCCGCTGCTCGCCGCGTTGCAGGTGCAGAGCATCGGCTACCTGCCGGCGATCATCGGCCTCACGCTCTACAGCACGCTGCCGATCCTGCGAAACACCGTCATCGGCATCGCGGGCGTCGATCCGGCGTACACCGAGGCGGCCCGCGGTGTCGGTATGACCGAGCGGCAGCAGCTCTGGCGCGTGGAGCTGCCGTTGGCGATGCCGGTGATCGTCGCCGGGCTGCGGACCTCGAGTGTCTGGGTCGTGGGGATGGCCACGCTCTCGACGCCGGTCGGCGCGACGAGCCTCGGCAACTACATCTTCGCCGGCTTGCAGACCCGGAACTACACTGCCGTCATGGTCGGCTGCGTCGCCGCCGCGCTGCTGGCGCAGCTGCTCGACGGGCTCGTGCGAGCCCTCGAGCAGGGTGTGCGGTTGCATCGCCGGGCGCCCGTCGCCGCCGCGTTGTCGGTGCTGGCGGCGCTGTACCTGTTTGCGGGCGTGACCCTGGTTCGTCCGCTGCTTGCCGGTGACGCGGCGCGCCAGGTCGTCGTTGGCAGCAAGGGCTTCACGGAGCAGTACATCCTGTCCGAGATCGTGTCGGGTCAAGTGACCGCCGAGACCGGGCTCGGTACGACGCTGATTCAGTCGCTGGGATCGACGGTCGCCTTCGACGCGCTGCGGTCGGGCGACCTGGATGTGTACGTCGATTACTCGGGCACGATCTGGGCGACGATTCTGCGACGCGAGGCGACGACCGAGAATCGGTCCGAGGTGCTGGGCGGCGTCGAGCGGGAGCTGGCGGCCGACTACGGGGTTCACGTCGTCGGCGCGCTGGGGTTCGAGAATACCTACGCGCTGGCGATGCGATCGGCCGACGTGCGCGCGCTCGGCCTCCGCCGGATCAGCGACCTGATTCCGCACGCCGCACGCCTCGTCTTCGGCGGCGACTACGAATTCTTCGGGCGCCCCGAATGGGTGTCGCTGCAGGAGCGCTACGGGCTTGCCTTCGCCGAACGGCGGACGATGGATCCGTCGCTCATGTATCAGGCGGTGGCGCAGGGTGACGTGGACGTGATCAGCGCATTTTCGACCGACGGCCGGATTGCTGCGCTCGACCTGACCTTGCTCGAGGACGATCGGGGCGCCGTCCCGCCCTACGACGCGGTGCTCCTGGTCAGCGACCGCCTGATGCGGGAGCAACCCGAGGTCGTGACGGCACTGCAGGTACTCGTCGGCACGATCGACGCCGACCGGATGCGCGCGATGAATCTCTCGGTCGATGCCGACGGGCTGACGCCCAGGGCGGTGGCCGAGGAGTTCCTCGCGGGACGCTGACGAGCGAGGCGGCGACGCGCGATGTCCCCTGTTCTGTCTCCCGCCGCCCTCGTCGCCCAGAACAAGCGAGGCACGTCAAGACAAGTGAACTTTGGGGTTAGGGCTGCTAATCTACGGCGATGCGAGGAATAGCTTTGGGGAAGGGCCGGTTCGGTCTCGGGGTGGTGGTGGCCAGCCTCCTGGTTGCTGGCTGCGGCGGGACCGAGTCGGGCGGGGCCGGCGAGCCTGAACGGCTGCGGATTGCCGTCGTGCCGAAGGGCACCTCGCACGATTTCTGGAAGTCGATTCACGCCGGTGCGCTCCGTGCCGAGGAGGAGCTGGGCAACGTCGAGGTGATCTACCGCGGGCCCGAGCGCGAGGACAACCGCGATCAGCAGATCTCGCTCGTCCAGAACTTGGTGAGCAGCGGCGTCGACGCCATCGTCCTGGCGCCGCTCGACGAACACGCCCTGGTGCCCTCGGTTCGACTGGCCATGCAGTCCGGCATTCCGGTCGTGGTTATCGATTCTGGGCTCGCCGCCGAAGCCGGGACCGACTACGTGAGCTATGTCGCCACCGACAACGTCGAGGGCGGACGGATCGCCGGTCGCCAGATGGGGGAGTTGCTCGAGGGTCGGGGCCGCGTCCTGCTGCTGCGCCATGCCGAGGGGTCCGAGAGCACGATGCGCCGGGAGGAAGGCTTCGTGGAGGCGCTGGCGACGTTCCCGGATATCGAACTGGTCGATCCCCAGCGCTACTCGGGTGTCACGACGGCCACGGCGCAGGTGGCCGCCGAGAGCCTCCTGACGACCCACGACGACGTCGACGGGATCTTCTGCGCGAACGAGTCGTCGACATTCGGCATGCTGCTCGCGCTGCGCAGCCGTGAGCTGGCTGGAGAGATCACATTCATCGGCTTCGACGCCAACGAGAGCCTGGTCGCCGCGCTCGCGGAGGGTGAACTGGCCGGCCTCGTCGTTCAGAACCCGATGGGCATGGGCTATGAGGGCGTCAGGACCGCCGTCGCCCATCTGCAGGGCGCCCCCGTGGATCTCCGGCAGGACACCGGCGTCAGGCTCGCGACCCGCGACAACATGAACGACCCGGAGATCGCCGAACTGCTGACCCCGGATCTCGCGCGTTATCTCGAACAATGACGACCGCGGGACAGCCGACTTCGGGTCGCCACCCGCGGCTGGAGATGTCCGGCATCGCGAAGCACTTCGGCGCGACCGTCGCGCTCGACGCCGTCGACCTGCGCGTCGAGGCGGGCCAGGTGCTCGCGCTCGTCGGCGAGAACGGTGCGGGCAAGTCGACGTTGATGAAGATCCTGTCCGGCGCGGTGCGCCCCGATGCGGGCGGCATCCAGCTCGACGGTGAGCGATTCGAGCCCGACAGCCCGCTGGCGGCGCGCGCCTCGGGCGTCGCCATGATCTACCAGGAGTCGAACGTCGCACCGGATCTGAGTGTCGAGGCGAACCTGATTCTTGGCGCCGAGCGTCATCGGTTCGGATTCATCGACCGCCCGTCCCACCGGCGCCGGATCCGCGACGTGCTGGCGCGTCTGGGCCGCGCCGACCTGCCCCTCGTGGCGCCGGTATCCGCGCTCTCCCCGGGCGATCGGCAACTGGTCGAGATCGCACGGGCGCTGCTGACCGACGCGCGGGTCGTCGTGATGGACGAGCCCACGAGCAGTCTGGGGCTCGTCGAGATTGAGAAGCTCTTCGGCGTCATCGACGGACTGCGTCGCGAGGGAGTCGCGGTGATCTACATCTCCCATTTCCTCGAGGAGGTGCAGCGGATCGCCGATCGATACGTCGTGTTGCGCGATGGACGCGTCGTCGGTGACGGCGCGACCGAGGGCGTGACGGTCGGGGCGCTCGTCGAGCTGATGATCGGACGGCGCTTGCCCGACATGTTTCCGGTGTCGGCGCGCGCGCTCGGAGCGCCGCTGCTGGCGCTCGATGGCGTGGCCACCGGCGGCGCCGCGGCGCGGATCGATCTCACGGTGCATCGGGGCGAGATCCTGGGCCTGGCCGGGCTCGTGGGCGCCGGCCGCACCGAACTGTTGCGGGGCATCTACGGGCTTGACCCGATCGTCTCCGGCGAGGTGACCCTGGCCGGGGTCACGGGAGGGAAGCGGGCCGCGAGCGGGCTCACGCCCGCTGTCGGCCTGCTGAGCGAGAATCGCCAGGCGGAGGGGCTCGCGCTCGGGTGTTCGGTCGGTCTGAACATGCTGCTGATCCGCCTGGCGCCGTTCGCTCGCTGGGGCTGGCTCGACACGCGCGCGATGGCACGCACGGTCGACGAGCTCATCGAGCGGCTGGGCATCCGCGCCCGCGCAGCGGGCCAACCGGTCGGCGAACTGTCGGGCGGCAACCAGCAGAAGGTGGCGTTCGCGCGCTTGCTCCATCACGACGTCGACCTCCTGCTTCTGGATGAGCCGACGCGCGGGATCGACGTGGCTAGCAAGGCGCAGATCTACGAATGGATAGGCGAGTTGGCCGGGCGCGGCAAGGGCGTCGTGCTCGTCTCGGACTACGTGCCGGAGTTGCTCGGCGTCTGCGATCGGATCGCGGTCATGCACCGGGGGCGGCTGGTCGCCACCCGGCTCGCGAAGGACTGGACCGAGCACGACATCATGGCCGTGGCGACCAGCGGTGAGGGGCTGGCGGCATGAGCCGCTTCGCCGGTCGACCCGCCACGGCCTGGCTGCGGACGCTGGCGCCCGCGCTGAGTCTGGCCGCCGCGGTGCTCGTCTTCTACGCGATCCCGCCGCATCCACCGCTCACGCTGTTCGACCTGCGGCTCGTGGCGGTGCACGCGATGATCGTCGGGACGGCGGCGATCGGGATGACGTTCATCATCATCAGCGCGGGCATCGACCTGTCGGTCGGCTCCGCCATCGCGCTGGTCAGCGTCGCCGCGGCGCTGGTGCTCGAGGACGGCGGCGGTGTCGGCGCCGCCGTCGTCGTGGCGCTGGCGACCGGCGCATTGTGCGGGCTCTACAACGGCCTGCTGATCACCGGACTGCGACTGCCGCCGTTTATCGCCACGCTCGGCACGCTGGGTTTCTATCGCGGCGCGGCGAAGTGGATCTCCGGCAGCATTCCGGTCACGGCGCCGACGCGCGGCCTCGAACGCTGGGTCAACCCGATTCCCGACCCGCCGTGGCTGCTCGTGGCGCCGGGCGTCTGGCTGATGGCCGCCCTGGGCATCGGGTTCGTGCTCGTCCTGCGCTACTCGGTGCTCGGGCAGCATGCCCTGGCGATCGGGTCCAACGAGGCCACGGCGCGGCTGTGCGGCATCCGCGTCGCGCGGACCAAGGTCGCCATCTACGTCGTGGCGGGGCTCCTCACCGGGCTCGCCGGGCTGATGCAGTTCGCGCGCCTGACGCAGGGCGATCCGACGGTGGCGATCGGCCTCGAACTGGACATCATCGCGGCGGTCGTCATCGGCGGGGGATCGCTCAGCGGCGGCCAGGGCTCGATCGTCGGGACGCTGGCCGGCGCCGTCCTGATGGCCTACCTTCGGAACCGGAGCACCGTGCTGGGCTGGCCGAACTTCGTCGAAGAGATGATCGTCGGCCACATCATCATCGTGGCGGTGGCGGTCGACCGCTGGCGCGCGGGTCGGTCCAGTTGACGAGGCGGCTCAGGTGTCCATCGAGCCAACCGTGAGACCCGGTTCTCATGCCGCGTCGGCCGACGGGTTGGGTGGTGGGTCGCTGTGTTCAGTCTCGCGGCAACCGCGGTCGAGCTGACGCCCGCGACGCTCGCCGCGTTCGAGCGCTACGTACGCCTCACCGAATTCCGAATCGACGCGGAGCGGTCGACCCCGGACGCATTCCTCCGGACAGATCGTGAGCCGGACGAAGCGCGCGCGGCGAGGTCGTCATCGAGCGGCTGCAGAGCCTCGATGCGGGTGAGGAAATCGAACTGCCGGATGGCATGATCCACCACTGGGTCGGGACGATCGCGCTGCCAGGCGCGACCCTGGCCGAGGCGCTGGAGCTGGTGCAGGACTACGACCGCTACGCGGAGATCTACGACTTTCATGTCCAGCGCTTCGAGCGGCTGAGCGCGGACGACGGCCGATTTGCCGTATACCTCCGCGTCTTCATGAAGAAGATCGTGACGGTCGTTCTCGACACCGAGTACGACGTGGTGTTCGAGGCGATCGGCGACCGGCGGGCGTTCGTCGCGAGCTACGCGACCCGGATCGTCGAGGTCGACACTGCCGACACGCCGGAAGAGCGGACGCTCCCCGCGGGCCGCGATCACGGGCTCCTCTGGCGCCTCAACATGTACTGTTCGTTCGACGAGCGTGGCGACCAGGCGCTCATGCAGTGCGAGTGGATAGGTCTCAGCCGGAGCATTCCGTGGCTGTTGCGCTGGGTAGTCACGCCGCTGGTGACCAGCGTGCCGAGAGACCTGCTGATGCGCACGCTCGAGGCCGCACGCGACCACCTCGCGATGTCCGGGGCAGATGGATGACGCGAGTCTACGTGGCCCGGCATCCGGCTGATGCGCATCTGTTTAAGGGCATCCTCGAGAACCAGGGCATCGAGGCGCTCGTGCGCGGCGAAGCGCTCTTCGGCGCGCGTGGAGAAGCGCCGGTGACGTTCGACACGCTGCCGTCCGTCTGGGTCATGGACGACGACGACGCCACTCGCGCGCGGACGCTGGCGGACGAGTACACGCAGGGCGATCAGGCGTCGGGGCCTCGCCCGACCTGGCGCTGCGCGGTCTGTCGAGAGGTCATTGAGGGGCAGTTCAGCGAGTGCTGGAACTGCGGCGCGACGCGGCCCTAGCGGCTCGGCGCGCTGTGCTACAGACAGCTGTTTCCGCCACCCACCTGGGTCGCGCGCTAGCTCGAGGGCTCCGGGCGCTCAATCGTCGATCGCCTGGAGCTGCTGGTCGAGCGCCTCGAGCGAGCGAGTCAACATTTCGCGATGGCCGGGATGTGTCGCACGCTCGAAATCGGCCAGAGTTCGCGTCCGTGACAGGGCGAGGTCGTGGCGCTTCGCATCCGCTGCTCGCTCGGCGTCGGTTCGCCGGTCGGGCGGTCGCCGGTCGCGAGACGCCTCTTCCTGCTGCGACTCGATCGCCTTGCTTTCCCAGCCTCGTGCCATGAACGCGTCCGCGCAGCGCCGCCTTCGAGCGTCGCCCCCGTTTCCCTACGGGATCGGCCGAAGCCGTCCGTGATACTTGACGGTTTGCCCCGCCAGGACCCGGACGTCGAGGGCCAGCGGCACGTAGCTCGGGGCCTCGATGACGATCTCGTAGACGCCGTCTTCCAGCTTCAGTCGCTGAAACGTACCGTCGAAGTCGTCCACCAGGCCGACGTAGTGCCCGCCGACGAAGACCTCTGCGTGGCGCGGGCTGACCTGCAGCCGCACGCCGCCGAGGTAGTCGCGGGCGACCGCGAACGATCCGTAGCCCACCCCGTAGGCGTATCCGGGATAGCGGTAAGGACGATAGGCATAGGCGCGGTACGGGTAGACGTAGGCGCTGGCGTATCCGTACGGGCGATACCGCCTGCTGTATCGCGGTGGACGAAATCCGCCGTAGCGTCCGGAGACGCCGAATCCGGCGCTGAACGAGGGGCCACGGCCCCAGCTTCGCCCGGGGGGCACGCGGCCAACGCGACCGCCGGACCGACCACCGACCCGACCACCGACCCGGCCGTCGACCCGGCCGCGGATCTGGCCGGGCACGCCGGGCCGTGTGCCGGAGACGCCTGGGGCGCGGGTGGCACGCGTCGGCCGCGTCGCGCGCTGTGGCGCTCGCGTCGGCGCACCGCCGGCAGGCTGAGCGGATGAACCTGAAGGGGCCCGGTAGCCGCGCCGGGTCACCTGACCGGCGTCGGCGACCGCCACCGGCACCAGGGTCGTCAGAATCCAGGCGAGGCTGACGGCGAGCGTTCGTGTGCCGTGTCTCATGACGCGCTCCTTTCGCTGAACGGTCGACACCTGGGCGGGTGCAGTCTTCGTACCAGCCTGATCGGCCCGAAAATACACCGCCATTCCGAGCACTCCCGGCCGGTTGTCATGTTCCGTGGCCAGCAGCGTCCGGTCTGGAGTACGGCCATCGGCGCCCTCAGGCGCCGCCGGTGAGCTAGCAGCCCGTGGTGAAAGTGCCGAACGGCACTTTCACCACGGGCTGCTAGTCGAGTCCGAGCGCATCCGACAGATCCCGGAGCTTCCGCTGCACGAGGCGGAGATTGCGCGGTCCCATTCGCAACGCCTGGTGCTGGACCGGGGTCAGCGCCTCGAGCGACGGATCGACGAACTCGAACACGACGCTGCGAGAGACGACGGCGATCTCGCCATCGACGATCGGCGCCTCCAGGATCTCACGGACCGCGCGCGCCAGCACCGGCCGGAATGCTCCATCGGGATGCCCGAGGTCGCGGTAGGCGTCGTCGAGCAGCGGTTCGAGCTGAACCAAGAGCTGGGTGGCGCCCGCTACGTCCAGTGAATCGAATGCGTCAGCGATGAGGTCGTAGCGCTCGTAGCTCCGCGGGTCGATGACCGAACGTTGTCGGCCACCCGCCGTGCGAAATGGCTCACGCGGCGACAGGTTTCCCAGGTGGCGGGCCGGCGTCTGGCCATCGGCCACGTTCTCGATGACGACGACGAAGGTGCGGATCAGGTCCTCGGTGGCCATCCAGGCGACGAAGGTCGGGTGGGCGGACAGCGTGGCGATCAGATCTCGAACGAGGCTGTCGCTCTCATCAAGGGGCGGCAGGTCGATCAGTTCGACCTCGTCCGTTTCGTCCAGGATCTCCTCGGTGGCGTCGACCGACTCGTCGGGCGCCGCCTCGGCTACCGGCGGAGCCTCGGCCGGCACCATTTCGGTGGGACTGCGCCGCACCAGGTAGACGGCGAGAATCGCCGCGGCCAGGAGCGCCACGCCACCCACGACGATGGCCGTGGACTGCCAGCGCGGAGGGCCGCCGGGCGTTGGCACCGGTTCGGGATCGAACTGGAAGTCGCCGAGTTCAGTCATCGTCGTCTAGGGGCTGGACTCTCTCATTGTAGACGATGTTCAGCGGCTCACGGTTGCACGCGATCGCAGGTCGTTGGTGAGGTCGATCTCGATGACGCCGAGGCCAGCCGGCGCGCGGCGCGCGAAGCGCATGTCGCGAATGGTCACCCGGTAGCCGTCTGCGTCGGGCTCGACCGTGTAGATCGGGAAGCGGAGCCAGCGCCGCGTGCCCTGAATATCGGGCGCGGCCAGTGCCGCGCGGACGATGGGGCCGACCTCGCCGATGGGGACGCTCTCGTCGCTCAGCTGGATCGGCCGATCGGACAGCCAGTCGACGAGTACGAAGTGGTAGCGGTCGCCGGTCGAGGCGATGATGTCGCGTGCGAAGGGGTTGCCGGCCACCGGGCCGGCCATCGAGGAGACGGCCTCGACGCCTCGGCTCGCCAGCCAGCGATCGGCCTGTCCAGCGGCGACGCGACTTCCCACGACCATCGCGCCGGCGTACAGCGCCACGGCCCCGAGGCACGCCACGGCGAACCGGCCGCGCGCCCGCGGCTGCCGCGACCGGGCGAGTACAGCGATGCCACCCAAGCCGCCGAGCCACGCCGCCTGGATTCCCCATGAGGCCAGTCCCGTGCCGACGACGATCCAGGTGGCGACGGCACCTCCGAGGAGCCAGGCGAGCCGGCTCGGCCAGTGGGCGCTCGAGGCCAGCACGGCCGGGGTGGCGGCGAGTAACCAGACCCACGGGTCGACGATGAACAGCGCGTCGCCGTAGAACCACCGGTCGTCGAATGGCATCAGCAGCCGGATGCCGTAGGTGTTCAGCCAGTCGAGGAGCGGATGGGTCAAGACCCCGACCCCGGACAGCACGAGCAGCGGGGTGAAGCTGGGTGCCTGCGCGCCGTCACGCGGCGCGCGGATCCGCCCGAGTAGCCAGACGAGGCCGGCGAGCGCCACGGGCAGGACGGCCATGGCCAGTACGCCGTGGGTCCATCCCCGACGCGCGCCGAGCGAGACGTCACGGCCGAGAAACATCGTGAACGCGTCGATGTCCGGAGCGTTGGCGGCCAGCAGGAGCGTCAGGGTGCCGAAGGTCGACAGCCGCTTCAGTCCGGTCTGTGCCAGGCTCGCGCCGACGAGGGTGTGAGCAATCGGATCCATGCTGTCGAGTGTGGGCGTCAGTCGAGGCCGACCGTGAGGCCGACGAGGGCGCGCCAGAAGTTCGGCGCGTCGTTCACGTGCACGAAGCGTAGATCACCTCTGAGCCAGGCGCGATCGTGCACCTGCACGAGTCCGCCGCCTCCCGCGGTCAGCGCGATCTCGACGGTGGCGCCGGTCGTGGGCGGATCGAGCCGTGCGAGCAGCCCGCCGACCGAGCCGTAGGGGACCACGGGCCCCGCGAGTGGGCCGACCAGGAACACCGCGCGCCCGCCGAAGAGCGTCGTCGCGCCGTAGGACCGACCGTCGTGCGCGAGATCCGACAACCACCCGACCTCACCCTCGAGCGCGATCCGTGACGAGACCGTCCGGCCGACGCCCAGGGCGAGCGCGCCGCTGGAGCCGTCGACATCGGAGCCGAAACTCGCGCCAGCCGATGGGGTGATCGTCCAGCGCGCGTCGCCGAGTTGCGCCTCGGCCGGTGGGGCCGTGGCGACTGTCAGCACGATCGCGGCGGCGACAGCCCACTGGAGTGTCCGGCCGCCAGGCCGGGCGCTGGGCCCGCGCGTCGTCATAGTGTCGGCGCGCGCTCCGCGAGTACGTTTGAGTCGGGCGGCCCGGGCGCCACCGCGCCCGGCCGCTGGAGTTTCGGAAGGAGTGCGGACGCGACGACGACGCCCAGCCCGACGGCGGCCAGGATCAGGAAGAGGCTCGTGAATTCACCGGTGACGTCGTTGATGTAGGCCACCAGGCGGATCGCCACCGGGGCGGCGCCGAACGCCAGGACGAACTTGATCCCGAACGCGACGCCGTGTCGCCGCTCCGGCGTTGCGGCGGCCAGGAGCATGTTCTCGGCCGGCAGCGAGCCGGTGTTGGCCATGACCAAGACGGCCGATGCGGCGACGAGCGAAAATCCAGTCGCGCTGGCGGTGACCCAGAGGACCGGCACCTGGATCAGAAACGTGGCGATGTACACCCGCTTGAGGTCGAAACGATCCGCGAGGTGTCCCGACACGACCTGCGTGAGCCCGGCGCACCCGTACACGATCGCGACGAACACGCCGACCCCGAGCGTCGAGCCGCCGACGAGGTCCGCGAGGCGCAGCGCGAAGACCTTGGGCATTGCGGTCTGCGTCGCCTGGTAGATGATCGCGCCGCCGAACATCGTCACGAGCAAGAGCACGAAGGCCCGCATCTGGCCGGCGTGCCCGTCGGCGGGCGTGGCGGCGTGAACGGTTGGCTTGTCGATGAGGCGGCCGCCAACCAGGTAGCAGAGCATGACCCCGCCCGTGACGACCGAGAGGGCGCCGGGTACGAAGAAGGCCATCCGCCACCCGTAGAGATCGATCAGCGTGCCCGCGACGAGCCCGGCGCTGGCGACGCCGGCACTGCCGAAGATGCCGTTGATGCCGAGCGCCTTACCGCGGCTCGACGTGGTGCTGCGCACGAGCCAGGCGACGCCGACCGGGTGGTAGATCGCGGCGAAGACGCCGAGCAGGCAGAGGCCGGCCCACATGGCGGACGGCGTCGTCGCCAGCCCGCAGAGGATCGCCGCGCCCCCGAGCCCCAGGAAGAAGACGACGAGCATGCCCGGCGCACTCCAGCGGTCGCCGAGCCAGCCAGCCGGGAGCGCCATGGCGCCGACGAGGAGCGAGCCGAACGTCCACAGCTCAATCAGTTCGTGATACGGCATCGCCCACTCGCCTTCGAGCGGCAGCACGACCAGGAAGAAGTAGACCGCGAAGAGGTGCATGTAGGCGTGGCCGAGGCACGAGAAGACGAGCGCATAGCGGGCGGCGGGGGGCGGCATCGCGTCGGCCATCATACCGGTCCCGGATGCCGCCGCGGTAACAACGGAGCCTGGCCGGGGAAGGCAGTCGGGCGGATCGAGTTCAGCCCGCAGTTCGCCTCGCGCCCTATCCCGATTCCAGCACCGACACACCGCCTGCCGTGTGGCAGGTGAAGACCGATCCGGTGAGCGGACCGGCCGCGTCGTAGGCGGCCGACAGATCCTCCGCGAACGCCTCGGATGCCTCCGAGGCCACGAGCGCGACGGCGCTCCCGCCGAAGCCGCCGCCTGTCATCCGCGCGCCGTAGCAGCCCGACGTCCGCCGCGCCAGGGCCGTGATCCGGTCGAGCTCCGGGCACGACACTTCGTAGAGATCCCGCAGGCTGGCATGCGAGGCGTCGACGAGGCGTCCGGCCTCGGCGTAGTCGCGGGCATCGAGCGCCGCCGCGAGCTGGGTGGGGCGAAGGTTTTCGGTGATCACGTGGGCCGCGCGGCGATAGGCGGCGTCGCGGTCGGCTGGATCAAGATCGCCGCGGACCGCCTCGAGCTGTGACGCGTCGGCATCGCGGAGCGTCCTGACGTCGGGCCACCGCCGGCGGATCGCGTCGAGCGCGCTGTCGCAGCCCGCCCGCCGCGCATCGTACTCGGTGGCGGCCAGCGACCGCCGGACGCCGGTGTCCATCACGACGATCGTGAGGTCCGAGGGCAGCGCGACCGGCTCGACGGCGAGCGATCGACAGTCGAGGAGCAGCGCGTGACCGGCGACGCCGGCGCCGACGGCCAACTGGTCCATGATGCCGCAGCCGAGGCCGACGTAGTCGTTTTCGGCGCGGCGGGCCACACGAGCCATCGACGCCGTGTCCCACGCAATCCGGCCGAGCGCGCACAGCGCCCGTGCGACGCCCATTTCGATCGCGGCCGACGACGACAGGCCGGCGCCGATCGGCAGATCGGTGCCGATCGCGATGTCGGCGCCGCCAAGTTCGTGGCCCGCCTCGGCGAGCGCCCAGGCTGTGCCGGCGACGTAGTCGTGCCAGCGGTTCCGTCCGGTCGGCGCCAAGGCGCCCAGCTCGAGTTCCACGTTCACGGGCTCGTCGGAGACGGAGGAGACGACCCGCAGTATCTGGTCGGTTCGCGGGGCGGCCGCGAGTTGCACCTCGCGGTCGATCGCGGCAGGTAGGGCGAAGCCTTCGTGATAGTCGGTGTGATCGCCGATTAGGTTGACGCGGCCAGGCGCGCGAACGACGACAGCCGGAGCGTGCCCTCCGAAGGCATTCCGGAAGCCGTCGGCGATCCGCCCGGGCGCCGCGCTCACGGGTCGGGCGCTCCGAGATCGCGGCCGGCGCCGCGCCCTGGAGTCGCGCGGAGCCGCGTCGCGGCTTCCTCCGCCGTCAGGTCACGCTGCGGCTCGGCCGTCATCTCGTAGCCGACGAGGAACTTCCGGATCGTGGCCGATCGGAGGAGCGGCGGGTAGTAGACGGCGTGGAGGCGCCAGGCCGGCTGAGTCCGGCCGTCGGCCGGTTGACCGTGCCACCCCATCGAGTAGGGGAATTCGCAGGTGAAGAGCGCGTCGTATCGCGCCGTGAGTTCGCCGACCACCTCTGCGAGTGAACGGCGGTCGTCCTCGTCGAGTTCGGCCAGGCTGGCGACCGGGCGCCGCGGGAGCACCATGACCTCGAACGGCCAGATCGCCCAGAACGGCACCAGCGCGACCCAGCGGTCGTTGGTGAAGACGATCCGCTCGCGCTCCGCGAGCTCCTCGTCGAGATAGTCACCCAGCAGGTCGCGGCCGTGGGCGTCGTGGTAGGCGCGCTGCGTCGCCAGTTTCCGGCTCGGAATCGTCGGTACGTGATCCACCGCCCAGATCTGGCAGTGGGGGTGCGGATTGCTGCACCCCATGACGTCGCCACGATTCTCGAAGACCTGGACGTACCGGATCGCCTCGCGTGCCGCCGCGCGTTCGGCTTCGGCACACCACGCCTCGACCACGGCCTGCACTTCGGGCGGCGCCATCGTGGCCAGCGTGAGGTCGTGACGAGGCGAGAAGCAGAGCACACGGCAGTGTCCCGTCACCGGGTCGGCCCGGAGCAGGCCGTCCGTCGGCCGTCGGCCGTCGACCTGCGGCCCGGCGAGCGCGGAGAAGTCGTTGTCGAAGGCGAACGTGGTGTCGTATCGTGGGTTCTCGGCGCCGCCGGCGCGTCGATTACCCGGACAGAGGTAGCACTCAGGGTCGTAGGCCGGTCGCGCGCCAGGCGTCGCGGGTTCGGTCTGGCCCTGCCACGGACGGTCGAGGCGGCCCGGTGAGGTCAGGACCCATTCGTCGAGAAGGGGGTTGTACCGTCGATGCGGGCCGTCGATTCGAAGTGGCACGGTCTCATTATTGATCGTCGGCGTACGGCTGAACTCGGCCTGGGCGCTGCTATAATCCGCGATCCATGTCGACCTTTGTTGCCGAACTGCTGGGCACGATGATTCTCGTCGTTCTGGGTGACGGCGTCGTGGCCAACGTCCTGCTGGCTCGCTCGAAGGGTGAGGGCAGCGGGTGGATGGTGATCGCGACCGGGTGGGGGCTGGCGGTGGCCGTGGCGGTCTACGCCGTCGGCAGTGTGAGCGGCGCGCACATCAACCCGGCCGTGACCGTCGGCCTGGCGGCCATCGGGCGTTTTCCCTGGACGGCGGTGCCGGTGTACGTCGCCGGGCAGGTGCTCGGCGCGATTGCAGGCGGCGTAGTCGTCTGGCTGGCCTACCGACCCCACTGGTGCGAGACGTCCGATCCCGATCTCAAGCTTGCCGTCTTCTGCACCGCTCCGGCCGTTCGCCAGTTCGGCGCGAACGTCGTGACCGAGGTCATCGGCACGTTCATGCTGGTGCTCGGCGTGCTGGCCATTCTGTCGCCCGCCAACCTCGATCCCGCGACCGGCTTCCCGACCGGCCTCGGGCCATTCCTCGTTGGGATGCTGGTCTGGTCGATCGGCCTGTCGTTGGGCGGGCCGACCGGATACGCCATCAATCCCGCGCGTGACCTTGGTCCGCGGATCGCGCACCATCTGCTGCCGATTCCCGGCAAGCGAGATTCCGACTGGGCCTACGCCTGGGTCCCGGTCGTCGGTCCGCTCGTCGGCGGCGTGCTCGGCGCGCTCTGCTACCGCCTGCTCTGGCTGGCCTGATCTCGGCCGCCCAGAGCCTGAACGCCTGCATCCGATGACGCCGACGCGCGATCGCACCCTGCTGGTCCTGCTTGCCTTCGTGACGGTCT
Organism: Acidobacteriota bacterium; assembly: GCA_002730525.1. Classification (GTDB taxonomy): domain Bacteria; phylum Acidobacteriota; class Vicinamibacteria; order Vicinamibacterales; family UBA823; genus UBA2161. The sequence goes on along the minus strand of PCAK01000039.1, from coordinate 40,136 downwards.
ACGTCGTCTGGGGGTCGACCTACCTGGCGATCCGGTTCGGCATCGAGACGATCCCGCCGTTCTTCATGGCCGGGGTGCGCTTCTGCATCGGTGGGACGTTGTTCGTCAGCTGGGCCGTGGCCCGGGGCGCGCCGCCGCCCGAGCGATCGCTCTGGCCACCGGCCGCGCTCGTCGGTGCCTTGATGATCGTGGGGGGCATCGGCGGCGTCACCTGGGCGGAGCAGTTCGTGCCGTCGGGGCTGACGGCGCTACTGATCGCCATGGTGCCGTTGTGGGTCGTGTTGATCGATTGGATCCGGCCGGCCGGCACCTATCCGGGCGCGGCGGTGTTCGTCGGCCTCGTCATCGGCCTGACCGGGATGGTGCTGCTCGTCAATCCCACCGGTGCCGGCGAGGTCGCGCCCATCGGGGCCATGGCCATCGTCGGCGCCACGTTGAGCTGGGCGTGCGGGTCGGTCTATTCGCGCCACGCGCGGCAGTCGGAGTCGCAGGTCGTCGCTATCGGGATGCCGATGCTGGCCGGTGGGGTGATCCTGATGGCGGTCAGCGGCGCGACGGGCGAACTGGCGACCGTCGACCTGGGTGCCATCTCGTCCAAGTCAGTCCTGGCGCTGGCGTATCTGATCGGGCCGGGGTCGCTGGCGTACGCGGCCTACCTGTTCCTGCTGCGCGCGTCGACGCCGACCAAGGCGGCGACCTACGCCTACGTCAATCCGATTATTGCGCTCGTGCTCGGCGCCGCCATCGGCGGCGAGCAGATCAGCGGCTGGACCATCAGCTGTTCGGCCGTGATCATCACGGGGGTCGTCGTGATCGTCACGGCCAAGTCGCGGAGCGGGTCTCACTGATGCGCCGCGAGATAGCGCGTGGCGCGCTCACGCTGTTCGATGTTGTGACTGCCCGCGGGAATGAGTCGATACTGCTCGGCGGCCAGGTCGCCATCGCCGGCCTCGTCATGTAACTCGGCCAGCAGTTTCCGCGATCGCATCGTGTAGGCGCGATCGTGGCGGCCCGCGCCCGCGAGGCTCGTCGTCAGGACCGACATCGCGGCCGCGTCGCGCGAGGCGTCGCGCAGGCTCACGGCGAGGTCGAAACCGAAGACCGATACGTCCGGCGCGAGCCGGACCGCCTCCCGCAACCGCTCGATCGCCCCAGCCCGATCGCCGTCACGCGCGCGTTGCCGCGCCTCGTCTCGAAGTGCCCAGACGGCCCTGACGGCCTGGCGCCACGGCCGCACGGCGGGCGATGGCTGAAACGCCCAGACGCTGGGCGCGGCCGGCAGCGTCTCGGCTGACAGCGTGGCCCAATGGCTCTCGAGGCGTCGCACGTTGCGCTGCCGGCTCAACCAGTCGTCGATCGGTCCGACCGATGCGGGGAGATCGGACAGGCTCGTGAGCCGGTAGTGCATCGGCACGGTGACGCGCGGCGCCAAGCGCTCGCGGAGCAGGTCGACCTCCGCGGCGGTCAGAATGTGATCCTGGTCGTCGACCGGAATCAGGAGCACGTCGACGTCGCCGATCGCGTCGGCCATCGCTCCGGTCAGCGGGACGTTGTCGCCGAGGTGGGCGACGCGCAGGCCGCCGGCTTCCACCACCCAGATCGTGTTCAGCTGGCCAAACTCACGGCCGTAGGGATCGGCGTGTCGGCCCGGCACGCCGAGGAGCGTGATCGCGCCGACGCGGTAGCGCCCAGGCTCCCGGAACGTTGGGTGCCCGCCAGATAGTAGCCGGCGTCGTGATCGTAGTGCGGGTGGGTGATGGCGACCGCGTCGGCCTCGACGCCTTCCGGGAACTCGTAGCCCAGCCAGCGCGCGCCGTTGTACGGATCGATCACGAGCCGCGTGCCGTCCGCCTCGATCACGAACGCGGCGTGGGCGATGTACTCGAGGGTGACTTGCGCCCGGCCCGTCCCGGCACTCGCCAGCAGGCAGGCGGCGGCGAGCGTCAGCCGCGCCGCCGCGCCTCGACGGCCGTGGGTCACTGATTCCTGCCGCGGCAGGCGATCGGCCAGACCGCCTCCACGCGGTCGTTCCGCGTCGCGTACATCTTGTCGTAGAGATTCACGACCGGATCGCAGTGCGACACGATCAGTTCCAGACGGTCGGCGGCCTGGTAGATCCGACTCGGATTCTCGTAGCGGATCGTGCCGAACTCGTCCGAGCCGCTCGTGTAGCTCATGCCGGTCTCACCGATGACGATCGACCAGGGCCGGTTGATCGTGCACGACTTCGCGCCGGCATCGGTCGTCGCGCGCCCTTCGTACTCCGCGTTGACGACCGTCGTGAGGATCGTCAACGACGGCCGGAAGTCGTTGTAGGTGTCGTCGTCGTCCTCGCCGCCAATGGACAGATACTGCGCGTCGAGGAAGACGTAGCTCCCGCCCTGGACGTCGGTGAAGCCTGGCGTCGCGTGATCGATGTTGTAGGTGCCGGTGCCGCCACCGCTGAAGATCTCGACGTTCAGCCCCGACTGCTGCATCCGCGAGAACGTCTCGGCTGCCGGCGCCAGCCCTTCGATCGCCCGCGTTCGACGCGCCTCGAAGCCGGAGACGTGCTGGGCGCCGCCGTCGTAGCAGAGCATGCCGCGCAGGCGGAGGCTCGGAAGGCTGTCGACGAGCTGCGCGAGGGCCAGAGCGGGCTCGCCTGCCGTGACGCCGGTGCGGTGGCCACCCGGGTCGACGTCGATCACGATGTCGGCGACGATGCCGGCCTCGCGTGCCGCGTCGCCGAGGTCGCGCGCATTCGCCTCCGTGTCCACCGCCTGCACGAAACCGTCGCACCGTGTGCGAAGCTGCATCGCGCGGCGAATCTTCGCCGCCGACACGTTGGGGGTCGTCAGCAGGATCTCGTCGAGGCCGTGCTCGAACATCACCTCGGCTTCCGTGAGCTTGGCGGTGCAGATGCCGACAGCGCCCCGCGCCATCTGCATATGGGCGATCGCCGGGGTCTTGTGGGTCTTGGTGTGGGGACGGACGCCGATCCCGTTCGCGGAGACGGTCGACTGCATCGTGTCGATGTTTGCCTCCAGGGCATCCAGGTCGATGCAGAGCGCCGGCGTCAGCAATTCTGACTTCGGTAGGCCCACTTCGAGATAGTCGGCGTTGGACGGGTGCGTGGCTCCGGAGAGCGCTGCCGGGGCCGCCCAGGCTGCGGCTGAGGCGACCGCACCGTCACGCAGGAACCGCCGCCGAGAGAATTCATTCCTGGTCATGATCGTTCCCTTTCTGTGAGCGACCGTTCGGGGTAGCGCGGCTCTAGTCGGAACCTGCGCGCTGTCGAATCTGCGCCGCCAGCCAGTCGAGACCCTCCGCCTGGCTCTTCATCTGTTCCGCCTGCGCCGACAGCTCCCCGAGTGCCGCGATGTTGCCGTTGAGCAGGCCGTCCTCGAGGCGTGCTAGGAGCCGGGTCGACCGCTCGAGGAGTTCGACCGACCGTTGATGGTGCTCTCGCGCCGCGGCGGGCGGCTGCACCCGCCGGAGAGCGGCGAGCGAAGATTCCTGCGCGTCCGCAAGTTGGTCGAACGCGGTGGCGTCGCCTGTCGTGGCCTGGCTCAGAATCGCCATGGCCAACTGTTCCGGATCATCGGCCGACAGGCCCCCCCCCGCCGACCGCCTCGCGCTGCGGATTCGCCGGTGCCGTCGCGGACAGCCGTTCCGCGGGCGCTGGTGACGGAGTCGAGCGCGGCGGTGACGTCGTGCGGGCCGGGGCCGGCGCCGTCTCGGTCTCGGTCTCGGGTCGAGCCGAGTCCCGGCCGACGAAGTACCCAAGGCTCAGCAAGCAGACGACGAGCGCGCCCCCGGCTCCCCAGACGAGCCATCGCGGGACGGCAATCGTCGCCGAGGGAGATGCCGGCGTCGATGGTGGCGACGGTGTCTCAGTCATTCGTCCCCTCGAAGCTTAGTCGATCGGCGGCGCCGTCGGGGGCGGGACGCGATGGCGCGTGCCCTGCTCGTAGGCGTAGGCGATGGCGATCAGCGTCGGCTCCGACCAGGTCTCGCCGAGGATCTGGAGCCCGGCGGGCAAGCCCTCGCCGACGAATCCCATCGGGACGGTGAGCGCCGGAAAGCCGGTTGGCGGTGACAGCTGGAAACTGTTGTTGCCGTGCGGCGTGTTCAGATCGCCGATGAGCCGCGGCGGATTATCCCAGGTCGGATAGATGAGCGCGTCCAGTTGATCCGCCTCGAGGGTTTCGCGCACGCGTTGCCGAACACGGTCGTCACGTGCGGCCTGTTCGGCGCAGCCGGGTTGGTCGGCGGGAACGTCCGTCGCCTCCAGGGCCGATTCCAGGCGCGCACGGACGGTGGGGTGGACGTCGCGCGACTCGACGATCGCTTCGAGTGAGGTCATCGCGGCATCGGGCCCGAGGCCGGCGAGGTACTGATCGAGATCGTACCTGAAGCGATCGCAGCGTGGCCGTGCCGCGCTGGACGCCCGCCGGCGAGCCTGGGTGTCGGCGGCGGCGTCGGCTTCCTCGTCGGCCGGCAGGGCGACCGGGTCGATGACGGTCGCGCCCAGCCGCTCGAGGTCGGCGACCGCCTCGTCGAGCCGGGCGATGATCTCGGGGTCAGCCGTCTCGTCCGACATTTCGCGGAGGACGCCGATCCGTTTTCCCTGGAGCCCATTCGGATCCAGAAACTCGAGGTAACGGTCGGCGCGGCGGGCATCGCCCTCGGTGGTCGCTGCGTCAGCGGGATCGCTGCCGGCGATGACGTCGAAGACCGCCACCGCGTCGGCCACGGTCCGGGCCATCGGCCCGCCGATGTCACGCGCCATGCTGAGCGGCACGATGCCGTCCCGGCTGGTCAACCCCATCGTCGAACGGATGCCCACCAGGCTCTGGTGCGACGACGGTCCGCGGATCGAGTTGCCGGTGTCGGTGCCGAGGCCGACGGCGCCCAGGCTCGCGGCGACAGCCGCCGCGGTGCCGCCGCTCGACCCCGCGGTGACCCGGCTCAGGGCGTAGGGGTTTCGCGTGTAGCCGGGCAACGCCGAGCCCACCGTCTCGTAGGGTGAAAAGGCGAACTCGGCCATGTTCGACTTCGCCAGGACGATCGCGCCCGCCTCGCGGATCCTTCGCACCTGGAACGCGTCGTCGGGCGGAACCGATGAGGCGAGCGACAGCGATCCCGCACTCGTGGGCAGATCGAACGTGTCGTAGTTGTCCTTGACGATGATCGGGATCCCGTGCAGCGGCCCGATCAGTCCCGACTGCTCGAACGCGGCATCGAGTTCGTCGGCGCGGCTGAGCGCGTTCGGGTTCAGCGTCACGATGGCGTTCAAGGCCGGGCCCTGTTTGTCGTAGGCCTCGATGCGCGAGAGGTAGCCTTCCACCAGGGCGCGGGCGGTCAGATCACCGGCCTCCATCGCCGCGTGAATCTCCGCGATCGACGCCTCGACGACGTCGAATGATGCATCGGGAGAGACCGATGCCGTCGGCCGGCATCCGACCAGGGAGATCACGGGGAGCATGCCGAGCGCCAGACAGGCGAGCCCGCCCGAGCGGCGCCGGATGTTTCGAGCGAGCAGTCGCATGACGATTCCCTCGCGTTGTGGATTGGTGGAACCGGTATTATAGCCCGACGTCTCCGGGCGTTGGGGCGCATGCTATATTCCGGTGGCGTCAACCCTGGAACACAAGGAGCCTCTCATGAACCGCCGCGAATTCCTCGGCACGGTCGGTGCGGGCGCCGTCGCCGGAGCCACGGCCCGGCCGGCGGCCATGCCACAGGCCTCCGGTGCACCCGCGGAGATCTACGCGCGCGCCTACGCCATCGACGCGATGTGCTTCGCGATGGCCCCGCCGCCGGCCACCTTCGTGCAGTACCTGACCCCCGACAAGGTCGAGGCGCTCCGCACGTCTGGTCTCACGGCGATGGCCATGAACATGACCTCGAACTTCGCGGAGTTGAGCCAGGTCGAGAACATGTTCGGGGCGGTGAAGGATCGGATCGCCACGTGGGACGCGATCGTGGCGGCCAATCCCGACGTGTTTCGCAAGGTGACGACGACCGCGGAGTTGGATGCAGTCAAGCAGTCGGGGCACGTCGGTTTCATCTATTGCTTCCAGATGTCCGCGCCGTTCGGGTGGGACCTGGCGAAGCTCCGGACGTTCGCCGAGCTGGGCGTCCGTCAGATCCAGCTGGCGGACGGCAGCCGCAACTATCTCGTCGACAGCTGCTGGGAGCACACGAACGCCGGCTTGAGCCGGTTCGGTCACCAGACCGTCGAAGCGTTCGCCGAGCTTGGCATCCTCGTCGATCTGTCGCACGTCGGCGAGCGGTCGTCGCTCGACGCCATCCTGGCGTCGCCGAATCCAGCGATCTACTCGCACTCGGGATGTCTGCCGCTGTGCCCGCACCCGCGTAACGTCAGCGACCGCAACGTCCGGGCGCTCGCGGAACGCGGGGGCGTGTTCTGCGTCTACAACCAGAGCGGCTGGCTCACCCAGGACCCCGAGATCTCGATCGATCACTTCATCGCCCACCTCGCGCATGTCATCGACCTGGGCGGCGAGGATGCCGTCGGCGTGGGCACCGATCAGGACGCCGTCGACATGACGGCGATGCGGCCGACCGAGGTGGCCGATCACAACGGGAGTTTCGAGCGGCGCCGACAGGAGTATCCCGAGCTGGCCTGGGAGATCCGGCACATGCGCGTGCCCGAACTGAGCCACCCGCGGCGGTTGTTGCACCTGGCCGAGGCGCTGGACGCGCGTGGCTATCGGCCGGCGACGATCGAGAAGATCCTCGGCGGCAACTACGTGCGGGTGTTCAGGGAGGTCGTCGGATGATGATGAGGCGGACGGGGTGGAGTCGGCGGGAGTGGCTGGCCGGTACCGCGGCGGCCTTCGGCGCGGGTTGCGCCCCGGCGGGCGAGGCGCCCGCGCCCTTTGCCGATGCCGATGTCGGCGACGCGGGGGAGAGCGCCGTCGCGCTCCCGGAGTTCGAACCCCGCAGCATGCTCCACGTCTCCGAAACACGGGTGGAGCAGCCTCGGTTTCCGGTCATCGACGTGCATACGCACCTGACGTGGTCCGACGTGCCGCTCGGCCCGGATCCGTTCGGCGAGCGGATCCGCAAGTTGGGCGAACCCTCGGCCGTGTTGCCGGTGATGGATCGCAAGGGCGTGCGGACGATGGTCAACTTGACTGGCGGCGTCGGTCCGGGCCTGATGGTCGCGCGGCGCCAGTTCGACGAGGCGCACCCGGGACGATTCATCACCTTCACCGAACCGTCGTGGAATCGGGCCGCCGACCCCGACTATCCGCGGTTTCAGGCCGAGCAGCTCGAGCGGGACCACGCGGCGGGCGCGCGCGGCCTCAAACTCACGAAGACGCTTGGTCTGTACCTGCGCGAGCAGATCACGAGCGGCCCGCTCGTTGCCGTCGACGATGCGCGGTTCGATCCGATGTGGGAGACCTGCGCCGCGCTGAACATGCCCGTGGCGATTCACGTCTCTGATCCGGAGGCATTCTTCCTGCCGATCGATCGGTTCAACGAGCGATACGAAGAACTGCACGCGCATCCGGACTGGTCGTTCCACGGCAGTGACTTTCCCAGCAACGCCGAACTGCTGGCCGCGCGCGATCGCGTGTTGGCGCGCCATCCCGGGACGACCTTCATCGGTCTACACGTGGGGCATTGGGCGGAGAACCTGGCGGCGGTGGGTGAGGCGCTCGACCGGTTTCCGAATTTTCATGTGGAGATCGGCGCGCGCGTCGGGGAACTGGGCCGTCAGCCGCGCGGAGCGCGACGCTTCTTCGAGGCCTACCAGGACCGGATCCTGTTCGGCACCGATGCGATTCCCTCGCCCGAGGGCGACGCGACACCGCAGCAGGTCTTCGGCGATGCGCTGTACGAGATCTACTACCGGTTCCTCGAAACGGAAGACGAGTACTTCGACTACGCGCCGGCGCCGGTTCCGCCTCAGGGGCGCTGGCGGATTCACGGCCTCGGTTTGCCGGAGCCGATTCTTCGGAAGGTTTATCATCAGAACGCCGAACGGGTACTGGGGCTCGCGGCATGACGCCTTCGGCGTCGGGAGGGACGGGCGGCTATGCGAAGTGGACTAGACAGCGTCGTGGCGGTGCTCGGCGCGGGCCTGTTCGCGACGGTGATGACTAGCGCGAGTGCGCAGGAGCCCGCGACTGAATTCCACGTCGCCTGGACCGAGGAGTCGGCGACCTCGATCATCGACGACGAGTCGCCGTGGTGGGACGCTCACCGATTTCGCTTCGGCCCGGCGCTCTACGAGACCGAGTTCCGTGCGCTGTGGAATCCCGACGGCCTGTATGTACGCTTCGACGCGACCGACACGAATCCGTGGTTCACGATGACCAATCGCGACGATCGGATCTGGCAGGAGGAGGTCGTGGAGATCTTCATCGACCTCGACCGGTCGGGCACGAACTACGCCGAGATCGAGATCAACCCGAACAACGTCGTCACTGACCTCAGGATGCTGCGGGGCGTGCCCGACATCGAGGGCGACATCGAGTGGGATCTCGAGGGGCTCGAGAGCCACGTGCGGCTGAACAAGTACCGGGACGGGTCGACCGCCGGGTGGACGGCCGTGGCGTTCCTGCCGTGGGCGGGCTTTCAGACGCTGCCGTCGGCCGAAACGATCGAGGTGCCGCCGGCGCCCGCCGACCGCTGGCGGTTCAACGTCTTCCGGATCAAGCGGCCAGGCGGCGCGCAGCGCCCGACCCAGGACGCCGTCTTCGCATCCTGGTCGCCGATCACCGGAGAGAGCTTCCACGAGCCCGCCGTCTTCCGCGACCTCATCTTCGACCCGGAGTCGGAATAGTTCGGTACCGGCGCCAGCGGGTGGCGCCGGACTCAGACCGGGGTGGCGCGGCCCTTTAGGGGCGCGAAGGGACGATCCGAAGGATCGTCCAGGGAAGCTCAAGGCGCGGCTTGGCCGCACCGTTCGCGGCCCTAAAGGGCCGCGCCACCTGAAAGAAATGAAGGGCCGCAGCCGAACGGTTCAGCTGCGGCCCCTCGCGTGTACGCCGAGACTTCCTAGTACCGATAGTGGTCCGGCTTGAACGGGCCGTCGACCGGCACGCCGATGTAGTCCGACTGCTCCTTCGTCAGGCGCGTGAGCCGCACGCCGAGATGGTCCAGATGCAGCCGCGCGACCTTCTCGTCGAGCTCCTTCGGCAGCATGTAGACCTTCTTCTCGTAGGTGCCCTGCTTCGCGTGCAGTTCGAGCTGGGCGATCACCTGGTTGGTGAACGATGCTGACATCACGAAGCTGGGGTGTCCGGTCGCGCAGCCGAGGTTGAGCAGCCGGCCTTCGGCCAGCACCATGACACTGTGGCCGTCGGGGAACCGGAACTCGTCGTACTGCGGCTTGATGTTGATCCGCTCGACGCCCGTGCGCTTCAGCCCGGCCATGTCGATCTCGTTGTCGAAGTGGCCGATGTTGCCGATGATCGCCTTGTCCTTCATCCGGCCCATCTGCTCGACGGTGATGATGTCGAGGTTGCCGGTCGCGGTGATGAAGAGGTCCGCCTTGCCGATCATCTCGTCGAGTGTGGCGACCTCGTAGCCCTCCATCGCCGCCTGCAGCGCGCAGATCGGATCGATCTCGGTGACGATCACGCGGCATCCCTGCCCGCGCAGCGCCTGGGCGCATCCCTTGCCGACTTCGCCGAAGCCGCAGATCACCGCGGTCTTGCCGCCGAGCATGACGTCGGTCGCGCGCGCGAGCCCGTCGGGTAGCGAGTGGCGGCAGCCATAGACGTTGTCGAACTTGCTCTTCGTGACCGAGTCGTTCACGTTGATCGCGGGGAAGAGCAGGGTGCCGGCTTCCATCATCTGGTAGAGGCGGTGGACGCCCGTGGTCGTCTCCTCGCTCACCCCCTGAATGGTCGAGGCGATCCCGTGCCAGTGGCGGGCGTTCTCGCCCAGCGTCTTCCGGAGCAGATCCAGAATGACCCCCCACTCTTCGGGTTCGGAGTCGGGCTTGAAGGCCGGCACGGCGCCGACGTCCTCGAACTCGACGCCCCTGTGAATGAGCAGGGTGGCGTCGCCGCCGTCGTCGACGATGAGCGTCGGCCCCGAACCGTCGAGCCAGCGCAGCGCTTCGTTCGTGCACCACCAGTACTCCTCGAGCGTCTCACCCTTCCAGGCGAAGACCGGGATCCCCTGCGGGTTGGCCGGGGTCCCGCCGGTCTCCGGCCGGCCGACGGCGATCGCCGCCGCAGCATGGTCTTGCGTCGAGAAGATGTTGCACGAGACCCAGCGCACGTCCGCGCCGAGCGCATCGAGGGTCTCGATGAGCACCGCGGTCTGCACCGTCATGTGCAGGCTGCCCATGACACGCGCACCCTCGAGCGGGCGCTGACCGGCGTGTTCGACCCTGAGGGCCATCAGACCGGGCATCTCCTGCTCGGCGAGGCGGATCTCCTTGCGGCCGAAGTCGGCCAGCGACAGATCCGCAACTTTGAAAGGTACCCGACCGGCGTCCTTGGCTTCGGTGAACGGGTGGGCTCGCTCGGTGGCGACTGGTGTCATCGTGTCCTCCCTCGCTGTGTGCAACGTTGGCGCGCGCCTAGGCGCGCACCTGTGATGTTCGACGGGCGGTGGCCGCGAACAGGGCGGGTCCCTTGACGCGCGAATCGGTCGGCAACGCCGTGACCCGCACGCAGTCGAACCCCGCATCTTCCAGATACCGCGCGATCTGAGTTTCCGAGAACCCGAGCCAGACGTGTCCCATCTGCTGTCGGTACTGCTCCCGATCGTGCGGCAGCATGTCGGTCAGCAGCACCCGGCCGCCCGGTCGCAGGACGCGGGCCAGTTCGGTGAAGACGCGCTCGGGTTCGGGGACGTGGTGCAGCACCAGCATCACGGTGACGGCGTCGAGCATGGCGTCGTCGATCGGCAGCGATTCCAACTCGCCGCGTCGCAGCTCGACGTTGTCCGTCCCGCGCAGCCGCTGCTTGGCCGCCTGCAGCATCGCCGCCGACCCGTCGACCGCGATCACGCGTTCGACGAACGGCGCGAGCGACGCGGCGACCTGGCCGGTGCCGCACCCGAGGTCACCCACGGTCCAGTCGTCGCCGGCGAGGCCCGGCAGCGCCAGCAGATGGAACCGTTCCCCGAACAGCTCGTCCCGCAGCCGGTCCCATTGCCCGGCGGAGGAGCTGAAGAACGCCTGCGACGTCGTCCGGCGCTTGGCGAGGACGCCCTCGAGGCGGCGATGGTCCTGCGCGGCGGCCGGGCTCGCCGCGGCCTGCTCGCGGACCAGACGCCAGAGGCGCTCGGCCGCCGCGTCGAGGCCGTCGCGGAACATCGTGTACCAGTTGCTCGTGCCCTCGGCACGGGCGGTGACCCAGCCGGCGTCGGCGAGCGCGCGGAGGTGCCGGCTCGTCGTCGACTGCGGCAGCTGGAGGACGGCGCACAGTTCCGTGACCGTCAGTTCGTGCCGCTCCAGGAGCAGCAGGATCCGGGTCCGCGTCGGCTCGGCGAGGGCCGACATATGGTCGAGGATGGCGACGGCGCTTTGATTCATCTATCCGTATATCCGGATTAAAGAGTAAATAGAGTGCGGGCCGATGTCAAGAGGATTGTTCCGGAGGCAGCAGGAGCCAGGGCAGGAGCGGGAGTGGAACTGCGAAATGGCCCGAAAACTTCCAGATTCGGTGCGACCGGACTCAGGCCGTGGAGGCCGGGGCCTCGGCCATGAGCTCTTTGAAGGCAGCTTCCTCGCGGACCGGGTCGAAGTCGGGGTCGATCCCGGCGCGCACCCGCGCGAGGGCCGGGAGCAGCTCGACCGCCTTCGCGAGGTGCTTGACGGCGGCGTCGGCGTCGCCACGGAGGCCGTGGAGGCTGGCGATGTAGTAGGTCGTCGAGCCGTCGTTGACGCCCATTCCGACCCGGTCCTTGAAGCCCCGGACGGCCAGCTCGCAGTGCCGATCGGCGCCGTCTTGCTCGCCGATGTCGTAGATGGTGGCGATGTTCGACGACTGCAGCGCCGAGGCGGCCTGCGCCTCGCGCAGGAACCGGGCCCACTGTTCTCGATCGGCGTTGAGTGCGGCGCGGAGCACCTTGATGGCCACGGTGCGGCCGAGGCGTTCGTCACGAGCGCGATACACATCGCCCATGGCGCCTTCCCCGAGGCGTTCGATGAATCGAGTAGTGAGAAAGGGTCGTGCCCTGCATGACAGCCTTGGCGCCCGAGCGGCGGACGCAACGGGGCCTTCTTCTCTACGACGCCCGAACCGGCGTCCGGGATGCGCCCGCGCGCGACGATGTCCGTTGCGGCGTGATCGCTCGCTGAGATCAGGCAAGGTCGAAGCGATCAAGATTCATCACCTTGTCCCACGCAGCCACAAAGTCACGCACAAACGCCTGCTGCGCATCGTCAGACGCATAGACTTCCGCGATGGCTCGGAGCTGGGAGTTCGAACCGAAGACGAGGTCGACGGCGGTGCCGGTCCACTTGAGGTCGCCCGTCTTGTGATCGTGTCCCTCGAAGACCTGCTCGGATGCGGAGGACGGGTGCCACGTCGTGTTCATGTCGAGCAGGTTCGCAAAGAAGTCGTTGGTCAACTTCTCTGGCTGCTTGGTGAAGACGCCAAGTGCGGACTGCCCGACGTTTGCATTCAAGACGCGCATGCCGCCGACGAGCACCGTCATCTCAGGAGCGGTTAGCGTCAGCTTCTGCGCCCGATCGACCAGCAGCTCTTCCGGCGATCTGCGGTGGCCATCTCCGAGGTAGTTGCGAAACCCGTCTGCGGTGGGTTCGAGCACGGCAAATGAGTCCACGTCGGTTTGCTCGGCCGATGCGTCCGTGCGCCCCGGCGAGAAGGGCACCTCGACCTGCTGCCCAGCCCCCTTCGCAGCTTCCTCGACAGCTGCACACCCGCCCAGAACGATCACGTCAGCGAGCGAGACCATCTTCCCGTTGGACTGCGAGGTGTTGAATCCCGTCTGGATCTTCTCCAGCGTCGGCAGCACCTTTCCCAGTTCGGCCGGGTTGTTCGAGGCCCAATCCTTCTGCGGCGCGAGGCGGATGCGCGCCCCATTCGCTCCACCGCGCTTGTCGGTCCCACGGAATGTTGCCGCCGACGCCCAGGCGGTCGAGACCAGTTGGGAAATGGACAGTCCCGATGCGAGGATCTTGCCCTTGAGATCCGCGGCATCTCGCTCCCCGATCAATTCATGAGCAGCGTCGGGGATCGGGTCTTGCCAGAGCTGCGGCTCCGCAGGAACCAACGGGCCAAGACACCGCGTTCGGGGTCCCATGTCGCGGTGCGTCAGCTTGTACCACGCCCTGGCGAAGGCGTCCGCGAACTCGTCCGGGTTCTCGTGGAAGCGCTTCGAGATCGGCGCGTAGATCGGGTCCATTCTCAGCGCGAGGTCCGTCGTGAACATGATCGGCGCGTGCTTTTTCGACGGGTCGTGAGCATCCGGCACGGCACTCGCGGCGGCTGGATCAGTCGGGACCCACTGCTGGGCTCCGGCGGGGCTCTTCACCAGATCCCATTCGTAGCCGAACAGGTTGTCGAAGTAGTTGTTGTCCCACTTCGCCGGTTCGGTGGTCCATGCGCCCTCCAACCCGCTGCTGATCGTGTCGCCGGCGTGGCCGCTGCCATAGCTGCTCTTCCAGCCGAGGCCTTGCTCTGCGATGCCGGCACCTTCGGGTTCCGGACCGACATGCCCGTCCGGACTGGCAGCACCATGGGCTTTGCCGAATGTATGTCCACCGGCGATGAGCGCAACCGTCTCCTCGTCGTTCATCGCCATCCGACCGAACGTCTCTCGAATATCCCTGCCTGCGGCGACCGCACTCGCAGTGCCGTTCGGCCCCTCCGGATTGACGTAGATCAGGCCCATTTGAACGGCGCCGAGAGGATTCTCGAGGTCCCGGTCGCCGGTGTAGCGCTCGTCTGCAAGCCACTCGGTCTCAGAACCCCAGTAGATGTCTTCTTCGGGCTCCCAGACGTCCTCGCGCCCACCGGCGAAACCGAGCGTCTTGAACCCCATCGACTCCAGCGCACGGTTGCCGGTGAAGATCATCAGGTCGGCCCACGAGATCTTCCGGCCGTACTTCTGCTTGATCGGCCAGAGCAGCCTGCGCGCCTTGTCGAGGTTCACGTTGTCAGGCCAACTGTTGAGGGGCGCAAAGCGTATGGTGCCGGAGGATGCGCCGCCGCGGCCGTCGCCGATGCGATACGTGCCTGCGCTGTGCCACGCCATCCGAATGAAGAGGGGGCCATAGTGGCCGTAATCGGCCGGCCACCAGTCCTGCGACGTCGTCATCAACGCGTCGATATCCTTCGCCAGAGCATCCAGGTCGAGGCTCTTGAATTCCTCGGCGTAGTCGAATGTCTCGCCCATCGGATCTGACAGGGGAGAGTTCTGGCGGAGCATCTTCAGGTTCAACTGGTTCGGCCACCAGTGTTGGTTCGATGTGGTCCCAACCGCCGTGTGACTGTGAGCTCCGCCCAACACCGGGCACTTGCTGTCGGTCTTCATTTTCTCTCCAATCGTGTTCTGCAACTCGTGCTTCAATCTGTTGACGGTCCCATCGGAGCGCGGCGCCTACGGCGATAGGCGCGGCGTCGAATCGCGCTGAATCTCGATGCAGTGCCGCTGCTGGATAGCACCGGCCTCGGCATGCTGTTCGCCACCCACGTCACAGCAGTCGGCAGGGGAGCGTGCTCGAGCTCACGCTGGTAGCCGCGCGGAACCGCGAGCTGGTCGGGATTGTCCGGCGCGACGGCTTCTTCGAAGTCTTGTTCCAAAGAGGCCGCCGTCACCAGCGATGCCCAAGCGCTCGCTAGAGGACGCCGTCCTTGAACTTGTAGCCCCCACTCTCGATCTGTTCGCGATACTCGGTGTGGCACGAGCGGCAGGTCCCGCCGAGCCGATCGCGGGCGCCCGCCAGCTGGTCGAACGCCTGGTTCTCGAGCGCCGAGACGATGTCGGAGGCCGCCTGTTTGGCCTCGCCGGCCGCGGTGATGCCGGCCTCGAGTTCACGCGCCTCGAAGAACGCTTCCACGCGCCCGAAGATCGCGACGAGATTCTCTGTTCCGCCGGTGACCGCTGCACCGTCGCGTGCCTCCATCCCCGATCGCACGGCCTCGAAATTCTTGCCGACGTCCTTCATGGCCGCGTCGAAGTCCTCCGCATTCGCGATCTCGTCCGATTGAGCGACGCCGACAACACCGGCCACGAGCATGCCGACCATTGCCAGCCACGCCTGCTTCCGCATGGATGCCTCCTCGGAACGGGTTCCGACCCGTTATTCGCGGCGGATTGCCTTGAAGCGCGCCATTATACTCTACCTGTCGGCCGCCAATCGATTCATAGGAACGAAGAATGTACATGAGCCTGTCTTGTCCCGGTCAACCAGAGCGGGCCACCGGCACGCACCGAGGCCGTGCCGTCCGGATCGTGAGACGGCTGGCGGCGGCCTGCGCCCTGGTCGCGATGGCGTCAGGGCTCGGGCCAACGTCGGCCCAGGCGCCGGCCGGTGACCGGACGCCGCTGCCGGTCGACCCCGACCGAACGCAGGTGATCCTCCTCGGAACTGGCACGCCATTCCTAGACGCCGCGAAGGTCGGCGCGTCGGTCGCGATCGTCACCGGCGGTGTCGCCTACCTCGTCGACCTCGGGCCGGGTGCCTATCTTCGAACGGTCGAAGCGGCGCAGCGTGGCGTGGAGGCCCTGGCCTGGCCGACACGGCTGTTCCTGACCCACCTGCATAGCGATCACGTGCTCGACTACGCCGATCTGCTCTGGGCCCTCTGGTGGCGCCGCGAGGATGGCGTGACGGCCTACGGGCCGCGCGGGCTCGCGGCGATGACGGCGGGGCTCCAGACGGCGTTCGCCGAGGATATCCGGATGCGCAACGAGGGCTCGCAGCCGATCGTGACGCGCGGCTACGTGCCCGAGGTTCACGAGATCGACGGCACGCTCCGGTTCGAGGACGAGCGGGTGCGAGTGGTCGGGTTCCCCGTCTGCCACGACGGCCAGGCTGCGTACGGCTACCGGTTCGAGACGGCCGATCGCGTCGTCGTCGTGTCGGGCGATACGACCTACTGCGACAGCGCCATCGAGCATGCGCAGGACGCCGATATTCTCGTCCACGAGATCTTCTCTGAACGCGGTCTCGTGCGCCGGACCGAGGATTGGCAGGCGTACCATCGCGCCGCGCATAGCTCTCCCGCGCAGGTCGCGCGGATCGCAAACGCGGTTCGACCAGGCACGCTGGTGCTCTACCATCAGTTGTACTTCGGGGTCAGCGACGAGGAGCTAGTCGAGGAGGTTCGCGAGGCTGGCTACGAAGGACCGTTGGTCAGCGGCCAGGACCTCGACGTGTTTTAGGACGATGCTGTGGCGCGGGACTTCAGTCCCGCGATCCCGTCCCGTGCCTATTCCGACCGTAGTCGGGTTCTCCCGGATGCTGATCTTGATGATGCCATGACCACGTTGCTGGCCATCGCCCTGATCGTCTACGTGGCCGTGATGTTCGCGATCGGCCTCTGGGCACGGGGGCGGATCCACGACACCGAGGACTACCTCGTCGCTGGCCGTCGGCTCGGCCTCTGGCTCGCCGCCCCAACGCTGTTTGCCACCTGGTTCGGCGCGGGCACACTGCTCACCGCGACCGACGAGATTCGCGCCGAGGGGATGGTCAAGGCCGCGCTCGACCCGTTCGGCGCCGGCCTCTGCCTGCTGCTGGCCGGCTGGTTCTATGCCAAGCCGCTCTGGCGGATGCGGCTGCTCACCTTGCCCGACTACTTCGGGCGGCGGTTCGGCCCGCGGGCCGAGATTGTCTGCAGCGCCATCATGGTGCCGGGATACTTCGGCTGGATCGCCGCGCAGTTCGTGGCGCTCGCCGGCATTCTCGAACTGTTCTTCGGGATTCCCCTCGGGACGGGTATCGCGCTCGTGGCGCTCGTCGGCATGAGCTACACGCTCGTCGGCGGGATGTGGTCGGTGACGATGACCGACTGCGTGCAGACCGGACTGCTGGTGCTCGGTCTGGTTCTGGTGGCGTGGAACGTCCTGACCACGCTCGGCGCCGGCAGTGCCGGCGCCGGCTGGAGCCGCGTCCTCGAGGAGGTGCCGCCGGAGATGCTCGACGCCGTGCCGACCGAATCGATGGCGCTGTTCGTCGGGTGGCTCGGCGTGCTGGCCGCTGGCTCGCTCGGGAACATTCCCGGCCAGGACCTCACGCAGCGCTTCTTCGCGGCGAAGTCGGCCGGCGTCGCCGCGCGCGCCTGCTGGGTGGCGGGCATCGCCTATCTCGTCATCGGCTGCCTCCCGCCGCTCATCGGACTGGCCGCGAATCTGATCGCGCCTGATGCCGGGGCGCGCGCGATCATCCCGCTCATCGCGCAACTGGTCCTCGATCCCTGGCTGACGCTCATCTTCGTGCTCGCCGTCACCTCGGCGGTGCTCTCGACGATCGACTCGGGCATCCTGGCGCCATCGAGCGTCCTGGCGCAGAACCTGCTGCCGCGCCTGCCGGGGCGGCGCTTCTCCCCGCTGGCGCTGAACCGGGCGGCGGTCGTTGGCGTCACCGCGGGAAGTCTGGTGCTGGCCTACATCGGGGGCGACGCCTACGAACTGCTCGAGAGCGCCTACGAGGTGGGGTTGGTCGCGCTCGTCGTGCCGCTCACGATGGGCCTCTACCGCCGGCGAGGAGGTGAACGCGCCGCGCTCGCGTCGATGCTGGTGGCGACCGCCGTGTGGCTGCCGCACCTCGCGCTCGGCTGGGAGAGTTTTCTCGGGCCGGCGACCGCGGCGTGGAGCGTCCCGCCGCCGACCGGGCTGGCCTGCGCCGGGGTCGGTCTCGTGGTCTATCTGACCGCCGACCGGGGCGCGGCATCGGTCGACGGTGGCGCGACCCATAAATCGGGCCACTGATCGTTGGCCGGTGAGTGGGTGAGTCGCAGTGCCGAGTCCCAGGGCTCGCCGATCTTCCAGACGAAGAGTTCGTAGTCGGCGAGGTCGCGCTCGTGTCCTTCGGCGGCCGCGCCCCAGATCAGCCACTGGCCGTCAGCGGTCACGTGCGGGAAGTATTCGTGGCTGTACTCCAACGGCAGATCGATCAGTACCTCTGGCGCGGCGTCGCCCAGCCGCCGGTGCTCGACGCGCGTGCCGCCGTGCCCCTGGCCGGCGATCCAGACGACGTGGCGCTGGCCGGGAATCCACGTGATCTGGCAGTCGCTGTCGGTCGACATCGGCGTGTAGACGCCGGCCGCGAGATCGATGACGCCGACGGTCTCGCGTGGCACCCGGCGCACGGCGACACTCATGAGCGAGTCGGTCAGCATCTCGGGTTCTTCGAGGCGTCCCTTGATTGGCGCGCCCCGTCCGCCGTGCACGAGCGTTTCCTCGCCCGTGGCGAGGTCGTACCGGACGATCCGTCCGCGGCGCTCGAAGACCCGGCCCGAGCCGTCGGGCGTCCACGTGGCGTGATACGCGCGCCGTGCCAGGCGGCGCTGCCGGCCGCCATCGGCATCCATGATGTACAGGTCCCAGCCGGTCCGTTCCCGGAACGACACGTACGGTCGTCGGCTGCGCAGGAACGAGATCTGTTGCCCGTCGGGTGAGAAGCGCGAAAAGAAGTCGACCGAAGGATGATCGGTTAGCTGGTGGGTCTCGCCTGTCGCCAGGTCCACGAGGTACAGGTCGTGATTCCCGCCGCGGTTTGACGACCAGACGATGCGTCCTTCCACCCGAGTCCCGATCTGCCGGACCGCGTCCCGCTCCGCGACGGTCAGCACCTCCTGCGCGCCGGCGGGCTCCGCTGCCAGGAGCCGGTCAGGACGGCGAGCGCGAGGACGGCGAGGGCGAGGATGGCTGGGCGCATCGGCAGAGTCGACCTCTGACCACGATAGCATCTGGCCCGAGGCATGGCGTTCAGGACCGGCCGGGCGTAGAATCGGGGCCCGAGGGTCACCCGTTTCCCAGGAGGTTTCATGCGCGCTCGATTTGCTGCGATTCCCGTCTTCGTGTTACTCGCCGGTGCGACCGGGGCCTACGCCCAGTCGCTCGACCTGCTGATCCAGGGCGGTCGCGTCATCGACCCGCGCAACGGCATCGATGCCGTCATGGACGTCGGAATCGCCGACGGCGTCATCGCGGAAGTCGCGGCCGGGATCGACCCGGCACGGGCCGAGACGGTCGTCGACGCGACCGGCCTCGTCGTGGCGCCGGGGCTGATCGATCTGCACGCGCACGTTTTCTGGGGCACGCAGCCGGATCAGGCCTACAGCGACGGCTACAGCGCGGTGCAACCCGACGGCTTCACGTTCAGGTCCGGCGTGACGACGGTCATCGACCTGGGTGATGCCGGCTGGCGCGACTTCGTCCAGTTCAAGGAGCAGGTGATCGACCGCTCCCAGACGCGGGTCCTCGCGTTCCTCAACATCGTCGGTCGCGGGATGAAGGGTGGGCCGATCGAGCAGGATGTCAGCGACATGGACCCGAAGCTGACGGCGCAGCGCGCGGCGCAGTTCTCCGACATCATCGTCGGCGTCAAGGTCGCGCACTACATCGGCAACGAGTGGGAGCCGGTGGACCGCGCGGTCGAGGCGGGCAACCTGGCCGGGATCCCCGTCGCGGTCGATTTCGGCCGCCAGGAGCCGGACCTGCCGCTCCAGGAGCTGTTCCTCGACCACCTCCGGCCGGGCGACATCTTCACGCACGCCTACGCGCAGGTGGGTGGACGCGAGGCGATCGTCGATGACGAGGGCCGTCTGAAGCCCTACCTGGCCGACGCGCGCGCGCGAGGCATCGTCTTCGACGTCGGGCACGGTGGCGGCAGCTTCAGGTTCAGTCAGGCGGTGCCGGCGATGCAGCAGGCGTTCCCGCCAGACACGATCAGCACCGACCTCCACATCGGTAGCATGAACGGCGGAATGAAGGACATGCTCAACGTGGGGTCGAAGTTCCTGAACATCGGGATGTCGCTGCCCGACGTCGTGGCCAAGTCGACCTGGGCGGCGGCACAGGCGATTCACCGCGACGACATCGGCCACCTGAGCGTCGGCGCCGAAGCCGACGTCGCGGTCATCGCCGTGCGGGAAGGCGAGTTCGGGTTCCTCGACGTCGGCGGTCAGACGATGCAGGGCAGCCGGAAGCTCGAGGCGGAGTTGACCGTGCGCGCCGGGCGGATCGTCTGGGACCTGAACGGCCGCGCCGGCACCCCCTGGACGCCCTAGAGTATGGTGGCGCGCCCCATCTCCACGGTGGTGGCGCGGGCCACCAGCCTTCACCGCGCCACCTTGCCCGGCCCTACGCCGCTGCCGCGGACAGGATCTCGGCGATGCGTGCGGCGACCACCTCGTGATCGCCCGGCTGCATCATCCAGACGCCGATGTCGAGCCGGGGCGCGTCGGCGGGACCCGGCCGTGGCTCGATCCGCGGCTCGCCGTCGCGCAGCGCCTCGGCGACGTCGCTACGCATCAGCGGGATCCGCTCCGGATCCCAGGTGATGCCGGCGTGCGGCACCATGTTGGCCAGCTCCGGGACGAACTGCTCGGCTTCGACGCTGGGGATGCCGGCGACCGCGTCGACGATCGCCTGGACGCGTGCTTCCCAGTCGGCCCACTCGGCTTCGTGATCCTTCTCGACGTACAGCTCGACGGCGCGCGTCAGGCCGACGATCTCCTCCTTGCCGACCTTGGCGATGCGCGCGATCGAATTCCCGTGGGGTGAGCCGTTCAGATATGCCGCGTCTACGAGATCGCGGCGGCCTAGCAGCAGGCCCGAGCACTGCGGCCCGCGCAGGCCCTTGCCGCCGCTGAACGCGACGAGCGAGAAGCCCATCCGCGTGAATGTGCGTAGGTTATCGACGGGCGGCACGTCGGCCGCCGCGTCGATCAGGGTCGGGACGCCGGCGGTCTGACCGACCTCGGCGAACTCCTCGCGGGAAATCTGCCCCTGATTGGTCGCTGAGTTCAGGTAGAAGAGCATCGCCGTGTCGTCGCCGATCGCGGCTTCCAGCTCGGCGCGCGTCTCCACCTCGACCAGTTCGATCCCGACGTTACGGATGGCGTGGTCGTAGCCGAATCGGTGCGACCGCTGGATCACGACCTGGTTCTTGAGACCGGTCGTGTCGGGCACCTGGCGGATCGCGTCCTGATCGGTGCCGCAGACGCAGGCCGCCGTCGCCTGGGTCAGCGCGGCCGCCGCACCCGAGGTGACGAGGGCGGCTTCCGCGCCGACCAGTCCGGCGATCCGGCCCCCGGCAGCGGCGTGCAGCTCGGCGAGCGCGACGTACTGCTGTGACGCCGCGGCCATGGCGGTGCGCACCTCGGCCGGGACCAGCGAGGCGGTCAGCGCGGTGTAGGTGCCGGCCGCGTTGATGAACGGCTGGACGCCCAGGCGGCCATAGACGTCGACGGCTTCGGCGGTCTCGGCCGGCGCCGGCGCGGGCGGCGCGCAGCCGGTGGCCAGGAGACCGGCGACCGGCGCCGTGCCGGCAGATGCCAGGAACCGGCGGCGCGACCAATTCTGGGGCGTGTACCTCGTCGAATGTTGCATGGGGCCTCCCTCCGCCGGCATGGCGGTGTCTCTGTGTCGGCTATAATTCCGCCTTCGGCCCGCGCGATCAACTCTTCCGTGCCGGCGCGACCCTCATCCAGCCGAAGAGTTCAGATGAACCCGACATCTCCCAACGTCACGCTGGTCGGCATCCCGTTCGACGAAAGCTCGTCATTTCTGCGCGGGCCGGCCGAGGCGCCGCCCAAGATCCGCGAGGCGCTGCACTCGCCGTCGGCGAATCTGGCGACTGAAGCGGGTCGCGACCTCGGTGCCGAGGACCGATTCCGGGATGCCGGCGACCTTCAGCTGCCGACCGGCGCCGCGGCGTTCGGGGCGATCGAGCGGGGGGTGGCCGAGCTGCTGGAAAGCGGTGACCGCCTGCTCATTCTCGGCGGTGACCACGCGATCACGTATCCCGTGGTTCGCGCGTTCGCCGGACGCTACGACCGGCTGACGATTCTCCACCTCGACGCGCACCCCGATCTCTACGACGAACTCGAGGGCGACAAGCTGTCCCATGCCTGTCCGTTCGCGCGGATCATGGAGGCGAATCTGGCGTCCCGGCTGGTGCAGCTGGGGATCCGGACGATGACGCCGCATCAGCGCGACCAGGCCGAGCGGTTCGGCGTCGAGGTGGTGACGGCGGCGGACTGGCCTGCCGACGTGTTGGCCTCACTCGAGGTGCCGCTCTACCTCTCGCTGGACCTCGACGTGCTCGATCCGGCCTTCGCGCCCGGTCTCTCGCATCACGAGCCGGGCGGCGTCAGCGTTCGGGACGTGCTGAAGGTGATCCAGGCGATCCAGGTGCCGATCGTCGGTGCCGACATCGTGGAGTACAACCCGGTACGGGATCTCAACGGCGTCACCGCCATGGTCGCCGCGAAGTGTATGAAGGAGGTGGCCGATCGGATGCTCAGCTGCTGACGATTCCGCGGCGCGAGGCATCCGGTGGGTCGGCGTCGTGTTCGGCTGCGTCTGCCGCGGGGCGGAGGCGCGTGGTGAAGTTGCGGATACTGATCGCGGCGAGCAGCGCGGCGATCCGAACGAGCGACACCGGGCGCGCTCGTACCTCCACGCGCCCCGCGCGGATCGCCGCGCAGATCGCGTCTGGCGTCGGTACCGCATCCACCAGCGAATAGGTGCGTCCGAGTTGGCAGAGCCGGTGCACGTCGGACGATCCGACCAGGGGCTTGTCGTGGGCGTGAGCCTACCGCCGCGCCGCGCCGTTGAAGTCGATGAGCGGCGTGTGAAAGTAGCTGACCTCCACGGCGTCGATGACGGCGGCGTGGCGATCCATCCGGTCCCGCAGACAGTGGCTGATCGGGAAGAACGGGTGCGTCGCGAGGTCGGCCAGGTCGAGCTACCGGTTGTGCAGCGTCAACGCCACGGCGTCGTACCCGAGCGCCGCGGCGCGGTCGATGAGTTCGGTCGGCCCGTACGGAATCGCGTCTTCGGGGTCGCCGGCCGCATGCGTATGGAGTTCGACCTTCAGCACGGTGGGTTGCGTTCTCGGAGAGGTTCTCGGCTCCAGCCCGGGCGTTCTGCACTACTCCCGATCGCCGACTAGGTCATGTCCGTTCCCATCCGTGTTGTCCTCGTCGTCGCGCTCTGTCTCATCTGGGGCTCGACCTGGCCGGTCATCAAGATCGGCCTCGAAACGCTGCCGCCGTTCCACGGGGCGGGGTTTCGGTTCGCTCTCGCGGCGGCCGTCCTGTTCGGTCTGAGCTGGGCACAGGGTGTCGCGATTCCGCGCCGCGCGCGGACCCATCTGGCGCTGCTGGCCCACGGACTGATCGGCATCGGCCTGTCGTACGGCGCGGTCTACTGGGGCGAGCAGTACATTCCGTCGGGTTTGAGCGCGGTGCTGTTTGCGACCAATCCGTTCTTCGTGATGCTGCTCGCGCACCTCGTTATCGCCGGCGAGCGAGTGACCGGCCGGCGTCTGGTCGGGATGGTGGTCGGATTCGCCGGCGTGGCGCTCATCTTCCGAGACGATCTCCAGATGGCGCATCCGCTCGCTGTGACGGCCGCCGGCGTGACGTTGCTGTCGCCGCTTGCGGCCGCGGTCAGCAACGTCGCCATCAAACGGTGGGGCGGGCACCTGCACCCTTACACCCTCACGGCGTTGCCGATGACCTACGCGTCGGTGGGGCTCTTCACCATGTCGTGGATGACGGAGGATCCGTCCGGGGTCGTCTGGACTCCCACCGCCGTGGGTAGCGTCGTCTACCTGGGCCTGTTCGGCTCCGTGGCCGCGTTCGTCATCTTTTACACGCTCCTGAAACAGGTCGCGGTCAGCACGTTGGCATTCGTGACCTACACCTTTCCGGTCGCGGCGTTGCTCCTGGGCTATCTCCTGCTCGGCGAAACGCTCGCCGGTCAATCGCTCGCCGGCGCGGGCGTGGTCATTGTCGGTATCGCCGTAGCGACCGCCGCGCCGCGTCGCACGTGAGCGTCAGTTACTATGATGGACGACGACGCACCGTGCTGACCAACCAGAAGCACCTCTTCTCACTGCCCGACGGCGAGCACTATCTGAACTGCGCCTACATGTCGCCGACGCCGAAGACGGTCGTCGAAGCCGGCATCGGCGGCATCATGCGGAAGGCGGCGCCGAGCGGCATCCACGCCGACGACTTCTTCCGGGACAACGAGACGGTCCGGCAGCTCTTCGCGCGGCTCATCGGCGCGTCAGCGCCCGAGCGCGTCGCCATCGTCCCGGCAGCCTCCTACGGAATCGCGACGGTGGCGCGCAACCTGGCGTTCGCGCGGGGGCAGAACATCGTCGTCGCCGACGGGCAGTTTCCGAGCAACGTCTACGCCTGGCGCGAGGCGGCGCGCCGCCACGGGGTCGATCTGCGCACGGTGACGCCGCCCGAGCACGTCCAGCGCGGGGAAGAATGGACGACGCGCGTCATCGAGGCCGTCGATTCGGAGACGGTCGTCGTGGCCTCGGCGCCAGTGCACTGGACCGACGGCACCTGTTTCGATCTCGAAGCGATCGGCGCGCGGGCGCGCGACTGCGACGCGGCCTTTGTCGTCGACGGCACGCAGGCCGTCGGGGCGATGCCGTTCGACGTGGCCCGCGTGCAACCCGACGCGCTGGTCTGCGCCGGCTACAAGTGGCTACTCGGC
Source organism: Acidobacteriota bacterium (assembly GCA_002730525.1). Taxonomy (GTDB): domain Bacteria; phylum Acidobacteriota; class Vicinamibacteria; order Vicinamibacterales; family UBA823; genus UBA2161. The sequence continues at coordinate 15,488 of PCAK01000039.1, read as the reverse complement.
CCGTACTCGGTCGGGCTCGCGTATTACGGGCCCCGCTTCGACGGCGGCATCCCGCTCGAGGAAGGCTGGGCCGCCCGCCGGGGCAGCGACGACTTCCGTCGCCTCATCGACTACCAGGACGACTATCATCCGGGCGCGCTGCGCTACGACGTGGGGGAGCGGTCGAACTTCGTCCTGATGCCGATGCTGCTCGCCGCTCTGGAGCAGGTGCTCGCGTGGGATCTCCAGGACGTCCAGGCCTACTGCCACGCGATCACGACCGATCTGTTCGATGCGGTGCGCGACCTCGGATTCGGCGTCGAGAGCGACGAGTGGCGAGCCGGGCATCTCTTCGGTCTGCACGCGCCGGCGCGCGTCGACCTCGAGGCGGTCAAGCGGCAACTGCAAGCGCGGAAGGTGTCGGTCTCGCTGCGGGGCAGCGCGATCCGCGTGTCACCCCACGTCTACAACGACGCGTCGGACGTGGCCGCCCTGCTCGACGTCCTGCGGGATCACGTGGGCCACGACGCATGACTAAGACCGCCGACGCGCGCGCCGTCACCGCGTTTATCGCGAACTATCTCGACCGGTACCGCCCGCTTCACCTGGAAAGCTCGTACGCCTGGTGGGACGCCAACGTGACCGGCTCGGACGCGGCGTTCGGGCGCAAGGCGCGCGCCGAGGCGGCGATCATCGAGCTGCAGAGCGACCGTGCGGTCTTCGCCGACCTCGTGCGCTTTCGCGATGCGGGACTCGACGATCCGGTGCTGCGCCGCCAGGTGGACGTGCTCTACCGCACCTGCCTCGGCCGGCAGGCTGACCCCGCGCGCCAGAAGCGGATCGTGGAGATCGAGAACTCGATCGAGCAGACCTTCAACACGCATCGGAGCACAGTCGACGGACGGTCGCTCACCGAGAACGAGGTGCGCGAGGTGCTGAGCGAGTCTCGCGAGAGCCGCGCGGTCGAGGCGGCATGGAAGAGCTACATGGCGGTCGGCGCCCAGGTGGCCGATCGCGTGCGCGAGGTCGTCGAGCTCCGCAACACCATCGCTCGCGAACTGGGCTACGCGAACTACTTCGCCATGGCGCTCGACCTGCAGGAGATCGACGCCGATGCGCTGCTCCGGTTGTTCGACGATCTGGACGACCTGACGCGCAGCCCGTTCGCCGCACTCAAGGCCGAACTCGACACGCGCCAGGCCGAGCGGTTCGGTCTCGAGCCAGCGGCGCTTCGCCCCTGGCATTTCGGCGATCTCTTCTTTCAAGAAGCGATCGGCGAAGGCGAGTCCGGCCTCGACGCCGTTTTTCGAGATCGTGACCTGATCGAGGTCGCGCGTGGGTACTACGCCAGCCTGGGGATGCCGGTCGAGGCGGTCCTGGCACGCAGCGATCTCTACGAGCGCGACACCAAGAGCCCGCACGCGTTCTCCGTCGACCTCGACCGCGCGGGCGACGTCCGGATCCTGTGCAACCTGAAGCCGAGCACCCGCTGGATGGACACGCTGCTGCACGAGCTCGGCCACGCCGTGTACGACGTCCATCTCGACGCCGCGCTGCCGTTCGTGCTGAAGGAGGCCTCGAGCGCGATCACCACCGAGGGGATCGCGATGATGATGGGGTCGATGGCGAAGAACGAGGAGTTCCTCGTCCGAGGGCTGGGGGCGGCGGTCGGCGAAGCCACGCGGCTCGTCGAAGCAGCACGACGCAGCCTCGCGGCCGAGAAGTTGATCTTCAGCCGGTGGGCCCAGGTGGTCGTGCGCTTCGAGCATGCGATGTACGCCGGACACGACGGCGACCTGGGCGCGCTCTGGTGGGAGTTGAAGCAGCGCTACCAGCTGCTGCCGCCGCCCGATCGGATCGCGCCCGACTACGCCGCGAAGGTCCACATCGCCGTCTATCCGGCGTACTACCAGAGCTACGTGATGGGCGATCTGTTCGGGACCCAGCTGCGTCGGCGTCTGGCCGACACGCTGGGTGATGGCACCGATCCGGCGGCGACCTGTTTCTACGACCGCGCCGACGCCGGCCGCTACCTTCGCGACGAGGTGTTCGCACCCGGCAACCGCTATCCCTGGCACGAGTTGACCGAGCGCTGCACCGGGGCGCCGCTCTCGGCCGAAGCGTTTGCGAGCCTCTATGTCACGTAGCGCAGGGCTTGAGCCCTGCGATGCCACAGCCCCTAGGGGCTGCGCTTCCGCTTGTAGCGTAGTGCTGGTCGCTGTCCTGGCGCTCGTCTCTAGCGCCGCATCGGCGCAGCCAACCGAGCCGATTCCGGTCTGGATTGACGTCGATCCCTCGGCGGCCGGCGGGTACTGCCTGGTGATCAACGACGAGGGCCTCGCGCTCGCCCAGGCCTTCCACTCGCCCGAACTCGACGTCCGCGGTGTCAGCGCGACGTTCGGCAACGCCGGGATCGACGAGACACTGCGCATTGCCCGGGATGTGATGGAACGGTTCGGACCTGCCGGCATGGTCGTCCATCGCGGCGCCGAGAGCGGCGACGAACTCGGTCGAGCGACCGATGCGTCGCGCGCGCTGGCCTCGGCGCTTCGCGCCGCGCCGCTCACCATTCTGGCACTCGGTCCGGTGACGACGGTCGCCACCGTCGTACGGAACCATCCCGAGCTCGTCGACCGGATCGACCGTGTGGTCGCCGTCGCCGGGCGACGTCCGGGACAGCGGTTCGTTGCCGAGACGACGCGCAGCGAGCCGCTCATGGATCTGAACTTCGAGTTGGACGTGTCCGCATTCCAGCTCCTGCTCGACGCGGAGGTCGAGATCGTGCTTGCGCCGTTCGAGATCTCGTCGAAGGTCGTCCTGACCCAAGCCGACATGGACCGCCTCGCCCAGGGTGGTGAGGCGACCCGCTGGCTGGCCGGCCCGGCGTCGGGCTGGCTCGAATGGTGGGAGAGCCGCTTCGGCGTCGAGGGGTTCTATCCGTTCGACACGCTGGCCGTCGCCTATCTCACATCGCCGGCCTGGCTCACGTGCGACGACCTGCCCGCGGCGATCCAGACCGCGCCAGACGACGTGAAGGTGCCGTCGATGGGTGAGGCCGCGCCCGACAAGCCTGTCTCGTCGTCGCCGAAGCGCTGGCGACGGCGCGCCGAGTTCGCTACTGCCACGACGTCACCCCGGCCTTCAAGGCCGATCTGCTGGCGCGGCTGGTCCGGCCGAAGTGAAGCCGGCCGGAGCGGTATAATTCCGGCATCCGCGCCCGCACACCGCGCGCGTCACAAGACCCCATTCGACGATGCGAAACCTGAATAGCGGCGACGGCTCGAACGTCGACCCCGCGAAGGTGCTCTACACGCGCGCGATGATCGATCTCGCCGCCGAATCGATCGCGGTCGAGGAAGTGCCGTGCGCCAATTTCGAGGACGTCCTCGGCGGCTTCGGCCGATCGTTTCAGATGCTGATGGCGCGCGACGTCAGCGATGCGCTCGCGCCGGATAATCCGCTCATCATCAACACCGGGATCCTCACCGGCACCAACGTCATGACCGGCCTCCGGACGTACTTCTCGGCGTTCAGTCCGCTGAAGCACTCGGACTCCGGACTCCCGGCCGCCATCTGGTCGGCGTCCAGCGGAAAGTTCGGTTCGAAGATGAAGTGGACCGGGCTCGACGAGATCGTCGTCGAAGGCCAGGCGAGCCGGCCGTTGATGATCGTCATCCAGACGGGCGACGACGGCCCGCGGCTCACGTTGAAGCCGGCCGATGCGCTCCTCGGGCTCGACACCCACGACAAGATCATGGCGCTCCGGAAGGACTACGCCGACGCGCACTTCGCCGCCATCGGCCCGGCGGGCGAGGCATACGAGTCCTGCTTCTTCGCCGCCGTGGCGCTCAGCACCGAGAACGAGCTGAAGTCGGGCGACGACAAGTGCCGGTTCGCGGGCCGCGGCGGCATGGGCACCGTCATGGGTTCGAAGAATCTCATCGCGCTCGTGGCGCAATCGCCGGACAAGCGGACGAAGCTGGCGCCCGAGGTGAAGGAGATCAACAAGAAGATCTCGACCGGCCCGGGCTCGGTCAAGTTCCGCGAGGCCGACAAGGGCGGGCTGGGCGGCACCTGGTCGAATTTTCCGATCCTCGAGAAGTTTCACGCCGTGCCGCACGACAACTTCCGTCCGAAGGCCGACGGCTCGGTGGATCGGCTGTTCCGGGAGAATCTCGAGGACGACTTCGTCATCAAGGCCGAGTCGTGTTACCGCTGCGGCATCAGCTGCCACAAGAACATCTACGAGAAGAAGGACGACGGCTCGCGCGGCGCGTTCCGGGCCAAGTTCGACTACGAGCCGCTCAACCTGCTGGCGACGAACCTCGGCGTGCACGACGCCGAGCAGGCCTGGCAGCTCGTGCAGCTCGTCGACAACCTCGGCATGGACGCGATCTCGTGCGGCTCGACGGTCGGCTACGTCCTCGACTACAACGGCCGTCATCCCGACGCGCCGCTTCTGAACGGTGCCACGTTCGGCGACTTCGAGAAGATCCGCGAACTGATCGAGGGCGCCGGGCGCGGGACGATGCCCGAGGTGGGGCAGGGCGTCAAGCGGCTGTCGGTCAAGACCGGCGAGACCGGCTACGCGATGCACGTGAAGGGCCTCGAACTGCCGGCCTATCTGCCCGAGACGAACCCGGGCTACCCGTGGGCGATTGCCGGCGGCCATATGACGATGGGCACCTTCATGAGCCTGGTCATGGAAGGCGACACGTCGATGGACTACTGGGTGAAGGCGATCACCCAGAAGGGCCTCTACCAGGTGCGCGACGATCTGTTGGGCACCTGCAAGTTCGCCGGCATGGGGCAGAAGATGGCGATCGGGGCGGTACAGGTCGAGGGCGGCATCGACATCCCGCTCGAGGATCTCCTGGCCGCGGTGCGCCGCGCCTACCTGCGCGGCCTGGCGATCGAGCGTAAGCAGGGCTACGGGCTCGACGAGTACACGCTGCCCGCGGAGGCGGTCGACGCGCCGAATCCGAAGGTCAAGACGCCGTCCTTCATCACGCGCGACTTCCTCGCCGAGTTGCAGCAGAAGGTCTGGGAGGTCTTCGAGCCGGAGATCGCCGCGCTGTGAGCGTGACCGTTGCCTTCCCGGCGCTCTTCGCCGAGCGCATCGGCGGCGTGGAGGCGGTGGAGCTGGAACTGGAAGGGGAGACCGTCGGCGCGGCGCTCCGCGCCTTGACCGACCGGCACGGCGAGTTGGCCCCGCTGGTCTGGCGGCCCGAGCACGAGTTGAACCCGGTGATGGCGGTCTTTCTCAACGGCCGGCAGTTGCGCCCTGAGGAGTTGACGACGCCGACCCGGAGCGGCGACCAGATTCAGATTCTCTCAGCCCTGGAAGGCGGCTGATCGGTTGATACGTTGAAACCTTGATAGAGGGAGACGTCATGAACGTGAGTAAGTGGCTCGTCGCCGGCGCGGTTGTCGTCGGCTTGGCGGTCGGAACCGGCGCGTTGGCGCAGGAGGCCGGCCAGATGATTCCGGCGCCCGACCGTGGCGATCAGGGGGAGGGGCCGTTCGAGCGGCTCATCATCCGCGGTGCGATTGTGATCGACGGTGCCGGCGCGCCTCCGCAGGGTCCGATGGATCTCGTCGTCGAAGGGAACCGGATCGCCGAGGTGCGCGGCGTCGGGACGCCGGGTTCGCCGATCGACGACGAGCGCAGGCCGCAGGACGCCACGCGCGAGATCGACGCCGAGGGAATGTACGTCATGCCCGGCTTCGTCGACCTGCACACGCATATCGGCGGCGTGCCGAAGGCGCCGGAGGCGGAGTACACCTACAAGCTCTGGATGGGCCACGGCGTCACCACGGTGCGCGACGCCGGCGCCGGCGCGCGCGATTGGGTGCTTAGCGAGCGCGATCGCAGCGCGCGTAACGAGATCGTCGCGCCACGGATCGTCGCCTACGGCCGGCCGGGCACCGGTGACGGCTGGGACGGCGGGTCGATCCGCACGCCCGAGGCGGCGCGCGAATGGGTGCGTTGGGCCGCAGCCAAGGGCGTGGAAGGGCTGAAGCTCGGGAGCTACGACCCCTCGATCATGGAAGCGCTGATCGACGAAGCCGAACAGCACGGCATGGGGTCGATGGCGCATCTGGGCCAGAACGGCGTCGCCCGCATGAATGCGATCGACGCGGCGCGGCTCGGCCTGGGCACGGTCACCCACTACTACGGGCTCTTCGAGGCGCTGCTCAAGGACTACACCGTTCAGGACTGGCCGGCTGGACAGAACCAGAGCAACGAGCAGGATCGGTTCGGCCAGGTCGCGCGCCTCTGGAACCAGATCTACCCCCGCGGCAGCGACGAATGGCAGGCGCTCATCGACGAGTTCCTCGAGCTGGGCACGACGCTCGACCCGACGATGACGATCTACGAAGCCGGGCGCGACGTCATGCGGGCGAAGAACGCCGATTGGCACGCCGACTACACGCTGCCGTCGCAGTGGGAGTTCTTCGAGCCGAGCCGGGTGAACCACGGCGCCTACTGGTACTACTGGACGACGCACGACGAGGTCGCCTGGAAGAACTTCTACCAGGTCTGGATGTCGTTCCTGAACGACTTCAAGAATCAGGGCGGCCGCGTGACGACCGGGTCCGACTCGGGCTTCATCTACAAGCTGTACGGCTTCGGCTACATTCGCGAGTTCGAGTTGCTGCAGGAGGCCGGCTTCCATCCGCTCGAGGTCGTCCGCTCGGCGACGCTGAACGGCGCCGAAACGCTACACGAGCCGAAGGGGATCCCGATCGAGTACGGCATCATCCGGCCGGGGCTGCTGGCCGACCTGGTCATCGTCGACGAGAACCCGCTCGAGAACTTCCAGGTGCTCTACGGTACCGGCGCCGAACGGTTGAACGACGAGACCGGCCTGGCCGAGCGCGTCGGCGGCGTCCGCTACACGATCAAGGACGGCATCGTCTACGACGCCAAGGAACTGCTCGCCGATGTGCGCGGGATGGTCGAGCGTGCCAAGCGTCGTGAGGCGAACGAGACGACGGCGGGCGGCCGATGACGCTAGAGGCCCGGTAGCTGCCGACAACCGCCTGGGGCGCGCGCCCACGGTCCGGCGGTCGTCGAACGTGAAGTGACATGACGAAGCCTCTGGGCCCACGCTTCGTGTCAGTTGTGGCCGTCACCTCGCTCATGGCGGCCTGCGCCGGGCCGCCCAACATTCGCGACGACGACGAGACCGCGACGTTCGTCGGCCGGGCAGCGTGTGCCGCGTGCCACGAGGCGGAGCTGCGACTGTGGGAAGGGTCGCACCACGATCTAGCGATGCAGATTCCCGATTCTGGAACGGTGCTCGGTGACTTCGACGATGCGACACTAACGCATTTCGGAATAACCTCAACGTTTTTCAGGCAGGGCGACGCGTTCGTCGTGAGGACCGAAGGGCCGGACGGCGGGCTGCTGGACTACCCGGTGGCCTACACTTTCGGTGTCGATCCGCTCCAGCAGTATCTGGTCGAGTTTCCCGGTGGCCGGCTGCAAGCGTTGAGCGTGGCGTGGGATGCGCGGCCGGCCGATGCGGGCGGCCAGCGCTGGTTTCATCTGTATCCCGACGAGCGGATCGCCTCGGATGATCCGCTCCACTGGACGGGTTCGTATCAGAACTGGAACTTCATGTGCGCGGAGTGTCATTCGACCAATCTCGAGAAGAACTTCGACCTCGACACGAGGACCTACGACACCACGTTCTCGGAGATCGACGTGTCCTGCGAGGCCTGCCACGGCCCGGCGTCGCAGCACGTGGCGTTGGCCGAGGCGGTGGTCGACGGGAGCGCGGCCGCGGCGGATGGCGCGCGTGGCCTCGCCGTCTCGCTGAAGGACCGCGCGCCTGGAAACTGGATCGGCGACATTGACACGGGCTTGGCCGAGCGTACGCCGTCGCGCGAGTCGCGGGCTGAAGTCGAGACCTGCGCTCGCTGCCACGCGCGGCGTGCGGTGCTGACCGGCGACTACGTCTACGGACGGCCGTTGATGGACTCGCACCGACCGGCGCTGCTCGACGAGCAGCTGTACCACGCGGACGGACAGATCGCCGACGAGGTGTATGTCTACGGGTCGTTCCTGCAGAGCAAGATGTACGCCGAGGGTGTCACCTGCAAGGACTGTCACGATCCACACAGCCTCGAGGTTCGGGGAGAGGGGAATGCGATCTGCGCCGGTTGCCACCTGCCCGAGCGGTTCGACACGCCTGAGCACCATTCTCACAAGATCGGCTCGTCTGGCGCGGCGTGCGTCGCCTGCCACATGCCGGCCTGGACTTATATGGTCGTGGATCCGCGCCGCGATCACAGCCTGCGCGTGCCGCGGCCCGACCTGTCGCTGACGTTGGATACACCGAACGCCTGCACCGCATGCCATACCGAGCAGTCAGACCAGTGGGCGGCGGATGCCGTCGCCCAGTCGTATGGACCCGAGTTGGCGGCCGAGTCGCACTACGGCGAGGCGCTGCACGCCGGTCGGATGGGGCAGCCCGGTGCCGCTGGGGCGCTCCTCGATCTGGCCGACGACCTGTTGATGCCGGGTATCGCTCGGGCGACGGCGCTGTCGCTTGCCGGCGGCGCCTTCACCGCCGATACGGCGGCCGTCGTGCGACGGGCACTCGGGGATGACGATCCGCTGGTCAGAGCGGCGGCTATCGACGCGCTCGAGGGCCTGCCGCCCGCCGCGCGGAGCCAGTTCGCGTTTCCGATGCTCTCCGATCCGGTGCGCGGCGTCCGGCTGGCCGCGGCGCGAATCCTGGCGCCGGCGGCGGTGCAGTTACCTGGGGATCAGCGGGTCACGCTGAATCGGGCACTCGATGAGTACCGGGACGCGCAGCTGGCTAGCGCCGACCGGGCGGAGGCGCACCTGAATCTCGGTGTCCTGCACGCGCAGCTCGGCGAACTCGACGACGCCGAGCGCGCGTACCGAACGGCACTGGATCTGGATCCCGCGTTTGTCCCGAGCTACCTCAACCTTGCCGATCTGTACCGTCAACGTGGACGTGACGCGGAGGGGGAGCCGCTGCTGCGCGCGGCGCTTGAACTCGCTCCTGACCCAGCGCCGGTCGCACACGCGCTCGGCCTGCTGCTCGTGCGGGTTCGGAGGCTGCCCGAGGCGCTCACGGAACTGGAGCGTGCCGCAGGCCTCCGGTCCGATCTTCCTCGCTACGCTTATGTGTACGGCGTCGCCCTGCAATCGTCGGGGAATGTCGAAGAGGCCTTCCGGGTGCTGGAAGCGGCGCTCGGGCGCCACCCGACGGACCGCGATCTGCATATCGCGCTGATCACGATGCACCGTGATGCCGGGTCCCGGGTGCTGGCGCTCAGTCGCGCAAAGCAGTTCGCAGCGGTTGCCCCTGAGGATCCGGCCGCGCGACAACTCCTCGCCGAGCTTGGGGCGGGAACGCCGTAGACGTCTGAGATCGTCTCTACTGATCCGCCGCCAGGGTCGGAATCCGGAGCTGCTGGCCGATCCGGATCAACGTCCGCCGTCCGAGCGAATTCGTCGACTGAATGGCGCTGACGCTCGTGCCGTACCGCCGGGCGATGGCGCCGAGGTTCTCGCCGCGTGTCACCCGATGGACGAGGTAGGTCGGCCGGGGCGGCACCTCGCGGACGCGAAGCGTTGCACCGACCTGAAGGTCCTGGTTCCAGATGCCGTTGTCGCGGATGATCCGCCACGGCTGGGACTTCAAGTTCTCCGCGATCGTCTCGACCGTCTCGCCGGCGCGGACCGTATGCACCGTGTGCTTAGCCTCCCAGGCGGTGGGCAGCGTCAGGCGGAGGCCCACCGGTAGCGTCTGCAGCCGCCAGAGGTCGTTTTCGTCCCGCATGTCGTTCAGGTCGACGTCGAGGGTGAAGGCGATGTTGAAGTAGTTGTCTCCAGTCCGGGTGATGTACTCGAGGCTGCCGTCCGCGAATTCCCGGAAGAGATCGGTCCGGGGCGCCATCGGGTAGGCGATGAGTTGCCCGACACGGAGCTGACGATTGGCCAGAAATGGATTGTGCATCCGCAGTTGGACGATCGGCAGGCCGAGGCGCTGTGAGAGCTGCCACCAGTCGTCGCCCTCGGCGACGGTCGTGAGCTGAATCTGGCTGGCGTGGTGCCGGATCGAGGCCTCATGGGTCTTCAGCACGCTCCGGAAGTGGCCGACACCCAGGACGTACTGGAGCGTTTCGAGCGGCATCGGGCTCCGCCGGCCGACGCGCGTCGGACCGCCGTTGTACCCGGCGATGGCGTAGTCCTCTCGGTCGAACCGGTCGACCAACTGGCTGAGATACTTGATGCCGGCCTCGATGTTCGTCTCGACCCGAAGCGACCGGAAGGTCGCCGGCATCACCTGGAAGTAGCCGCGGGCGCCGACCCACGACGACAGGGCCGCATTGCCGCCCGATTCGTAGAGGCAGACGGCGCGCGCCAGGTCGAAATGCAGGCCGTAGCGGTCGGTGTGGCCGCGGATCTCGTCCTCGATCTCCATCACTTTCCGGTACATGCCCAGAAACGACGGAGAGAGCTGCTCGACCGGCAGCAGCGTGTCGGTCGCCGCGGTCGGCGCCTGCGCGGAGACGTGCGCAGCCGGCATCAGCAGCAGCAGGGCCAATCCCGTACAGACCCACCCAGAAGTCGTGAATCGCCTCATCAAGCACCCCCCCCCAGAGGATTCTATCGGTCGATGTTGTGAAATATTGTAGCAAACTGTGCTGTCTGGCCCGGACAGGGCGATAATGGCCCCGTCCCGGGGTGCCGCCCGGGGTCAGTCTCGAAGATCAGAAACGGAGGCGCGATGCGGCGATCAGAGCTCTGGCCGGCCGGTCTAGCGGCGGCGATGCTCGGCGTAGCTGGTGTCGCCGGCTGCGGCACGCCGCCCATCGATGAGGCCACCAGCCTGCGCGCCGGCTTCGTCGCCAAGAATGTCTGCTCCGGGGTCTTCGTTGGCGGCCGCGACGAAGCCGGTTTCCTCGCCAACGACCTGACCTTCGTCGACCTCAGCGACCTCGCCGTCGGCGTCGACCGCGCCAGCCGGCGCGTGAGCGTCACGGTGGCCGGGGATGAAGGGGCGGCCGAATTGGTCCGGTTGGCCATCTTCCACGAAGGCCATGGCTGCACCATGCTGCCGCTCGGCCAGACCGACGTCTTGTTCGACCCGGCACCCGTGCGGTCCGCCTTCCCCGGCGGCACGCTGCTCGACTGGCCGATGGGCGACCGGCTGTCCGACGCGCCGCTGCCTTTGGATGTCGACGGGGACGCGCTCGAGGTGGCCGTTGCGTCGGCGTTTGAAGACGAGGACGAGGATTCCGCCGGGACGCCGCTCGGTACCCGCGCCGTTGCGGTCGTTCATCGGGAGCGGTTGATTGCCGAGCGCTACGCCGAGGGCTTCGACCAGGATAGTGTGATGATCTCCTGGTCGATGGGGAAGAGCATCACGGCCGCGCTCATCGGCATCCTGGTCGGGGACGGTCACTTTTCGCTCGACGATCCGGCGCCGGTGCTCGCCTGGCGGCAGCCAGGTGACCCTCGCGCCGCGATCACGATCCGGCAACTGCTGCGGATGAGCAGCGGCCTCGAGTTCAGCCGCCTCACGGGCGACGATCCCGAGTTCTATACGCATCGGAACGCCCACAACTACGTCTACAACGAGGGGATCGACGTCTTTGCTCACGCCGTTCGGCCGGTGCTCGAACATTCGCCGGGGACGGTGGGGCGCTACCGGAACGCCGATCCGCTCGCGATCGGCAAGATCATCCGCGACACGGTCGAAGCCCGTGGTGAGGACTACTTCACCTTTCCGCAGCGCGCCTTGTTCGACCGGATCGGGATGCGGGACATGGTTCTGGAGCGCGACCCGTACGGCAACATGATCTTGACAGGCTACGACCATGGCACGGCGCGCGACTGGGCGCGCTTCGGTCTCTTGCATCTAAGGGACGGCGTCTGGGACGGGGAGCGGATTCTGCCCGAGGGGTGGGTCGACGCGGTCACGACGCCCGCACCGGCCTGGCCGGATCAGAACTACGGCGGGTTGTTCTGGCTGAATCGTGGCGGCGTCTGGCCCGATGTGCCGGCCGACGCCTTCTGGGCGTTGGGTGCGCGCGGCCAGCACACGGTCGTCATTCCGTCCGCGGATCTGGTGGTCGTCCGGATGGGCTACAGCCTCGACGGCGCGGCGCTCAGCGACAACCTCAACCGGGTTCTTGCGGGGATCCTGGCCGCCGTCGGGCATCCACCGGTCGTGCCGCCGCCGACCGATTCGTAGAGGCCGATTGTTGCCAGCGCGAGCGCGGCGAAGCCGAATGCCATGAACAGCGTGCCGAACGTTCGGAAGGCCCAGGTGTCCAGCGCGTACTGCTCCTCCAGCGAGCGGACCCAGTAGAGCGGCAGATCGATGTCGATCGCGTTGACCTCGCTCTGAATTGTCGCCGTGTAGCCCAACGGATTCTGCTCGGTCCGGGCGACCAGGCTCATGAAGTTGATGACGTTCTGCTGCAGCGGGATGTAGACGCCCTCGTGCCGCGGGTTGTTCGCGCCGATGGCGCCGCCCAGGTGCATGTCGGGGACGATACCGACGATCGTCCGCCACGGCTCGTCGTCGTCACCCAGCTTGACTCGCTGGCCGACCGGATCCTCGTCCGGATAGAACAACTCGACGAAGCGCTCGCTGACGATCGCAACCTGCAGGTTGTCCGCCGTGTCGGTCGAGCTGAACGTCCGCCCACGCACGAGCGATACGTCGAACAGATCGAAGTAGTTGCCGGTGATGACGATCCGCCGCGCGGGCGGGTGATCGTCTTCGGAGGCGTACGTCTCGCCGTCGACCGTCAGCCGGGCATCTGGCCGCCGCGCGTCGGCAGGTTGTAGGTGAAGGCTGCCCCCTGGATCCCCGGCTGCACGTCGAGGCGGCGGAGGAGTGCGTCATAGAACTGCCACTGCGATTCTGGAGTCGGGTAGTCCAGCACGAACAGGCCGAGGCGCGACGTGAAGATGTTCTCCGTGGTGAACCCTCGGTCGAACTGCGCGACGTTGACGACGGTCTTGATCATCAGGCCGACGGCGACCAGCAGGCCGCACGAGAGCGCGATCTCCGCGATGACGAGCGCCTTGCTGATCCGGCCGAGGCGGAGACCCGATGCTCCGCGCGCCTCGTCGTTCAACACCTCGTTGAGGTCGGTGCTCGAGGCCCGAAACGCCGGCACCGTGCCAGCCAGGAGCTGCGAGATCGTCCGCCACCGGCTCGAGCCGAGCGCCGTCCGGATGGCGACCTCCTTCGAGCGCAATACCGTGCGCGCCAGGAGCAGGTTGGCGACGTTCGCGCAGGCGATCAGCAGGACGCCGAAGACGGCGCCGAGCATGACGAACAGGAGCGTCTGGCCTTCCGGCCCGACCGTCAGATCGACCTGCGGCATCACCTCGACGCCGGTCCCTTCGTTCGACTCCGGGTACTCGGCGGCGAGCCGGCCGGCGATCGCCGACATCTCGGCCTGGGCCTCCTCGAGCGAGACGCCGTCTCTTAACCGCGCGATCGCGTTCAGCTGCGTCTCTTCGAGTGCCGGGTCGCTGCCGCGCGCGAACTCCAACGGGTCGATCCGCAGCGGCAGCCAGGCGTCCATCTGCTGCGGGAAACCGAACTTCTCCGGCATCACGCCAACGACGGTCGTTGCCTCGGCGTTGGCTTGCAGGACCCTGCCGAGGATCTCCGGGTCGCCCTCGAAGCGGTCCTGCCAGGCGCGGTAGCTGAGGATCATCACCGGCGGTGTCGAGGGATGATCTTCTTCGGGCCGGAACGTCCGGCCGAGGATCGGCTGGACACCCAGCACGTTGAACATGTGGGCGCTGGTGTAGGCGCCGAGGTAGCGGATCGGCCGCCCCTCGGAGCCGCTGACGTTGACCGTCTAGGCGAAGAACGCGGCGATGTCGTCGAAGTTGGTCTGCTGATCGCGCCAGTCGGTGAAGTCGTGGATCGTGGTGCCAATGAACCGGGCGCCCTGGGATGGTCGCGTCCGGAAGACCTGGACCAACTCCTCACTGTTCTCGAACGGCAGGCCCTTGAGGACCGCGCCGTAGACGATGGAGAACATCGTGGTGGTCAGGCCGATACCGAGCGCGAGCGCCAGAACGGCGATGGAACTCAGGCCCGGACGCTTGGTGAGCATCTTGGCGCCGAAACGGATGTCTGAAAGTAGGGACATAGGGTTGACCTGGCAACGTCGTAAGGCTGAAGCCCTGCGCCACAAGATCCGAGGGCTAGGGAATGAACTGGCCCAATCTACCGTCAGTTACGGTTCGCCCCGGTTAAGAGTTCCGGGCGCCGCTACGTACCACTACGCGGAATCGTCGGGCCTGTGTCAGCCGGAGAGTCCGCCGGGCGTGTGCTATTCTGCGCCCGTTTTCAGGGTCGACGGGCGGCCATCGGATCTTAGGTCCTTCACGGAGCGACGGATAGATGAGGATCGGACTCTTCGGGCAGATGCCGTTCGGCGCGGCAGTCTACGAGCGATTGAAGGAGCAGGGCCACACGCTCGTCGGCGTGTACGGTCCAGCCGAGAAGTCGCGGCCGGATCCGCTGGCCGAGGCGGCGCGGCGCGACGGGGTCGCGCTGGTACAGCCCGCGCGGTGGCAGCGCAAGGGCGTGGTCGACGAGCCGGCGTTCGAGGCCTACGCGGCGACTGGACCCGAGTTGAACGTGATGGCGTTCGTCACCCAGATCATTCCGGCGCGGGTCCTCGAGCATCCGCCGCAGCAGACGATTCAATACCACCCGAGCCTGCTGCCGAAGCATCGCGGCCGGAGCGCCATCAACCACGCGTTGCTGGCCGGCGATGCCGAGACCGGCCTCACGATCTTCTGGGTCGACGAGGGGATCGACACCGGACCCGTACTGCTGCAGAAGCGGTTCCCGATCGGCGAGAACGACACAGTGAACAGCCTCTACCGCGAACACTTCTTTCCGCAGGGCGTCGATGCGCTCGCGGAAGCGGTGGGTCTGGTGGTGACCGGAGCGGCGCCGCGGGTCGTCCAGGACGAGAGCGCGGCGACCTACGACGCGCCGTGGGAGGGCGATGCGGCGCGGATCGACTGGACCCGGCCGGTTGGCGAGGTGCACAACCTGATCCGGGGCAGCGACCGACAGCCCGGGGCGTGGACGACGGCTGGTGGCGCGACGGTCAAGCTCTACGGCTCGGCCCTCGCCGACGGATCGGCGGCGCCCGGCACGGTGACCGCCGCGGGCCCGGAGGGCGTCACCATCGCCTGCGCGGGCGGCGCCGTCCGCGTCGACACCGCGACGCCCGACGGCGCCAAGCGCGGCTCGGCGCGCGACTGGGCCGCGGGCGCCGGCGTCACGGCCAGCACCGTGTTGGGTTCGTAGGGGGCCCGCCTTTCGGGCTCGCCCCGGCAGATGGGATGAGAGAGCAAGCTATCACGAGTGGCGCGACGGTGACGATCAACTCGTACCTGGTGACGTTTGACGACTTCGGCATGTCGGGGGCTGCTGCGCAGTGGGCGCTGGATCAGGGCATTA
>PCAK01000038.1 GCA_002730525.1 Acidobacteriota bacterium | reverse complement strand
GATTTGCTCCGGCGTGCAGCGTTTCTTCGGCATCTCCTGCCCCCTCTCGGCCCAAAATCCTCTCTCTAGATTTGGACCGGTTTAAGGGGGCAAGGTCAGTCTAGGCGGGTCGGCTTCCGCGGGGCTTCAGGACGAGCAGCGCGATCGTGCCGCTCGCCAGGAACATGTAGACCGGATAGACGGCGATGGTGAACCGCCACGCTTCGACCGCCAGCAGGTTGACGGTGTTGCCGGCGATGAAGAGCGCCCACGCGGTCCGGTCCTCGGTCTCGGGCGCGCGGTAGGCCTTGCGAATCGTCGGCAGCGCGCCGGCGAAATCAACGGCGACCGTCATCACGAGGGCGACCTCCGGCGAGTCGAACCACCACCACAGTGCGAGGCCGGTGCCGGCCCCGAGCAAACAGGTCCGGTCGAACGTCGTCCAGCCGCCCTCGCCGTGGCGTACCGACAGCAGCGCGGTGACGAGCGGGCCGACAATGTAGCTCACCGGCACCCAGACCGTGTTCTCGGCGCCCAACGAGTAGTAGCTCGCGCCGAGGACCAGGCCGTTGGTCGTCCAGATCCACCAGGTGGCGCGGTTCGGCCGCGTCTTGCCCCTGAGAATCGCCAGGATGTAAGGGACAAATGCGGCCAGGGAGAGCAAGCCGGCAAGGCGGCCGGCGGCGACGGCAAATTCTGGCATCACATCTGAAGTTAGAAACGACGTGGTCGTTGGTCTCGGTGGCCTATCGCCCGCCCAGAGCCGGTTCGGCTGCTGCGGAGTGTCGAGTCACAGGGTATAACTTACCGCTGCCGGTGTGCGAACCCGACCCTCACGCGGTTGGCCGCAGGATATTGGGGGCCTGGCTCCGCACTGTTCGTGTCGTCGTTGGCTGATTGAGCTTCTACCGAGTCGGACTCCAGATTGCCCGCAACCAGCAAGCTCTGCTCGATTCCCCCGTAGTGATGATCGCCGCGGACCTCGACGTGTCCACACTCCTGGGTCAGCCCGGGTTCGACCGGGACATCCTGGTTTTCGGCGAGGCCGACTCGTTGAGGGCCCTCGAGGCGATCGCGGCGCACAAGCCGCACGTGGTTGTCATTTCGCGATCGTTCGTCGACTCGTCCCGTGGCGCGGCCATCGTGAACCAGATCCGCACCGACCCCAACTTCGGCAAGGCCGAGATCAGGCTCATCGAGAAGTCGATCGAGTACATGACCCTCGTTGCGCGGCGCACCAAGAAGGGGCTGCCGCCGAACTCGGTCGTCCCGGGCCATCCGCTCCCCGACGACTACCGGGGCACGCGTCTCGCCGACCGCTTCGTCATCGATCGCGAGGTCGAGGTGAAACTCGAGGGAGAGCAGACGCGGCTCATCGACCTCTCGCCCACCGGCGCCCAGCTCGTGTCGGGCTCATCGATGCGGCCCGGGCAGCGCGTTCGCCTGTCGCTGGCCCCGAACAAGGACGACGCCATGCACTGGTCGCCATGGTCGCGTGGGCCGCGTTCGAACCGGCGGCCGTGGCGCGGGCTACCGCGTCGGCATCCCCTTCATGGACGCCGACGCCCAGAAGCTCAACTCGTTCTGCCAGAAGTACCGCGCGCCGGGCACCTAGCCCCCGGAACCCGTTCACACCCACGCATCCCGCAACGGCACTCCGGGCACCCGACGCTAGCGGTAGTCGTCGCGCGCCGGCTGGAAGACGTCGATCGCCAGGCAGGCGGTGATCGCGCGGCCCGAATGCACCGTGTTCGAGGGAATGACGGCGACGGCCCCTGGACCCAGGCGATGGGCGGTGCCGTCGATCACCATCTCGAATTCCCCGCTCAGCACCGTCGTGACCTGCTCGTGCGGATGCGAGTGCTCGGGCAGCCGAGCCTCCTCGGCAATGTCCCACCGCACGATCGTCATCCGCTCGGTATGCACGAACTTCCCGGTGAAGCCGGCCATCGGCGACTTGTCGGGCAGGCCGTCAAAGGTCGTCACAGGCATCGGGCTTCCTCCTCGAGGGTACGGTATCCGCGTATGGGCGGCATGCCGGCCGATTATACCTAGGCCGTGCACGCCGCGCCGCTGTAGTAGAATGCCGGCAACACTCGCCGCGGCCTCACGCCGTTGGCGACGAAAGGAGCGCGACCACGGCTCGCAGTCAATCGCGGGCAGATCACAAACCAGGTCGTGCCGGGAGGTGTCGCCTATGCAACATGTCACCAGGAGGCATTGTTAGTTCGTTTTGAACTGGGCCGGGCGCCTCGGCGTCCGGCCCGCCTCCGCTCGCACCCCGCCCACGCACCGCACTGTCACCGCTTCGACGCCGAAAGGAGTTCGCGCATGTTGAGATTGACCGCCGTGCTCGCTTGTACCGCCGCGCTCGCCGTCGTCCTGCAGGCCCGGGACGTCGCCGCTCCCGGCCTGGAATCACAGGCCGCCTTCGGGGCCTTGGCCGGCGTGCCAGCCGTCGACTTCTCGGGCGACCTCGGGGCACTACTGAGCGAGCTACAGCCGCAGGCGAGTCAGTTCAGCCAGGTTCAGTTCGGCCCAGCCGGCCAAACGTTGAGCCCGGCCGACATCTCGTCGTTCGGCGGGTCGACGCTCATCGGCCCGACGTGGGCGGGCGTGGCAACGATCGGCCGCCTGGCGAAGGGCCAGCGGGTGACCGAGCGGATCCTCACGCAGGCGACGTGTGCGCTCAAGATCGTCCATCTGTTGATCGAGGGCAATGACGGCACCCGGGTGCGCAAGAAGATCGCCCGCGGCGCCGGCGACGTTACGACCTTCACGCAGGCCAGATTCAGCGGAATGCTCGTCTCGGCGGTCAACGTCCAGTCCGGCGACCAGGCCTGCTCGATCTTCCGCGACTGGACGTTCAGTTCGTAGGCCGCACCCAACCGTCGTGCCCCTCACCGGCCCGGCCTCTCGCACCCTGCTGCGATACGCAGCGTTCCAGGTGCCGGGCGTCGTGGTCGTCCTCATCGTACTCGCGCTCGCCCACCGGCAGGCGGGTCTGCCCCTGTGGGCGGCCGCCGCCCTGTGCATCGCCTGGATCGCGAAGGACGTCGCACTCTACCCGTTCGTCCGTGGGGCCTACGAACCGTCCACCACGCCCTTCGACCGACTCGCCGGCGCGAAGGGCACGGTCGTCGAAGCCTTCGAGCAGCAGGGGCTGGTGCGGGTCGGGCAGGAACTGTGGAAGGCCGAACTGCCAGAGGACCACGGCCCACTCGGGACCGGCGAGGTCGTCGTCGTGAAGTCAGCGCGCCGGATGACGCTGGTCGTCTACCGGGCGGTGGATGACGCCTGACGGTGCCAGTCGACCGTGCGCCGCAGCCCCTCGTCGAGCGAGACCGACGGCGCATAGTCCAGCAACTCACGCGCCTTCGCGCAGTCAGCCAGCGAGTCGCGCACATCACCCGAACGCGCCGGCTCGTAATGTGGCTCGAGCGATACCCCGATGATGGCGCTCAGCCTCGCCAGCAACGTGTTGAGTGACGTTCGCTCCCCATTGGCCACGTTGATGACCGCGCCGCTCGCCTTGGGCGCGGTGCACGCCGCGAACACGGCCGCGACCACGTTGTCGACATAGGTGAAATCGCGGGTCTGCTCACCGTCGCCGTAGATCGTCGGTCGCTCCCCCGCCAGCAGCGCCGACACGAATCGTGCGATCACGCCCGAGTAGGGCGAGTTCGGATCCTGCCTGGGACCGAAGATGTTGAAGTAGCGGAGCGAGACCGTCTCGAGCCCGTAGAGTCGCGTGAACTGCTCGGCGTACTGCTCGCTCACGAGCTTCTGTAGCCCATAGGGCGAGCGCGGCGACGTCGGCATGGTCTCGACCTTGGGCAAGGTCGGCGTGTCGCCATAGGCCGACGACGACGCCGCGTAGACGACCCGGCGCACGCCCTCGTCGCGCGCCGCAATCAACAGTTGCAGGGTCGCGTCGATGTTGGCCCTATGCGACGTCCAGGGGTCGGAGATCGACCGCGGCACAGACGGGATCGCGGCGTGGTGCAGCACATAGGCCGTGCCGGCCACCGCGCGGCGCGCGACGGCGGGATCGGCCAGATCGCCCTCGAGGAGTTCGATGGCCTCGGTGTCGGCCAGCCCGGCCAGATTCTCCCGACGTCCGGTGACGAAGCTGTCGACGACGCGCACCGACGCACCTCGCCGGAGCAGGTGCTCGACGAGATGTGACCCGATGAACCCGGCCCCGCCGGTGACGAGATACGTGTCGGTGCTCAAGGTGTGTATCGTGACGTGCGAAGGATCCGTCGCAGACGCGCCATAAGCCGAATTCTGTGTCCCTACGCTATCGCTCGAAAGCGAGCGCGCCGGGCTGACGACCATTCCTCTAGCCCCGCCATTGCTGGCGGGATCAAGCGACCTACCCGGAGGCTTCGGACGGGCCGTCCTGTAGCGCCTCCCTATTTGGTCTTGCTCCGTGCGGGGTTTAGCCTGCCATCCGCCTCACAGCGGACGCGGTGCGCCCTTACCGCACCTTTTCACCCTTACTCGCCTTCGCCTCACGGGCCGAGGCGTAGCAAGCCCCGAAGGGCCTGCCTCGCCAAAGCACGCACCGCGTGCGACGGCGGGCGGTATGTTTTCTGTGCCACTTTCCTTCAGGTCGCCCTGACCGGGGGTTACCCGGCGCACTGCCCTGCGGAGTTCGGACTTTCCTCCCCGCCGGCGCGGTTGCCCGCACCGGCGCGGCGGTCGTCTAGCGGTCTACGACGGATTGTCAAAGAACCGACGCGCCGGGATCAACCATCCTGCTCCTGACTGATCTGGTACTGCTCGAGCTTCTTGTACAGGTTGCTGCGCGGCGTGTCGATGACTTCGGCCGTCTTCGAGATGTTCCAACCGTGCTCGCGCAGCTTGTCGACGAGAAAGTTCCGCTCGGCGACTTCCTTGAACTCCCGAAGCGTACCCGGCCGCTCGGGTCCATTATCTGCCCCCGCCAACCGACCGTCAACCTGGAGACGTGCCCGCACGTCGGCCGCGTCGATCGTCTCGCCCGACGCCATGATCATCAGATGCTCGACGGTGTTGCGCAATTCGCGCGCGTTGCCGCGCCATCGGTGGGCCTGGAGCGCCTCGACGGCACCCTCACTGAACGTCAGCGGCTTGAAGTTGTTCTCACGGGTGAACGCCGCCGCGAAGTGACGCACCAGCAACGGGATATCGTCCGTCCGATCGCGCAGCGGCGGCACCGGAATCGGCACGACGTTCAGGCGGAAATACAGATCCTCGCGGAAGCGGCCCTCCTCGATCTCCTGCTCGAGCGCCTTGTTCGTCGCGGCGATCACCCGCGCGTCGACCTTCACGACGCGGGTCGAGCCCACGCGCTCGATCTCACCTTCCTGGAGGGCGCGGAGCACCTTGGCTTGACTCCGCAGGCTCATGTCGCCCACCTCGTCGAGAAAGATCGTCCCGCGGTCTGCCTGTTCGAACTTGCCGGTCTGCTTGTCGGTGGCGCCCGTGAACGAACCCTTCTCGTGGCCGAACAGCTCCGACTCGAGCAGGTCGTCCGGGATCGCCGCGCAATTCACCTGGACGAAGCGCTCGCGGCTGCGAAGGCTGTTCCGGTGGATCGCACGCGCCACCAACTCCTTGCCCACACCACTCTCGCCCACGATGAGCACCGTGGCGCTCGTGGGTGCCGCCTTGCGCACCGCCTCGGTGACCTGCGCCAATCCGGCGCTTTCGCCGACCAGTTCATGGCGAAGCTCGATCTCCTTGCGCAGATCGACGTTCTCGGAACGCAGGCGCCGCTGCTCGAGCATGCTGCGCGCCGCCGACAGCACGTGCTCGCGCTGCAGCGGCTTCTCGATGAACATGAACGCGCCCAGTTCACCCGCCTCGAACCCGGTGGCCGGGGTCCCGTGCCCCGAGATCACCGCGACCGGCAGATGCTCGACGGCGACCTTGATCTGCTTCAGGGCTTCTAGGCCGTCCATGCCCGGCATCTTGATGTCGAGAAAGACACAGTCGGGCGTCTCGCGCGAGGCGAGGTCCACACCATCCTGTCCGGTGGGAGCCTGGAGACACTCGTAGCCTTCGTACTCCAGGATCATCCGGAGCGACTCGCGGATCGCCGCTTCGTCGTCGACGACGAGCACCCGGGCCTTCTTCATCGTGAGTCGATTATAAGCTTCCGAAACGCGGCCTCATCGATCGTCCGTACACCGAGGACGCGCGCCTTCTCGGCCTTGCTGCCGGCCTCCGCCCCAACCACAACGGTGGTGGTCTTTCGGCTGACCGACGAGACCACCTTCCCGCCCAGCGCCTGGATCGCCGCCTTGGCCTCGTCCCGGGACATGGCCTGCAAGGTGCCGGTGAGGACGAACGTCTGCCCGGCCAGCGCTCCGGGCACCCCAGCCGGGTTGACGACCGGCCCGCTGAGGGTGAGCCCCGCCACCTCGAGGCGCGCCATCAGGCTCTGGTTGCCCGCATCGTCGAAGAACTCTCGCACGGCGCGCGCGACGATCGGACCGACCTCGTCGACCGCTTCCAGGGCCTCGGCGGTCGCCGCCACCAGCGCGGCCACCGCGCCGAAGGCGCCGGCCAGGACCTGCGCCACGCCCTCCCCGACGTGCCGGATGCCGACACCGTGCAGCAGCCGCCAGACCTCCGCCGACTTGCTCTTGTCGATCTCGGCCAGCAGGTTCGCCGCCGATCGCTCGCCCATCCGCTCGAGGCCCTCGAGCGCCGGGGCGTCGAGCGCGTAGAGGTCGGCGAAGTCCTTCACCAGTTCGATCTCGACCAGTTGCTCAACCAGCGACTCCCCGAACCCTTCGATGTTCATTGCCCGACGCGACGCAAAGTGCAGGAGCCGGCGACGCAGCATCGCCGGACACGACGCGTTCACGCAACGCCAGACCACCTCGTCCTCTGGCCGCACCAGCAGGCTGTCACACTGCGGGCAGCGCTCAGGCATCCGGAACCGCCTCACACGCTTCCCCTTAGGCCGCCGGCTGACGATCGCCTCAACGATCTTCGGAATGACGTCGCCGCCCTTTTCCACCACAACGATGTCGCCGGCCCGCAGATCCTTGCGCGCGATCTCCTCGGCGTTGTGCAGGGTCGCGCGCGCTATCGTCGATCCGCCGAGCCGGACCGGCTCGAGCACCGCGTAAGGCGTGACCGCCCCGGTGCGCCCGACATTCACCTCTATCCGCTCGAGCCGCGTGGTGGCCTGCTCGGGGGGAAACTTGAACGCGATCGCCCAGCGTGGAAACTTCGCGGTGGCCCCCAGTCGCGCACGCTGGGACGACCCGTCCACCTTCACCACGACGCCGTCAATCTCGAACTCGAGCGTCTGGCGCCTCTCGGCCCAGTCACGGCAGAACGCGAGCACCCCGTCGATGTCGCCGCAACGCTGCCAGTGCGGCTCGACCGGCAGCCCCCACGCCTTCAACGCGCCCAGTGTCTCGTGATGACCCCCGCCCGGCCCCGTGCCGGCCTCCTGGGCTTCGACGACCTGATAGACGTAGGCGCCGAGCCCGCGCGCCGCTACGAGCGCCGGGTCGAGCGTCCGCATCGTGCCGGCCGCCGCGTTGCGGGGATTCTGGAAGAGCGGCTCGTCACGCTCCTCGCGGTCGCGGTTGACGCGCGCGAACGCCGGGCGCGGCAGGTAGATCTCGCCGCGCACCTCGACCGTACCCGCCACCGGCACAGCCAAGCCCAGGGGGATCGCGCGAATCGCGCGGACGTTCGAGGTCACGTCCTCACCGTGGGTACCGTCCCCACGCGTGACACCGCGCCGCAGCAGGCCGTCGTCGTATGTCAGCGCGATGCTCAGGCCGTCGACCTTGAGTTCGGCAACATAGGCCGGCGTCGCGTCGCTCGCCCCGCCACCCTCCGCGTCGCGCAGGCCCCGGCGGACCCGCTCATCGAAGGCCCGCAGCTCGTCTTCGTCGTAGGCGTTGTCGAGGCTCAGCAGTGGCGCGGCATGAGCGACCGTCTCGAAGCCCTCGACCGGCCGGCCACCCACGCGCTGCGTCGGCGAGTCCGTCGTCACGAGCGACGGGTGCTCGCGCTCGAGCGCCTCGAGCTGCTTCAGCAACCGATCGAACTCGGTGTCGGTGATTTCGGGTTCGTGAAGAACGTAGTAGCGCTCTTCGTGGTGGCGGATCCGAGCGCGAAGCTCGTCAATCCGTGTCGCCGCGCTCTTCGCCACGGTGGAGACAGGGCTCAGCGTTCGCGGGCAAGAACGTAGTCTGGCAGGACCATCAGCGCGTCACGCTCTGGCGACGGTGGGAACACCTCCAGATGCTCCCGGGCCGTGGCCGCACAGGCGCGCGCCTTGTCGTAGGCACTGTCGATGGCGCGATGCTGCGTCAGGAGCAGCGTCAGTTCGCGCCACTCGTCGGGCGAGGCCGTGCCGGTCTCGACGATCCGCCGGACGAGATCGCCCGCGACCTTGCCGTCCCGCTGCAGGAGGTAGATGACCGGCAGGGTCACCTTGCCCTCGCGCAGATCGCTGCAGATCGGCTTGCCCAGCTCGGACTCCGCCGCCGTATAGTCGAGCAAATCGTCGATCAGCTGGAACGCCACGCCCAGGTTGAAGCCGTACTCTCGCAGCGCCTTGGCCTCGGCCTCAGACACACCGCCCAGCCGCCCACCGATCTCGGCGCAGCCGCCGAACAGATACGCGGTCTTGCGTCGGATGAGATCGAAGTGCTCGTCCTCGGTGATTGCGACGTCGCCGGTCTTGGTGAGCTGGAAGAGCTCACCCTCGATCATGCGCAGCGTGACGTCACAGAGTAGACGGACGAGCTCGAGCGAATCCTGGCTCAACGCCATCCCCATCGACTTGATGTAGAGATAGTCGCCGAGCAGGACGGTGATCTCGTTGCCCCAACGCGAGTGCACCGCCTGCTGCCCGCGCCTGACCTCCGCGTCGTCGATGATGTCGTCGTGGACGAGGGTCGCCGTGTGGATGAACTCGACGACCGAGGCAAACACCACGGCCTGCTCACCGCGATAGGCCGCCAGCCGCGACGCCATCAGCAGGACGGCCGGCCGCACCCGCTTCCCGCCGCTCCGCTGGATGTACTTGCCGATCTGTGGAATCAGTTCAACCCGCGACTGGATCTGCCGCGCGTACTCGTGCTCCACCGCCTGGAGGTCATCGCGGATCGGCTCGAAGATCTGGGTGATGTCGACGGCGGAGTCAATATCGGGCACGGCAGCGTACGCGCGAGGACCGACGATCGTACTCTATCGACCTCGCCAGCAGACGATCACACCATACTCGCGCGCGGAGTGTCAACGTCTCGACCCCCGGATTACGGGGGGGAACCGTCACTTCTCCGCCATCAGGGAGCCGAAGTTGCGCTCCGCCGCCGAGGCGATCAGGTGGGGTTCGGTAGCTCGCGCCCGCGCGACGACCCCGACCACCTCGGCGACCCAGGCCGGTTCGTTGCGCCCGCCGCGGTGCGGCACCGGGGCGAGGTAGGGCGCATCCGTCTCGACCAGCAGACGGTCCAGCGGCACCGAGGCGGCAATCTCCCGGAGGGCGTCCGCGCGCGGAAACGTCACGATGCCCGAAAACGAGATGTGGAGCCCAAGCGCCAACGCGTCCCGCGCCGCATCCGCATCGCCCGTGAAACAGTGGACGATCCCCCGCAGCGGTCCGTCGGCGTCCCGCAGGACGGCCCACGTGTCGGCGTCGGCCTCTCGGGTATGGATGACGATCGGCCGCGCCAACTCGGTCGCCAGCGCCACCTGCGCCGCGAACACCCCCCGCTGCACCGGTCGCGGGGCGAAGTCGTAGTGGTAGTCGAGGCCGATCTCGCCAATCGCGCGAACCGACGCGTCGCGCTCGACCAGATCGCGCACGAAGCCGGCGGCCTCGTGTTCACGCCCGGCCCACGCGGCCGCCTGATGTGGGTGGACCCCGCAGGCGAATTGAACCTCGGGCCAGAGGTCCCGCAGCGTCGCCGCCCGGGCCGACTCGTCGGCATCGCCGGCCGCGAGGATGCACAGCGCCGTGTCAAGCCCCGCGTCCCGAGCCCGCGCGACGACCTCGGGCAGGTCATCGCCGAACGCCTCATCCGCGAGATGGCAGTGGCTGTCAAGCATCGCCGAACGCTACCGGACGCGGGTGCCGGGCGGTGGCGGCGGGTCGTCGAAGCGCACGAGCGCGGGGATGCCCCCCTCGAGACTCGCCGCGAGAATCATCCCGTTCGATTCGATGCCCATCAACTTGGCCGGCTTGAGGTTGGCCACCACGACGACCGTGCGCCCGACGAGGTCCTCCGGCGCGTAGGCCTCGGCGATACCGGCGACGACCGTCCGCCGCTCGGTCCCAAGGTCGACCTCGACCTTGATGAGCTTCCGCGACTTTTCGACCTTCTCCGCGGCCAGCACGGTAGCCACCCGGAGATCGATCTCCATGAACGCGTCGAAGGTGATCCGAGGATCCTCCGCCTGAGGGGGCGTGGGCGTGGCGGCCGGCGGCGCCGCCTCGGACGCCGGTCGAGATTCGTCGGCGTGGTCCTTCTCAGTGTCAGTCATCGTTCGTGCCTTTCCTGTGTCGTGCGTCCCGGGGAGTCGCCCGCCTTCCGCTCGCGGCCAGAGTGCGGGCCCGAGCACCACCGTGCGCTCGGATGCGGTCGACCATCGCGTGGCCTCATCAAAACGTCGGGCCGTCGCGGACGGCCCGCCCATCCGCGCCCGCACGGCCTCGGCCGACGCCGGCATCACGGGCGACAGCAAGACGGCGGCGATCCGCACGGCCTCCGCTGTCTCGTGCAGCACCTGACTCAGGCGCTTGGCCTGCGCCGGCTCCCGCGCCAGCGCCCAGGGCTCGGTCTCCGTGATGTACTCGTTGGCCGCGTCGACCAACGAGAAGGCCGCCGCCGCCGCCGCGTGCAGCGCCAGCCGATCCATCGCCGCGGTGTAGCGCGCGACGACGGCCTCGACGACGCCGGGGAGCCGCCCCGGCTCCCCCGTCGTCGCGGGCAGACGGCCGCCCCGGTACTTGTCGGCCATCGTGGCCACTCGACTCACCAGGTTGCCGAGGTTGTTGGCCAGGTCGACGTTGTAGCGCTCCTCGAACCGATCGTAGGCAAAGTCGCCGTCCTGGCCGTAGGGAATCTCCTTCACGAGGTAGAGCCGAAGGGGATCGACTCCGAATCGGTCCGCCGCCTCGAGCGGGTCGACCGTCGTGCCGAGGGTCTTGCTCATCCGCTCGCCGCGATGGTGCACCCATCCGTGGCCGAACACCTGCCGCGGCAGCGCGACGCCGGCGCTCATCAGCATCGCCGGCCAGAAGACGCTGTGGAACCGCGTGATGTCCTTGCCGACGATGTGGAGGTCGGCCGGCCACCACGCGTCGAACCGGCTCTCGTCGGTGCCGTAGCCGACGCCCGACGCGTAGTTGATCAGCGCGTCGAACCAGACATACACGACGCTTTCCGGGCTCTCGGGCATCGGAATGCCCCAGGCCTGGCCGCTCCGGCTGACGGAGATGTCTTCGAGGCCACCCTCCAGCAACCGCAGGATCTCGTTGCGGCGGACCTCGGGCTGCAGAAACTCTGGGTGCGCCTCGAAATGCGAGAGCAGCGCGTCGCGATAGTTCGATAGCCGGAAGAAGTGGTTCTTCTCACGCAGCCATTTCGGCTCGACGTGGTGCAACGGGCACTTGCCATCCACGAGGTCCTTTTCCTGCTTGAAGGCCTCGCACGACACGCAGTACCAGCCCTCGTAGAAGCCCTCGTAGAGGTCGCCCCGCGCGGCGATCCGGTCCAGCATCCGTGTCACGCCGGCGCGGTGGCGGGGCTCGGTCGTCCGGATGAAACCGTCGAACGACACGTCGAGCGTCCGCCAGACCGTCCGGAACTCCGCCTCCATCTGGTCGCAGTAGGCGATCGGATCCAGGCCCAGCTCCCGGGCGCGGCGGTGCACGTTCTGCGAGTGCTCGTCGTTCCCCATCAGAAAGTTGGTCTCGACCCCGCGCAGGCGCTGGTACCGCGCGATGACGTCGGCCGTCACCTTCTCGTACGCCGTGCCCAGATGCGGCCGGCTGTTCACGTAGTCGATGGCGGTCGTCAAGTAGAAGCGAGACATGGCCTGAATAAGGAGAGGATCAGTCGCTCACGCGGTCGAGATAGGCCTTCTGGGCAAGGGCCAGGACCTCTTTCACCGACAAACCGTGCTCGGCCGCCAGCCGCGCACAGTCCTCGAACTCGGGCGCCGCATTGACGACCCGGCCGGAGCGCCGCGCCACCTTCACCCTGACCGTCCCGATCGGCGTCTCGATCGGCAGCGACGTCCGTTCGAGGCACTCGCGCGTCATCTCGTGGTACCGCAAGCCGATTGTCGTGCTCTCCCGGAAGACAATCTCGCTGAGTGCCGCCCGCCGCTCGGGCCCCGCGATAACGGTCACCAGCGTCCCCGGCCGGTTCTTCTTCATCTGCACCGGCACGTAGAACACTTCGAGGGCGCCCCCCGCGTACAGCTGGCTCATCAAGGAACCGAACAGTTCCGGGTTCATGTCGTCGATCTCGCACTCCATGACGACCACGCGGTGCCCGACCTCCGCGTCGGCCGACTCCCCCACAAGCAGTCGCAACACATTGGGCGCCTTCGGCAGATCGCGATCGCCCGCGCCGTATCCGATCCGGTCGACGCGCATCGCCGGAAGCGGCCCGTAGGACGACGCGAATTCCGTGACGAGCAGCGCGCCGGTCGGCGTCACGAGTTCCGCCGCGACGCCGCTCGAGTAGACCGGCACACCCTCGAGCAGGCGCGCCGTCGCCGGCGCGGGCACGGACAACTCTCCGTGGGCGCAGCGCACCGTACCCGACCCGACGTTCAGCGGCGACGCGACGATGTCGTCGGCGGAGAGCCACTCCAGGCCATGCACCGCCCCGACGATGTCGATGATCGAGTCGAGCGCTCCGACCTCGTGCAGGTGCACCTCCTCGACGGGCATCTGATGAATGGCCGCCTCCGCCTCGGCGAGCCGTTCGAAGAGCCGGCCTGCCCGCGCCTTGGCGGACGCCGACAACGCCGACTGGTCAATCAGTCCGACAATTTCCCTCAGGCTCCGGTGGGGATGATGGTGGCCATGGTTCCCGCCGTGATCATGATCGTGTGGGTGAGCGTCCACCTGATCATGGGCGTCGTGCTCGTGGTGATGCGAGTGGCGCTGCTCCGATGCGTCGTGCGCATCGCTCGTGGCCGCCGGAGCCTCGGGCGCGCCACGCTCGCGCAGCCGGAACTTGGTCGCGGCGACCCCGGACCGATCTACTCGATCGGCCTCGACCGACCATGCCGGATCTCCGAGCGCCAGGCTCCCGAGCGCCGTGCGCAGGTCATCGAGCGGCAAGCCCGCGTCGAGCAGCGCGCCGAGCACCATGTCGCCGGAAGCGCCAGAGAAACAGTCGAGATAAGCGATGCGGCTCATGTCACCGGGCGTCGTGTCGCGTTCAGAGTCGACCTGATTCCTTGAAGCTGAAGTAGCGCCCTTCGCCGAGCACGACATGATCGAGCACGACGATCCCCATCAGCGTCCCCGCCTCCACCAACCGCGCGGTCAATTCCGCATCGTCTCCGCATCGTCGCGACTCGGCGTCGGATCGCCCGACGGGTGATTATGGAACAGCACGATCGCCGCGGCGTCGGCCGTCGAGGCTTCGCGGAACACTTCGCGCGGGTGCACCAGGCTCGCGTCGAGCGTGCCCACCGAGAGCAGGACGATGCCGAACCGCTCGACCGCCCCTCCGCCGAATCGCGGCGTCAAGTACGCCGCCGCATCCCGTGGGCTGCCGAGTTGCACTCGTGCCGCTGGCGCCCGAGTCAGCGTACGGCGTCCCAACTCGACCGCCGCCAGCAACTGGGCCGCCTTCGCGCGACCGACTCCCGCGTCAGGCCGTGCACGCCGTTCATCGACGCGAGCACCAGCTCCGCCAGCCCGAGCGCGCTATACCGAGGACCGCCGTGGCCCAACACGATGGCGACCAGCTCCTAATCGCCCAGGGCATCGACGCCCAGGCGGTCGAGGCGCTCGCGCGGCCGATCGTGCGGCACCAGACTTCTCATCGTACTACACGCCACCCGTACCATCGGGATGCCGGAATCAATTCGCATATACTCATCCGATGCGCCTGCCCGCCCATCGGACTTCCCTCCTGAGGGGCTTCGCCCTGGTGGTCGCCGCCGGTCTCGCCTCGGCCTGTGCCGAGCCGCCAGACCCCGAGATGCATGAGGCGCAGGGCGCGATCGACACCGCGCGGGCGGCCGGCGCCGACGTATACGCCGCAGAGGAGTACGATGCCGCGGTCGTCGCCCTCGAACGGAGCCATCAGGCTGTCGCCGAGCGCGACTATCGCCAGGGCCTCAGCCACGCCCTCGACGCGCGCGAACGCGCGCAGGCCGCCGCCAGGATGGCCGCCGACCAGCGGGCGATTGTCCGGAGTGAGGCGGAGCATGCCCTCGAGACCGTCGAGGCCACCGCGCGCCAACTCGACGCCAGCCTAACATCAGCCGACACCGCACGCGTCGGACGAACCACACTCGAGCGCGCCCGCCTCACCGCCCGCGCTGCCGAGGAGGCGGTGCAAGAAGCGCGCTCAGCGTTGGCAAGTGAGAACTACGTGACAGCACGCGATGCCACGCGCGGCCTGGCCGAGCAGTTGCGTGACGTGATCGGCCAGCTCGATGCGGCCATGGCCGGGCATTCACCGCGCTGGTAGCGAAGGTCGCGCCCGATCGTCTGAGCGGGTACGCAGGAACTGCACGCCGGGCCTCTGAGGTCCGCGTCGAGGACGCCGAGCGCGCTTACCCAGCCGGAGCCTCACCCATCCATCGGCCAGCCCAGAGAATCTCGGCCCAGCCGGTCAACTCGAGGCCACCCTCGCTCCAGACGACGCGCTGCGTGCCGCCGGGTGCCTCGACCGCGACGTCGCGCGAGGCGCCGCCGTGGGCCGCCGCGGCCACCGCCGCCGCGCAGGCTCCGGTCCCAGAGGCGAGAGTCGGTCCGACGCCGCGCTCCCAGATCAGGATGCGGACGTGATCGGCCGATGAGACCTCCGCCAGTTCGACGTTGGCCCCCTCCGGAAACGCCTCGTGACTCGACAGCGCCTCGCCCAAGGCCAGGAACCGCGAGCGGTCCGGCAGCGGCATCAGCGCGACGCACTGCGGGTTGCCGACCCTGAGGGCCACGACGTCGAGGTCCTCGCCCGCGGCGCGAAGACGCAGCTGACGCAGATCGGTTGGCGGGCCCATCGCCGCCGAGAACGTCAAGCGCTCAGCCTCGATGCCGACGAGTTCGAGGGCCTTCGTCCCGGCGTCGGTCTCGATGACCAACCGGCGGCCCGTCTCCGCGCCGCCGTCGGTCACAGCGCCCGCGCCGCGCACGACCCACGCCGCCAGGCACCGAACGCCGTTGCCCGACACCTCGGAATCGCTGCCGTCGGCGTTCAAGAGCCGCATTGTGGCGCCGTCGGGCGTCACGGTGTAGAAGATGAGGCCGTCAGCCCCCGCGCCCGTGTGGCGATCGCACAGGCGCCGCGCCCACGCGCGCCGCGTGCCCTCGGCGACACCCGACGCGGGGGTCAGCAGAAAGTCGTTCCCGTAGGCGTGTGCTTTGACGAGATCGACCACCAGCGCCTCGCCGCTACGGGACCTGAAACGCCTGGAAGACGTAGGTGAGACCAGCCGTGACGCCGACGGTCGGGTCTTCGTTCGTCACACCGACCAGCACCGCCACGTCGAACCTGGCGGTGCCGCGGGTGTAGCGAGTGCCGAACCGCATCAGCGCACGGCTCTCGGTCCCCTGCGGCGGCGTCCCGTTTCGCGTGTCGAAACGCCCGTTGATCTCTCCGACCACTTCGAGCCCCTGGGCAACGGCTCGCGCGACCGACACGCCGTACGTGAAGACGTCATTCTGTCGATAGCCACGCGTCGGATCGGCGAGAGTCCCGACGCCGATGTTCCCGACCAGGCGCACCGACTGGATCGTCTTGCCCACGAGCAGGGACGCGAAAAACTCTGTCGTGTCGAACCCCAGGCCGCTCTCGTTGCTGGCGTTAGGCAGCTTCGTCGCGAACCGGAACCCGAACGCCGGGCGGCGCGCTGTCTCGCCGGCCAACCGGATCTTCGTGCCGATGACCATGTCCTCGACACTGCTGGTGGTGTCGCCGTCGACCTCGAGAATCTCCGAGAGCGGCGCGTCGAAGCGGTCGGTGATGGTCAGATGGCTGTAGAGCCCTCCATCGATCTGCACTTCGGCAATCGAACTCAGACCGATGCTGAACCCCACCGTCGGAACCCGCCAGAGATTGCCCTCGAGCCCAGACACCGGAAACCGCTCCCCTCGCCGATAGTCGAAGCCGGTCTCGAAGAGGACGATCCCCGCGCCCACGGTCTCCGGATCCTCGGTCACCAGCGGCCGTTGCTGGGCGACCGCCAGGGTCGGGCCCAGGACGATCGAGACTGCCGTGGCCCACGTCCCGATCCGAAGTCGACTCATGCTGACGGTTCCCCCCTATCGCCTCAGAAGCGCTTCTCGCTGTCGAGCAGCAGCGTCACCGGTCCGTCGTTGACCGATGCCACATCCATCATCGCCTGAAACTCACCGGTCGCGACCTGCACACCACTTCGGCGGAGCTCGTCGATCAACGCCTCGTAGAGCGGCCGGGCGACCTCGGGTGGTGCCGCGGCGTCGTAGGACGGTCGCCGGCCACGCCGCGTATCGCCGCACAACGTGAACTGCGACACGACCAACACCGCCCCGCCACGCTCCTGCACCGAGAAATTCATCTTGCCCGCCGGGTCGTCGAACACGCGGAGGCCTAACAGTTTCCGCGCCAGGTACTCGACGTCGGTCCTTCCATCCGACCCGGCGATGCCGAGCAGCACCAGCAATCCGCGACCGATCTCGCCGACCACGCGGTCGGCCACCGTCACGCGCGCCGACGTCACCCGCTGGACGACCGCGCGCACGCGTCCTCCCGACTCCGACAGGTGGCTCCTCGGGACCGCATCGGGTGTCGGCTACGAAGCCGCGGCCTCCGCCAGCACGCGGGGGATGAGACCGAACTCGATGATCGCCTTGATGCCGCGCCGTGCCAGCCGCGCCTCGAGTGGTGTGCGATACGCCATCTGCCGGAACACTCCCGCCGACCGATCCTACACGAGGACCAGGCGGGAGACGGTCTCCTCCCACGTCAACCGGCGCGCCACCTCCGACCCGGCGGCGCCGTATCGCTCGGCGAGTGCCACGTCGCCCATGACGGTGCGGATCGCCGCCGCCAGCGCCGGGGCGGTCGGCGCGGTCACCAGGCCGTTCACGCCAGACTCCACCAGTTCCGCCGGGCCGCCACTATCCGAGCAGGTGATCACGCTCTTCCGGGAGGCGAACGCCTCCGACGTCACGAAGCCGTAGTCCTCGCGCAGCGGCGGAAAACAGACCGCCCGGCATCGCGCGAGGTGGTCGAGCACCGCCGCCTCCGGCAATCGCCCCAGCAGCGAGACGCGGCCGCCCATCCCAAGCTCCTCGATCCGGGCACGTAGCGCCGGCTGCTCGTCGCCGTCGCCGGCGATGAGGCACCGCACGCCGGCCGCATCGGGATGAGCCAGCGCATCGACGACCAGCCCGATCCGCTTGAGCGGCGTGAGGCGCGAGACCACGAACAGAAAGTCGCCGTAGCCGTCACAGCGATACGCACGCTGGGGCGGCGGCGGGTACAGCACCTCCGCCCCGATCCCGCCCCACCGCGACAGCCGCGCCTGGATCGTCTTCGATATCGCGAAGACCCGAGCGACGTTGCGCGTGAGGAGCTGGCGGTCGACGGCGTGCACCACCCGCCGGCGCGCCTGCTCCTTCAACTGATTCCGCCACGACAGGCCGGCATGAAACTGCTCCCAGCCATCGTAGTACGCCCGCATCCGGTGGTTCAGCCAGCACACCTGCCGGGGGTGCCGCACGGCGTAGCTTGGAAACCTGAGGGAGATGACCTGGTCGACCGAATGCCCTCCGTGCGCCCGGCCGGGATCGGTCCGCCAGGTCGACCAGTACGCCGAGGCCATCGTCCCGAACCCGGCCTCGGCCGTGTACACGAGGGCCACGTCGTGGCCCGCCTCGCCGAGCGCTCGCTCGAGCGCCTGGGCGATCACCAGGTGGCCGCCGTGGCTCAGCGGCGGATGAGAGGTGACGACGGTAATCCTGGCCATCGGGAACTAGCCGCTCCCCCGCGGAGGTCCTTGCGTCATTCGCTCGCCGCGGCAACGGCGTCGAAGCGGATGTAGACGCCGAGGAACCGCGGGTCGACCGACCCGATCTTGGCCAACTGCGGCACGACGCCCTCCTCGGCCGCGATCGACATCAGCACGTTGTGACCGCCTTCCGCCGTCACCGGTCGCGCGGGAATCCGTGCGCGGACGGGGGCGCCCGGCTCGAGCACGATCCGATCGGTCGTCCCACTGACCGTGATCCACGCCACGTTGGCGATCGGCGACCGCACGACGATCTCGAACGCCTCGACCGGCACCGGACTCCGCACGATGATATCGGCCCGCTTTCCACCCAGCACCCACACTCCCTGGCCCTGCGGCCGCGACGCGTGGTTGTCGAGGTAGTACAGCAACACCCGCGGGTTCTCCCCGTACGGCACGCTGGAACGCAGCACGTCGAGGCCGACCGGCAGGTCGTTCACCATGGTCAGCTCCACGGGCAGCATCCGCACCAGGCCTTGCTGCGTTTTCTGCCCCGGCCGCTTCGCCGCCACGAACGGGTCCGCCAGGATCTGCCCGGTGAACAAGGCACCGCCCACCCAGGCGACGATGCCCGGCACGAGGGACGGTGTCGCCGGCAGGAGAAAGAACAGCGCCGGGTACACGCTCAGGAAATACCGGTTCCCCGGCGGCCCGCCTCCACCCGACCAGGTGTTGGGCAGAAAGACGAGGAGCACGAGCGCGGTCGCCGCGACAGCCCCGCCGATCAAGCCGTGCCAGAGCATGAGGTCGCGCCACCGCCACAACGCCCAGACGATGAGGACGACGGCCGGGAAATAGTACGGCAGCAGACCGAAATGCCGGCCGGCCAGAAAGTAGGCCACATTCCGCGCCAGCAGGCCCCAGAACGACGGGGCCGAGTCGTCGCTGGGAATTTCGTTCGTCGTCATGGCGGTGCCCAGTTGCTCGAACTGTGCCCCCCCCTCCTCGAACGGAAATTGCCGGTAGAACACCTTGCGATCGCCGCCCTGATAGTTGACATCGCCCGAACCGACGGCGGTCAAGGCGAAGCACCCGACCACGACGGCGACGAACAGCGCGGCCACCTGGGCGCCGCGCCACCATTGCCGACGCCACCCGCACAGGAGCACGAGCGGCGCGATCAGGAGCGCGTGGCTCGGCTTGGAGAACGTCGCCAGCCCGAGGAGCACGGCAGCCAGCAGATCGGACGACGGGCGCCAGAGCAGTCGCGTCGGCGCCTCGGTGGCCGGTCGCGACTCCTTGTAGAGCCAGACGAAGTAGGCAAAGAAGACGAGCGCGAAGTGGAAGACCTCCGGCGTCAGCCAGACGAGGTACAGCGGCGCGATCGAGCCCGCCAGGAACGCCCCGGCGATCAGGAGTGCGCCCCCGGACGGCCCGCGTCTCGAGGCATAGGCGTAGGCACAGCCGAAGACGCCAGCGAGCAGCAGGACGTTGAACGCGAGAATCCCGTTCAGGCCAGCGAGCCGCGCGAACGGCGCGGCGATCAGCGGATAGATGAACGCCTTCCCGAAGTAGAGCCGGTCCACCTGCTCGTCCGGCGTCGTGGCGACGTGCACGAACGGCCAGCGCCCGTCGAACGCGACGTCGACCTCCCGGCCGCGCTTCAGGAAGATCCCCTCGGGGCCGCTCTGGTACACCTGCCAGAACCGCAGGAGATCGCGGCGGTCGAACGCCAGGTCGCCGTCGTGGGCGACGCTGAGGGTCATGGTGACGTAGGTGGATTCGTCACCCTTCACGCCGTAGCCCGTGCGGACGACGTCGATCGACAGCGCCGCCGCGGCGAGACACGCGAAGATCAGGAGGCCGAAGAGGAACCCTGGATGGAGTGCCGTCACCCCGGCTGACTCGCCACGTCCACGATCTTCAGGCGTAGACGGCGCCGACGGTGCGTGCACGGGCACTACTATATACTAGCTAACGTTTCGTTCCGGGCGCGTATCACCCCGGCATCCCGCCCGTCATTGTCCGGACGCATGCGACGCGATCTTGCCTCGCTTCAAGCCACGACGTTCGATGTCATCGTCATCGGTGGCGGCATCTCGGGCGCGTGCATCGCCTATGACGCCAGCCTCCGCGGGCTGTCAGTGGCGTTGATCGAGCGCGGTGACTTCGGCGGCGAGACTTCGGCCGCCTCCTCGAAGCTGATCCACGGGGGCATCCGGTACCTGCAGCAGGCACGGATCGACAAGGTGCTGGAGTCGGCGACCGAGCGCGCCCACCTCCAGCGGCTGGCGCCCCATCTCATCCACTGGGTGCCGTTTCTGATCCCGACCCATCCCGGTCTCAGGCGCGGCCGGCCGTTGCTCCAGACCGGCATGGCCGCGTACGAACTGCTGACCCGAACCGCGAACCGGCGCATCACCGACCCGGCCAATCGCGTGCCGGCGGGCGTGTATCTCGGTCGCGCCGCGCTGGCCGCACGCGCGCCGGCCCTGGCCGCGCGTGCAGACGTCACCGGGGCGCACGTGCTCTACGAATCGCATCTCCACAGTTCCGAACGGATGACCCTGGCCTTCGTCAAGAGCGCCGTCCGCCACGGTGCTGCCGTCGCCAACTACGCGCCCGCGACCAGGCTGATCCAGTCGGGCGGACGGCTGGAGGGCGTGACGGCGACCGACGCCATGACCGGCACGTCAATCGATGTGCGCGGCCGCATACTCGTCAATGCGGCCGGCCCGTGGCTGGCCGAGCTCAATGACCAGCTCACGTTGGGCGGGCTGCGCCGCGCGATCACCGGTTTTTCGAGAGGGGCCCACATCATCACGCGGTCGCTGATCGACCAGTTTGCCGTCGCGCTGCCGACGGCGCGCAAGGCCAGCACGCTCGTCGATCGCGGCGGGCGCCACATCTTCATCATTCCCTGGCGGGGGCTCTCGCTGATCGGCACGAGCGACCGCCCCCACGCCGCCGGTCTCGAGCGCATCGTTCCGGAGGAAGAGGACGTCGCCGCGCTGCTCGCCGACGTTGCGGCCGCGCTGCCGGAAGTGAACCTGACGCGACGCGACGTGCGGCACGCCTTCGCCGGCTTGTACCCGCTGACCGCCGGGGAACTGAGCCCGGATGTCTACCAGGGATCCGGCAACTTTCAGATCATCGACCATGGGCGAGCCGGCGGCATCGAAGGCGCGATCTCCGCGCTCGGCGCGAAGTACACGACCGCCCGTCGCCTCGGCGAGCGCGCGACCGATCTGGTCTGCGCGAAGCTCGGGCGGACCGCCTCGGTCTCGCGGACGGCCACGACGCCGCTGGTCGGCGGCGAGATCGACGATCTGGGCGGCTTCACGGCCGAGGCCGTGGCGCGGCACGCCCCGCGCCTGGATCCGCCGGCCGTTCGCCACCTCATCCGTCACTATGGCACCGAGACCGACGCCGTCGTCGACGCCGCGACCGGTTCACCGACGGGGCTCGCGCCACTGTCGTCGTCTCGGCCGTCACTCGAGGCCGAAGTCACCTTCGCCGTCGATCGCGAGATGGCCGTCACGCTCGACGACGTCGTGTTTCGGCGCACGGGTCTCGGCACGATCGGACATCCGGGCGATGCCTGCCTTCGCCGATGCGCCGCGCTGATGGCCGACCGGCTCGGCTGGAGTGCGGACGAGACCGACCGTCAACTAGGCACGACGGCCGGACGGTTTCTCGGAGGCTTCGCATGACCCTCGACGGATCCGGACCGCTGCGCGTCCTGGTCGTTGCCCCCACGCCGTTCTTCGGCGATAGGGGCTGCCACATCCGGATCTACGAAGAGGTCAGGGGCCTGGCGGCGCTTGGCGTCGAGTCGTCCGTCGTCACCTATCCCAGCGGACGCGATCTGCCGGACGTGGAGATCCACCGCGCGACCTCAATCCCCGGCATCCGCGCGCGCGAACTCGGACCGAGCTGGACGCGTCCGGTGATCGATCTCTCGCTCTGGCGCGCCGCCCGCCGGGTCGCGCGTTGGTTCCGCCCGCACCTCATCCACGCCCACCTGCACGAAGGCATCGCCATCGGCACCCGCCTCCGCGCCTCGCTGAGCGTGCCGCTGGTCGCCGACCTCCAGGGCAGCCTGGCCGCCGAACTCGTCGACCACGGATTCCTCCCCGCCCACGGTCTGCGCCGACGGCTCGTGCAGCGGATCGAGACCTGGCTGTCGCAGCAACCGGATCTCGTCCTGACCAGTTCGTCGCACGGCGTGACATGGCTCGCCGAGCACGGCGTCCCCACCGCGCGAATCGAGGCGCTCCCCGACGGCGTCGACCTGGAACGGTTCCGGCCGCTGCCTCTCGACGACGCGCTCCGCGCCCAACTCGGCCTGGTCGGCAAGCGCGTCGTCGTCTTTCTCGGCGTTCTGACGCCCTACCAGGGCGTCGATCTGCTGCTCGATGCCGCCGTCCGCGTCGTGGCCGACGTGCCCGACGCACACTTCCTGGTGATGGGCTACCCGAATGAAGACCATTACCGCGACGAGATCCGCTCCCGGGGGCTGCAGGCGGCCGTGACCCTGCCTGGGCGGATCCCCTACGACGAGGCGCCGCGCTGGCTCGGCCTCGGCCACGTCGCGGTGTCACCGAAGCAGTCCCTCACCGAGGCCAACGGCAAGCTCCTGAACTACATGGCGTGCGGTCTGCCCGTCGTCGCCAGCGAGACCCCGGTCAACCGTGAACTGCTCGGCGATGAAGGGATCTACGCGGCTGTGGGCGACGCCGACGCGCTGGCGCAGCGCCTGGTGGACGCCCTGAAGGATGCCGAGGGAGGACGT
Organism: Acidobacteriota bacterium; assembly: GCA_002730525.1. Lineage (GTDB taxonomy): Bacteria > Acidobacteriota > Vicinamibacteria > Vicinamibacterales > UBA823 > UBA2161. Next base: position 9,677 of record PCAK01000038.1, on the reverse strand, counting down.
CGACGGGGCGACGCCCTGCGGCGACGCGCCGAGGAACGGTTCGCCTGGCCGGTCCTCGCCGCGCGCCTCGCGAACCTCTACCGCGGGTTGTCCGCCACGCCGCCGCCGTGATCGGCGTCGACTCGATATATAATCCGGCGCGAGATGACAGACCCTTGGCGAAGTGAACGACAGTTCGGACGCGCCGTCGGCAGCGTGCTGGCGGTCGCCGGCGCCTACCTCGTCTGGCGCGAAGCACCGGTCGCGGGCCCGCTGCTGTTCGGCCTCGGCGCCGTTCTCGTGATCCTGGGTCTCGTCGCACCCCGACTGCTCGTCGTTCCCAATCGCGGATGGATGGCGCTGGCGGAGGCCCTGTCGTACGTGAGTACGCGGATCATCCTGGCCGTGGTGTTCTTCCTCATCGTGACCCCGATCGGGGTGTTCCGCCGGATGGCCGGCTCTGACCCGCTGGGCCGGCGGCGACCGGCGCAACCAACCTACTGGAGCCCGTATCCGATGCGTCAGAGGGATCCGAAGCACCTGGAGAAGATGTTCTAGCGCCCGCGCGCACGAGAGGCACGACGACCATGGCCAAGATGCAGGTGCTCGCGGAGTTCTGGGAATTCCTCCGCTTCAACAAGAAGTACTGGCTGCTCCCCATCGTCGTCGTGCTGGTGCTGGCGAGCTTGCTCATCGTCCTCGCACAGGGATCGGCGGTGGCGCCTTTCATCTACACGCTCTTCTAGTCGACCGATGGGGCGGCGCGCGCCGGGCGCGCCGCCTCACCGGGCAGCGTTCATGACCGCAATTCTGGGAATCTCCGCCTACTACCACGACTCGGCGGCCTGCTTGGTCGTCGATGGCGAGATCGTGGCCGCCGCACAGGAAGAGCGCTTCTCGCGAAAGAAGCACGACTCCCGGTTCCCGACCCACGCGATCGCCTACTGCCTGTCGGAGGCGGACCTCGGGCCCGACCAACTCGACGTCGTCGGCTTCTACGACAAGCCGCTGGTCAAGTTCGACCGCCTCCTGGAGACCTACGTCGACTACGCGCCCGCGGGCTTCCCCTCATTCCTGAAGGCGATGCCGTTGTGGATGAAGGAAAAGCTCTGGCTGCCCGACCTGATCCGCCGGGAGTTCGCCAAACTCGAAGGCCTCGACGACCCCAAGGCGGTGAAGCGCCGCGCGAAGACCTTGCCGTGGCGGCTCTGCTTCGGCGATCACCACGAGTCGCACGCCGCCTCGGCGTTCTACCCCTCGCCCTACGAGCAGGCGGCCATCATCACCGTCGACGGCGTCGGTGAGTGGGCGACGTGCTCGGTCGGGCACGGGAACGGGGCCGAGATGACGCTGCTCCACGAGCTGCGGTTCCCCGATTCGCTCGGCCTCCTCTATTCCGCGTTCACCTACTTCGCGGGATTCAAGGTCAACAGCGGCGAATACAAGATCATGGGCCTGGCGCCGTACGGCGAGCCGACATACGTCGACCTCATCAAGGACAAGCTGCTCGACATCAAGGACGACGGCTCGGTCAGACTGCATCAGGAGTACTTCACCTATTCGCAGGGGCTCCGGATGACCGGCAAGGCCTTCGAACGGTTACTGGGCGGTCCCGCGCGAGAGCCGGAATCGCGGATCACCCAGCGCGAAATGGATCTCGCCAGGTCGATCCAGGACGTCACCGAGGAGATCATGCTGAAGATGGCCGGCTTCGCCCATCGCGAGACCGGCCTGCCGTATCTCTGTCTGGCGGGAGGGGTCGCCCTCAACTGCGTCGCCAACGGCCGCATCCTGCGCGAGGGCCCGTTCGAGGATATCTGGGTTCAGCCCGCGGCGGGTGACGCGGGCGGCGCGCTGGGGGTCGCCCTCGCCATCTGGCACCGCTACCTGGGACAGCCCCGCCGCTCCGCGGAGACCGCCGGTACCTGGGTGCCACCCAGCCGCTGGCCCGCGCCGGTGACGCCGGGTCCGCCGTCCGAGTCGGCCAACCGATCGGTCGGCGCCATGGGCCGCGCCGCGGCGATCCCGCCGTACGCCGATGCGATGCACGGCGCGTACCTCGGCCCGCGGGATTCGAGCGAGAGCATCCGCCGGCAGCTCGACGCGCACCGACGCCCGTACCGTCAGGTCGAGCGCACGGCCCTCGCCGATGCGATCGCCGAGTCGCTCGCCGCCGGCAAGGTCGTCGGCCTGCACCAGGGTCGGATGGAGTTCGGGCCCCGGGCCCTCGGCGGACGCAGCATCATCGGTGACCCGCGTTCGCCGCAGATGCAGTCGGTGATGAACCTCAAGATCAAGTATCGCGAGAGCTTCCGGCCGTTCGCACCGAGCGTCCTGCGAGAGGACGTGGCGGAGTGGTTCCAGCTGGACGCCGACTCCCCCTACATGTTGCTCGTCGCGGGCATTGCGCCCGCCCGGCGGCGGGCGATGAGCGTCGCTGACGAGCACCTCTGGGGCATCGACAAGCTGAACATCCCACGATCGGAAATCCCCGCCGTCACCCACGTCGACTATTCGGCCAGGGTGCAGACCGTCAGGCGCGACGTCGCGCCGCTCTACTGGGAGATCATCGCCGCGTTCCGCGAGCGCACCGGCTGCCCGGTAATCGTGAACACGTCGTTCAACGTCCGTGGCGAGCCGATCGTCTGCACCCCCGAAGACTCCTACCGCTGCTTCATGCGCACCGAGATGGAGGTCTTGGCGCTCGAGGACTGTTTGCTCGAAAAGAGTCAGCAGCCGGCGTTCGACAACGACGCCGACTGGCAGTCCGAGTTCGCCCTCGATTGAGCGCCGCCGGGCCGTGGTGATTCCCTACCCCAGCAGGCCCTGCTCCCGGTACCAGGCGGCCGTACGCCCGATGCCGGTTCGCAGGTCCACCCGAGGCGCGTACCCCAGCTCACGGCGCGCGCGCGAGATATCGAACGCGCGGCTCTTCGTATAGAACGCGATCCGCCGGCGGTACAGCGGCGGCTCGATGCCAAACGGCACGCACAGGAATTCACAGGACGCCGCCGCCAGCCAGACCGGCCACACGGGCACACGCCAGCGCGGCGGCGCCACACCGAGCACGTCGGCGACGAGCGCCACCAGCTCTGCCAGGGTCGTGTACTCCGCCCCGCCCAACAGATAGGTGCGCCCCGCGGCGGCCGGCACCTCGCCACAGAGCCGGAAGCCCTCAGCCAGGTCGTCCACGTAGTTCAGGTGGTAGAACACCTGCCCGTCGCCGATCATCGGAAACGTTCCGCGCGCGATGCCGCGGAACAGCTTCAGCAGGCGCGTATCGCCTGGACCGTAGATGCCCGTGGGACGGACGATCACGACCTCGACCGAACCCGCCTCGCCACACGCGCGCGCCAGCCGCTCGCCCTCGAGCTTGGTCTGCTGATAGATGTCGCCAGGCGCGATCGGCGCGTCCTCGTTCGCCGGCGGATGCTCGATGTGACCATGCACGCCGCCGGTGCTGCAGTGCACGACTCGACGGACACCGGCCGCGCGTGCCGCGTCGAGCAGATGTCGCGTGCCCTCGACGTTGACAGCCCGATAGGCCGCCTCGGGCTGTCCCGCCTGCCGGTAGGTGGCCGCAACGTGGTAGACGACCTCGACGCCCGCACAAGCGCGCGCCAGGGACGCCGGATCATCGAGATCGCCGTCGACCGCCTCGACCGTGCGCTCTAGATCGGCGAGCTTGCCGCGGCTCGCCGGGCGGACGAGCCCACGGACGGCATGACCCGATTCGACGAGGTGGCCCGACAGCCGCCCACCGGCGAAGCCGGTCACTCCCGTGACGAGAACCTGCATCGTGTATCGGGATTCGTGAAACTCGACGCGCTCGACGGACAGGCAGGTGCCGTCCCGACCAGATTGACGTTAACTTAACTACACAAGCTCGGATGTTCGACGCCGCCGATTATACACTCACGACTCGCACCGACTTCTACATTGCGCTGCACCTAACCCGCGGGACGCTCGGTCGTCACGCCTCGAGTGCGTTCAGCGGCCACCATCGCCCCGGCCGCGTTGCGTGAAAGAGAGCGGCTCGGCTATACTCTGCGTGTCTCTCCCACGTACCGCCACCGGCATCGGCATGTCTACTGACCAGCCACACCGGGCAACGTTCTGGCAGCGTGTCCTGCTGGTGTGCCTGTCTCCTGTCATCTTCCTGGCGGTCTCCGAGATCGCCCTCCGAATGGGGTCGGCTGATACCGACCTCTCCCGCAACGAGAACTTCGAGATTGCCGTTCCCACTTGGCTGCTTGCCGACGACAACTGGGTCGACATTCAGCGCGAGCGTCTCGAGAGTCCACGCGGCGTCCGAGCCGAGGACGTCTCCTGGCTCAACTTCTTCGAGGAAGCCCGTTGGATCCAGTACAAGCTCAAACCGGGGCTCTCGGCCCATGCGAACAACCCCTTCAACGATATCGAACTGGCCAAGAACGTCACGTTCGGACTGCGGTCCAACAGTAGTGGATTTCGGACGAGGGAGTTTCACGCGAGAACGCCGGATCTGAATCGAATCGTGACGCTGGGCGACTCGAGTACGTTCGGGTGGGGGGTAGACGCACACTACACGTATCAGGCGCTGCTCGAGTCGCGGCTGCGGGCGGACGGGGAGGCAACGGAGATCCTCAATCTCGGCATCCCCGGGTTCACTTCCCGACATGGCCGCGGCGTGATGGACCACTACGGCCTCGCCCTGGATCCGGACCTATTCATCTTGAGCTTCGGCGCAAACGACGGCCGATATGTCCTCCGGCCGATCGACGACGTGCTCGCTCTCGACGACACGTGGCGCGGCACCGCCCGCGCCGTGCTCTTGCGCTTCGCCAGCTTTCGACTCCTGAGGCGCGCAATCTTCACTTGGTTCGACCCTTTCGAGCGTTCGCGTGAGAACGCCGCGGACGGCTCGCCCCGACAGCTCGTGCGGGCCGTGTCGCGAGACGCCTACATCGAGAATCTGCGAACGCTGATCGCGCAGGCACGTAGCAACGGCGGGGATGCCGCGCTGCTGTCGGTCTGCGCACCTCAGGAGTACGCGAACGCGATGCGTGAAGTCGCTCAGAGTGAGGATGTCCCGATGGTCGATGCGCTAGAACTGTTCCGCGCCAGCCTCGACGACCTCCGAAGCCATCGCCTCTACCCGCACGAGGTGAGCTTCTATGAGGACCTCTACGGGCTCGAGGCGATGGAGGCGAACTGGCGCTACTACGTTACGACGGATGGCTGCCATCCTGGTCGAGCCGGACACAGCCTCATTGCCGATGCCCTCGCTGACGCGATTGGTCGGGCTCGCAACCTCCGGATAGACCAGGCGCTGCTATCTCTGGCGACCGGCCGCGACCGCACTCATCGATGACTGGCAGACCGCGCTCGTTCCGCGGCAGTGCTTGCTTCGACCACTGCGCTACGATGTCCTGTTGACTACCTGAGCGCGATGGGCGAGTACGCGAGCAGCGCAATGCTATCTCGGTGGGTTAGATACGGAGCACTCTCGCTGACGACAACGTTGTGCGCCAGCAGCTGTGGCAGCGGCCGGTCGGCGACGTCTCCTTCCCCGGTCCAAGCGGCACCGACCGCGTCCGTCTGCCCGGCCTCCATCGAGATGTCGTCTACCGACGGTGGGCCCGTGCTTGTGGAGTTTGAGGCGCTCTCCAATGGCGCGTCCGGCACGATCGCCTGTGAGCCAGCTTCGGGCTCCCTCTTTCCATTGGGCAATACGCGCGTCTCCTGCCTTTGGCGGGACCGCGTCGATGCCGGTTGTACGTTCTCGGTTCGTGTCGTGGCCGACACCGACACGCTGCCGGGCGGTCCCCCGCCCACTGACAATCCCCCGCCCACTGACGGCCCGCCGCCCACTGAGGCTCCGCCGCCCACTGACGACCTGCCGCCCGTCGAACCGCCTGCCGCCGCAACCAGGCTGACCGTCTCGACGATATTGGCCTTCGGCGACTCAATCACAGCAGGCTACGTGTCTCCAACGGCCTTCACACTGCTCCTCGAACCGCAGAACTCTTACCCGACGCTCCTCGAAGAGCTGCTGCGGACCAGGTTCCCCTCACAGAACATCAGCGTGATCAACCGCGGAACTGGCCGAGAAACGTCCGCAGAGGGCAACGACCGTTTCCTCAACGAAGTCGACCGCTACCAACCTGATCTCATTCTGATACTCGAAGGCGTGAACGATCTGGCCTTGGGCATACTGGCCGCGAGTCTTGATGGGAAACCGTTCGACGAGAACGGCTTCACCGACGGGATCGTTTTGAACTTGAGCACCATGGCGAGACGCGGCAGTAAACGCGGCGCCGCAGTCCTGCTGGCCACCCTAACGCCGGTCGAAGCCGCGTGGCGTGCCGCCAATCCCGACGGTGACTCGGCCGTGGACAGTCTCAACAGGAAGATTCGCTCCCTCGGAAGCGAACTGGGTGCCGGCCCCGTCGAGACTCACGGGGCTCTCGAAGGAACTGGCCTCATCGGCCAAGACGGACTGCACCCGACTCGTCAGGGCTACGAAGTTGTGGCCCAGACCTTCTTCGAGATGATCGTCAGTCGATTCGAAAAGTCTGTGTCAGCAACGTCGCCATTCGAATAGCCAGTCTCGACCGATGTCACGCCGTCGTCTCGAGCGCCGGACACGCGCACAGTGATCCGCCCCCGCTCCCCACGAGTCGTCCCGACCCAGCGGAGTCTGGTGCTCGATCACCGACGCGGCGTCATCGATATTCGTTACACGGTCACACCACAGGCGCGGTATATCTTCACTATCGACGTGTACGGGTACGGCAGTCGAGAACATCCGAGTCGACATCTCGGATGGTGGCGCTTTGCTCTCGACCCTGCTCATGCCGACGGACGCTTGTCGCTAACTCTCGACCCCATCGATGCCAACTCAGTGGCGCTCACGATCAACGAGGCACCGGTGCCACCCCTCGAATGCTGGTACAACTCAGACTTCGCGTTCGATCCGCTCCTGGACCTGCAACTTGTCACACGTGACCCAAGCGGCGATATTCTTCGCCTTGAATCAGTTCTTCTGAAGTGCCCGGACCGAGACATCCTGCGTGCCTTCTATGAGCGACAGTATGCGACGGACGGCTACTCGAGCGCGGAAGACGCGCCGTTTCTGGAAGAACTACACCAATACAAGCTTACGCACTTGAAGGAACTGTTCCTACGCTACATTCCTCCGGCCGGTCGGGCCCTTGACGTCGGCTGTGGACGCTCACTCTTCGCCGACCTGCAGACACCCTTCCCGTTCTCGATCCATGCAGGCGATCTCAACTACGACTCGGTCCATACTCGCGCGTCAGAAGTGCCCACGCAGACGTGGTCGACGTTCGACGCGTCCGCGCTGCCGTTCCGCGACGCACAATTCGACGCGTTGTTCGCTGGAGAAGTGATCGAGCACGTTCCTGATGTGGAAGCCACCCTGCAGGAATGGTGGCGAATCCTCAAAGTGGACGGGATAGCCATCATTACGACTCCGAACCGTGAGCGACTCGTCGCGGTGGCGAATCGCCGGGAATGCCCGTACAGCGTCGATCACCTCAACGAGCTTTCGTATCGCCAACTCACGCAGCACCTCCTACCCCGGGCGGGGTTCGCGTTCGTCGAACAATCCTGCCTGTATCTGGAACTCTGGCTGCGGCACCTGTTCACGGGCCAGACGGTGGAAGACTTCCTCCAGCGGGAGGGGAACCAACGACGTTACGTCTGGCTCATGCGCCGACTCTTCCCACTCGGCCGATACCTGCCTCGATGGTCGCTGGGCCTCGTCATCGTCGCTCGCAAACGCCCTGGGCGAAACGCAAGTCGCCTGGGCTAAGGGGCCCCGTCGGACCGGTCGATGGGGCGAACGCGCCGGATGCGGAACACGTAGTCATCTCCCTCCTTGGCCACGAGTTCCAGAGCCGGATGCTTCAACTCCGAGAACACCCGCCGGGCCGTCGCCGAATCGTCGTACGCCGCCACGTGGGCAACGACGTACCGCACGCCCAGCCTTCGCAAACGTCTGACTGACTGGTTGGACGGAAAACGGCTCAACGGGCGCGTGAGTCTGTCGTACGTCGCCGGCCGACTACCACTGTAGCCGTTGACGAGCGGCTTCCAGTGGGCAATCGAGGCGAGCAAGTATGGTGCGTTCCGATAGAATTCGGGCCCACGGTACAGCGGCAACTCGAGCACTGCCACGTCGTCCGTATCCTCCGCGATCACGCGATAGACCGAGGAAACGCCGTCGCTTCTCACGTATCGTATGGGCGCGTGCACTGATTCAATGGTGATGAGCGCGACCATGGCGAAGCCAACGGCCCTCGCCTGAACAGGCGAGAGCCGTCGGCGTAGATCGGACAGACCGTAGCCCGCGAGGAGTGCCACCGCCGCAATCACCAGGTAACCGAATCGAGCCGGCGCACGGATCCCTCCCATCGGTGGAAACGCGTGGTAGATCCACGCATACACTGGTGTGGCTGTCCCCAGCGACATCACCAAGCCGACAATCAGAATCACCACACACGAACGCCGACGACGGCCTCCCTCCTCACGCCACCCTCTGGTGAGCGCGAGCCCCGCGAGAGCAAGGGCGGTTAATCCCGGAAACAGCAGGTCCTCCGTTCGCTCCGGGAAGATGTGATGACTCCAGGCCGCATAGTGCACGCGGCTGACGGTCGCCACGTAGCTCCACAACGTGGCCGACAGCGATCGCAGCCCATCCAGTGGTCTCACCGCAGCGACCTGTCCGTACGGCCACAAGACAGCCGCCGTGACCATCACGGTGATGCCGCCCGCCGCGGCGAGTCGAACGACCACTCGGAGCCGGTTTCGCCCCCACCACTCCAGCGGACGACTACCCGCAGTCGCCATGAGCGCGAAGACGACCAAGACCGCCAGATAGCCTGAGGTCAACGCCGCACCCGACACGGCGAGACACAGCCACCACATCTCTCTGCCTCGGCGACCGCACAGAACACCGTCGAGCGCCCACAGTGCGAGCGGGAGCCAGTACGCGTGAATCGCCTGAAGGTGAGGCAGCCGCGTCAGCGTGTGAGCGTTGAAGGCAAGGACAGCGCCGGCCAGAACACCGGCAGCGTGATCTCCAGTCCAGTCGAAGACGACGAGGTAGGTCACAAACCCGGTCAACGCGAAGCCGACGAGCAGCAGCACATTGTAGGTAAGCACTGGTGATGCCCCGACACCGCGAATCGGAATAGCCATGAGGCCAGGGACGATCAACGGCTCGGAACGAGCCAGCTGGTAGCCCTGCGGATGAAATATGTTCGCATCGAACAGGTGCGCCGGATCGGCCAGCACCTGCTGAGCGACCCACGATACGATCCACGTGTTGAGGATCGTGTCCGCGTTGTCGTTTCGAGACAGTGAAGCCGGATCGGTCACGAGGGGATACGTGTGCAGCAACGCCAGCAGGACGAACAGAACCAGCGCCCCCCATCGCCATCGGTCCATTATCGTTCTGTCTCCAGATCCACGCTCGCGGGATCCACCAACATTCCTTGGACGTACATGCCGACGCCTCCGCGTCACGGTGCAGCGCACCGCCGACCCTGGCCGCTATGGGACTGCGCTGAGCCGAACCAAGCAGTAGACCGGCCGCAGCGAACCGCCAGCATCGCCTCGGCGAGGTGCCGGGCGCCCCGCCCGATGGTGATCGCCGCGGTGAACTTGCCCAAGGACATTCGCGCGTTGGT
>PCAK01000037.1 GCA_002730525.1 Acidobacteriota bacterium | reverse complement strand
TCCATCACACAGCCCTCGGTCATCCGGTCACCCAGATCCAACCCGATCGTCACCGTCGCGCCACTCGTGATAGCTTGCTCTCTCATCCCATCTGCCGGGCCGAGCCGCAGGCGAAGCCCGTTCGTTCAGCGATGGCACAAGGCGGAACGGAGAGACGAACGACATCGTCGTCAATCCTCAGGTGGACGCTGCCTCAACGAGTTGTCGTACCACGGCTGGTTGTGGGGGAGCGGCTCGCCCTCGCGGTTGAAACCGTCGAGCCGCCGCTCCGCCGGCATCCGGTCGTCGGTCTCGACGCGCCAGTTGTCGAGGCGGGTTCGGAGCCGCGCGAGTTCATCTCGGTAGATCGGGTCGTCGACGACGTTCGTCAGTTCGTCGGGATCGCGCTCGAGGTCGTACAGCTCCTCGAACGGGCGCGCGGGCTGCATCAGGTAGCGCTGCGCCGGCGTCAGGCGGCCCGCGGCGTCGAGTTCGCGCATCGCCTCCCACGTGATGCTGTTCACCGAGTCGGCCGGATGCCAGAGCGGCGTGTCCCAGTAGTAATTTCTGATGAGCTTGAAGCGATCGGTCCGGACGGCGCGGGTGAACTGCTCGTAGTCGTGCCAGTTGGCTTCGGCGAAGACGGCCTCGCGGCCGCTCGAGCCACTCCCGTTCAGGCTGGGTAGGAGGCTCCTCCCCTGCGCCGTCGGCATCTCGATGCCGTAGGCGTCGGCGATCGTCGGCGCGATGTCGATCGCGCTGACGAGACCGTCCTCGACGGTTCCGCCTTCCACCGCGCGCGGCCACCGCACGATGAACGGCGTCAGGGTGCCCGAGTCGAAGAGCGTCGTCTTCGCCCGCGGGAACGGCATCCCGTTGTCACTGAGATAGAGGACGAGCGTGTCGTTGGCGATCCCTTCCGCGTCAAGCGCACCCAACACTCGGCCGACGGCGTCGTCGAACCTGGCGATCTCGTCGTAGTAGGCCGCGAGATCGTCCCGGACGAGTGGATGATCAGGCAGATACGGCGAGATCGCGACGTCTGCCGGGTCGTGGGGTGTCGCCGTCCCGGTGCCCGGATAGGTTCGGTGCGGATCGGTCGAGGCGACCCAGAGGAAGAACGGCCGATCGGCCGGCCGGTCCGCGAAGACGTCGAGCGTCCGATCCGCGAGGTCTTCACCAGGAACCTCGACGATCGTGTCCCAGTTGGCGCGCTCCGCGTCGCCGAGGTGCCACTTGCCGATCGACGCAGTGTAGACACCGGTGTCGCCAAGCAGCCTGGCGATCGTCGTCTGTCCGGCCGGCAGCGGCGCGTGCAGATCCTCCGCGCCGGTACTGTGCGGGTAGCGGCCGGTCAGGATGCTCGATCGGCTCGGGCTGCACGACGACGTCGTCAGGAAGGCGCGGTCGAAGCGGATTCCGTCGGCGGCCAGTTGATCGATGTTCGGCGTCCGGATCGCCGTGTTGCCGTAGACGCCGGCATCACGCCCGCCCTGGTCGTCGGCGACGAAGACGATGACGCCGGCTGGCGGCGGGCTGTTCTGGGCGATCGCCTGAGGCGTGGTCGCGGCCAGGATCAGCGGGATGATGGCTGCAGTGCGGGTCAACATGGATCCGTGAACGTCACGGCGCTGCCACTCCGGGCGGCCGAACATTCCGCCCGACCCGATCGGTGAGGCTGTCGCCGAGATCGTCACGCGCCGCTTCGATCAAGCCGAGCAGCCGCTCGACAACGTCTGGATGCGCGTCGGCGACGTTCGTCGTCTCGCCGACGTCCATCTCGAGATCGAAGAGCGAGAGGCCGATCTCCGCCTGCGCGTAGGTGCCCTGGAAGGTTGGCGTCCGCAGTTCGGCACCCTCGATGGTGCCGTAGCCGTGGGGCACGTGCAGCTTCCATTGTCCCGATCGGACAGCCTGCAACTCGTAACGGAGGTAATAGAAGAACGCCTCGTGCGGGCTGGTCGCGCCGGGCGTCCCTGACAGGAGCGGCCAGATGTCCTTGCCGTCGATGATCCGGTCGGTCGGCATCTCGGCGCCGGTGATCCCCGCGATCGTCGGGAAGAGGTCCATCGTCGTCGCGATCTCGTTACTGACGAGGCCGGCCGGGATCTCCCCGGGCCACCGGATGACGGCCGGCACCCGCTGTCCGCCCTCGAAGGTCGAGCCCTTGCCTTCCCGTAACGGCTCGGCCGAGCCGCTGTGCGATCCCTTGACGAGCCACGGTCCGTTGTCGGTCGTGAAGACCACCAGCGTACGCTCATCGAGGCCGAGCCGGTCCAGCGTGCCGAGGATCTCGCCGACCGACCAGTCGATTTCCTGAATGACGTCGCCATAGAGACCGCGTTCGGACGCCCTGGCGAATCGGTCCGAGACGTAGAGCGGCAGGTGCGGCATCGAGTGCGGCAGATAGAGGAAGAACGGCCGGTCGGCGTTCCGCTCGATGAAGTCGACCGCGTGCTCGGTGTATCGTCGCGTCAACTGCGACTGATCCGGTTCGATCTCTACCGTCTCGATCCCCTCGATCAGCGGCAGCGGCGGATGGCGCCGCGCCGGCGGGTTCGGGTTCTTCTCCGGATCCGGCGTCATGTCGTTCGAGTAGGGCAGGCCGAAGTACTCGTCGAAGCCCTGCGCGGCCGGCAGATGTTCCGGATGGTGGCCGAGATGCCATTTGCCGAAGATGGCCGTGGCGTAGCCGAGCGGCTTCAGTAGATCGGCGATCGTGACCTCGTCGGGGTGCAGCCCCTCGTCGAACTGCGGAAAGAGGACGCGCGGGACCGAGACCCGCTGCGGGTACGAGCCGGTCAGGAGCGCCGCGCGGGACGGTGAGCAGACCGGCGAGGCGACGTAGAAGTTGGTAAGGCGCGCGCCTTCGGCCGCCATCCGGTCGATGTTCGGTGTCTCGAACCCATCAGCGCCAAAGACGCCGAGGTCCGAATAGCCCTGGTCGTCGGTGAAGATGATGACGACGTTGGGCGGCTGATCGGGCGCGGCACGCTCGACCTCGGCTTCTGCTTCTGCTTCTTCAGGCGGCGCTTGGCACCCAGCCGCCAGCGTGATGGTGAGGGAGACGGCGGTGCTAACGCACAGTCGCCAGGAAGCGTCCGTACTCGTCCAGTTCTGGATCATCTGTCGCTCGCATATGTTCCAACAGCAGTTCACGGGACCGCTCGATACGTTCCGCCTGCGCCGGGTCGCCGATCAGGTTGTCGAGCGCGTCGGGATCGGTCGCGTAGTCGTACAGCTCTTCCTTTGCTCTATGAAGCAGGTGCTCGATACGTGCGGCGATCGCCGCGTCGTCGGCCGCAGCCGCCTGCATCGCCGGAAACGTCAGGCCGCGCATCGAGTTGTTGAAGAACTCCGTCTCGCCGTCGGCCCAGGCGTTGTAGATGTAGCCGAACCGCGCATCGTTCACCGCACGCATCCCGTACCACTCCGGGGCGACCGTCGAGTTCATATGGGTGAAGACGACCTCGCGGTTGTCCTGAGCCTCGCCCCGCAGCACCGGCGTGAACGCGTGCCCATCGGCGCCGGGCAGCGGCGGCAACGCCAGCAGGTCGAGAATCGTCGGCGCCAGGTCGACGCCCGACACCAGGTGCCGCTCGTCGACCGTGCCCGGCGTGACGACGCCCGGCCACCGGATGATCCAGGGGGTTCGCGTCGAATGCATCCAGACATTTGTCTTCGCGAATGGCACGGCGATGCCGTGGTCGGAGAGGAACATGACGACCGTCCGGTCGGTGAGACCCGAATCGTCGAGCGCGCGCAGGATGGCACCGGTCGTCTCGTCGGCGCGGCGAACGGAGGTGTAGTACTCGGCCAGCTCCTGCCGGACACCCGGGAGGTCGGGCAGGAAGCCGGGCACGGGGATCTCCGCAGGATCGAACGCGAGCGGAGTGTCGGGGAAGCCGCCACCGTACTGGTGATTCGTCGACTCGGCATCGGTCGCTCGCGCCGCGGCCTCTGTGGCGCTCGCCGCGAACGGCCGATGCGGATCCTGCGAGTTGGCCATCAGGAAGAATGGCTCACCGGCCGAGTCGGCGTTCAGTAGGAAGTCGAGCGTCCGCTCGTAGTACAGGTCGGGGCTGCGGCCGTTGGCGAGTTCCCTGGCCGGGATTACCTCGTCCCAGATCTCCGGTCGCGACGGCAGGACGTGACCGGTCTTCGCCATGACGCCGGTGTAGTACCCGACGTCGCCGAGCGCCTCGACGAGCGTCGGGACATCGGGCCGGATCTCCTCGAATCCGAGCGCGCCGCTTCGGTGCGGGTAGCGCCCGGTCATCCAGACCGCGCGCGTCGGCTGGCAGATCGCGATCGTGACGTGCGCCTGCTCGAAGCGCATCCCCTGCGCGGCGAGCGCGTCGATGTTCGGTGTCAGATCGGGGATGGCGGCACCGTAGACGCCGGCCGAGTCCCAGTTCATGTCGTCGACGGTGATCAGCAAGACGCTGAGCGATTCGTCGACGGTGGCGAACTGTTCAACGGGCGGCGCGGGGGCGCAGCCCACGAGCACCGTCAGTATGGAGGCGAGTGGCAGCGAGCCGAACTTGCTCATCTCTGCAGGACAGGGCTTTGGCCCTTCCATGAGAGAGCCAGCCGGTGTCAAGGCCGCCGGTCGGTCAGGGGACACACGCTTCCATCCGCACTGGCGAGCCGCCAGGCTCCAAGAGAACCTCTCGAGTTTCATGATCCACGGCGCTTCTTCTCGCTAGCGCGCTCGGCCTTGAGGCGCTCCAGGTCGACTCCCGAGTGATCCGTGAACCGCATGGCCGCCGCCACGGCGCGGTGTCCCGCCTGCTCGGCGATCAGCGTGTGCATCGCCTGGCAGACCCGCCGGTAGGCCGGGTGGCCCTGGGGCGCGCTGCGCAGTTCGATGACGTGCATCGCCTCGCGGGCGTTCATCTGCATGTAGAACCGGACGCGGTACGCCATGGCGACCGCGTAGGGCGCCGCCCGATCGAGACCCGCGTCGTGCAGCGCGTCGTGCAGCGCGGCCGACGCTTCCATCACTTCGCGCCACTCGGCCAGCGCTCCGGCCTCCTCGATCGCCGCCGGTTCGTTGAACCCGTGGGTGGGCGTCAGATCCTGCCACTCGATCGTCAGCAGTCGATGGCGCTGCAGATCGCGAAACGCGCCGTAATCCGAGAGCACGTCGAACCGATACCCGGTCCGTTCGAACGCGCGTCCCGGCTTGTGGCGCCGATTGGTCCGGTCGCCGACATAGGCGGCCAGCACCGCTGCGCGGTCCGCTGACGACATCCGCCGCGCGACGTCGAGCAGTTGACCGTCCGGGAGGTCCGAGGCGGCGTACAGCGCGGCCGCGACGATCTTCGCCTCACCTTCCGGATCGAAGTCGACCAGAGTGACCTCGTCGCGCGTCGCGCGGTCGACGCCGTCGAGGGCGGCGTCGGCGACGCCTTTGATCGCGGACTGCGTCGCGCTCAAGTACTCGGTCCAGCGGCCGCCGCGGTCGGGTCGGTCGACGCGGGTGAGGAACGCCGGGATCACCTTGCGCAACTCGGTGAGCATCGCATCGGCGTAGCTTCGCGCCTCGGCCAGCGGATGCGCGCGCATCCGGAGCAGCATCGCCTCGTAGGCCTGGCCCGAGCCGAAGATGCCGACGTTGGACTGCGTCGCCGCCGGCAGAAGGCCCCGGAGCGTGTCGAGCGCCTTGGCGCGAATCGCCGCGCGATAGACGCCGTCGGAATCGTCGGGGTCCTTCGGATGCCGCGCCCGGTAGTAGGCCTGCATCGGTTCGATCCACTGCGCATAGACCTCAAACGCCCGATCCAGGGTTTGGGTGAAGCGCGCGCGGATCGGCGTGCCGTCGAGTTCTTCCGGCACCAGGTATTTCCAGCGACCGCCCGGCCGATCGGTATACGGCACGTAGCGCGTCGACTGCTCGAGGTAGGCGGCCAGCCGGCCGCGTTCCAGAATTTTCGTCAGCAGGTTGGACGCACCCTCGCACGCGATATGGGCGCCGCCCAACTGCGCGACCGAGTCGTCGCCGTACTCGCTGAATACGCGGGTGAAGAGCCGCTCGGCACGCTCCACGCCGACGGCCGGCGTCTCAGCATCTGCGGCGCCGACGTTGTCGGAGAACTCGTCGAGGAACAACCGCCGCAACGACTTCGCCGACCGCGAGTAGCGGGCGAACAGGGCGCCCTTGACCACGTCGGGGAGGTTGGTCAGCGCGAAGACCGGTGCGTCGAGGTTCGTGAAATACGGGGCAAGGCGGCAACGTTCGTCCTCGGTGAACGATTCGGCAGGCGAGCGCGCGTCGGGCACGCCGTATAATAGTCGGGCTGCGCGAGAAGACGTCAACCTTGTGCCGTCGTGCCCGATGCCCCAGACCTTCCATTATTCGATCACTGTCCGCTTCCGCGACTGCGACGAGCTAGGTCACGTCAACAACGCGGTCTATTTCACCTACCTGGAGGAGGCTCGCTGGGCCTTCTTTCAACATCTCCAGGAGCGGCTCCAGGCGCACGGCTGGAGCCAGGGTGTCGATGTACCGACGCAGCCTGGGACGATTCTGGCGCGCGCCGAGTGTGACTATCGCTCGGAAGCCAGGTACGGCGATGTTCTGGATGTGGGCGTGACGGTGGCCGCGCTCGGCCGCTCGAGTTTCGCCTACGAGTACGAAGTTGTCGACGCGTCGACCAGACGGCTCGTGGCGAACGCCAAGTCCGTGCAGGTGTCGTACGACGCGGCCGCGAAACGATCGATCCCGATTCCCGACGCGCTGCGCGCCGCGCTCGAGGAGCGCCTCGCCGATCCCGCCGCGCAGGAGTCGACATGACGAAACCGGTCGTGCAGATCTTCGGTAAAGACACTTGACCGTACACCTCTGCCGCCCGTGAGGATTACGGCACGCGAGGTTTCGAGGTCGACTACATCAACGTCAAGGCTGACGCCGAGGGTTTCCGCCGGATGCTGGAGCATTCCGCCGGGCGGCACGATGTGCCGGTCATCGTCGACGGAGACGAGGTGACGGTCGGCTTCGGCGGCACCTGAGGGGTCTGATGGCTGCCGGTGGCAGCTGTTCCGTGGCATGCGCTACGAATTGATTCCGGCGCACAACCCGGGCCCCTACACCGGGGACGGCAACAACACCTATTACCTTCCCGGTGCGACGCCAGTTCTGATTGATGCTGGCACCGGCGATCCACGTCATGTCGACGGCGTGGCAGCCGCGGTCACGGCATCGCCTGGCGGCGCGCTGACGCGCGTCCTGGTCACGCACGGCCACGCCGACCACGCATCGGGCATCGAGGGGTTGCAGGCCCGGTGGCCCGCTGCCGCGGCGGCCAAGATGCCCTGGCCCGAGCAGGACCGAGACTACGCGGCGTCGTGGTCGCCGCTGGCTGACGGCGATCTGATCCCCGCTGGCGACGGCGCGCTGCGGGTCGTGCACACACCGGGACATGCGCCGGACCACCTCTGCTTCCTCGACGAGCTGTCGGGCCTGATGTTCACGGGGGATCTGGTCGTCAGCGGCGGCACGGTGATGATCCCCGGGAGCGCGGGCGGCGATCTGTCCGCGTACCTCGCATCGCTCGATCGCGTTCTGCGGCTCGGGCCCGATCGACTCCTGCCGGCGCACGGGCCGGCGATCGACGCGCCCGCGTCGATCATTCAGAGCTACCTTGACCACCGTCAGGCACGAGAAGACCAGATCCTCGCCGCGCTTCGAAGGGGCGTGGACACCATCGACGGCCTGGTAGCGCGCATCTACGCAGGGCTGGACGCCGCGCTCGTGCCGGCCGCGCGCGAAAGCGTGACCGCGCATCTCGAGAAGCTCAGGTCCGAGCACCTGATTCGGTGCGAGGCCGACCGCTGGCGCTTGAACTGACTCGGGCTTGTGAAACAATCTGACGCCATGGGCGCGAATCCGAAGGGCTACGCGAATTCCGAGTTGGTCATCGCGCCGAGCGAATTGACCGAACTGCTGGATTCAGTTGCCGAGGGGCCCGCGCCGGCCATCATCGACGTGCGTCCAGCCGAGGATTTTGCCGCCGGTCATCTTCCCGGGGCCTGCCATTTCGATTTGTACGGCCTCACTCTGCTCGACACGGCCCCCGCGCCGCTCGAAGCATTCATGTACATGATCAAGACGCTGCTCGCCAGCCGCGGCGTCTCCGCCGACGCTCCGGCGATCGTCTATGACGACAAGGCGGGCATGCGCGCGGCCCGCGCGTTCTGGTTTCTCGACTACTTCGGACACCGCCAGGTACGCGTCCTCGATGGCGGTTTCGACGCGTGGCGGCGAGCTGGCCACTGCGTGACGACGGAGACCACGCCGCCGGCGGCGCGCGGCTGGGAGGCAGCCCGCGGCCGGTCCGAGCGGTTGGCCACGTGGCGGGACCTCGCCGACCGCCTGGGGCGGCCTGGCGCCGTGATACTCGATACGCGGAGCGACGGCGAGTATGCCGGGACCACGAAGCGCGCGCGGCGCGGCGGGGCCGTGCCCGGCGCGGTGCACGTCGAATGGACGCGCAACCTGGATGCCGACGGCGAGTTCCAGCCCGCGGAAGCCTTGCAAGCGATGTACGCCGCCGCGGGCGTCACGGCCGACCAGGAGATCATCGCCTACTGCCACGGCGGGTACCGCTCCGCCCACAGCTATCTCGCCTTGCGATTGCTTGGCTACCCGCGGGTTCGCAACTACGTCGGGTCGTGGAAGGAATGAGGCGACAGGGAAGACCTGCCGATCGAGCAGCCGGTGTCCGAACCGGCGCGTTGATCGACGCAACGAAAGGCCGCATGAACAGCGTCATCGATTTCATTCATACGAACCGGGACCGCTACATCGACGAGCTGAAGGCCTACCTCGCCATTCCCAGCATCAGCGCGCTGCCGGAGCACGCCGCCGACGTGCGCCGGTGCGCCGACTGGACCGCCGAGGAGATGCGCTGCATCGGGTTGCACGACGTGGTGCTGCACGAGACGCCCGGCCATCCGATTGTCTACGGCGAGTGGCTCGGGGCGGAAGGCGCCCCCACCATTCTCTTTTACGGACACTACGACGTGCAGCCCGTCGACCCGCTCGATCTCTGGGAATCGCCGCCGTTCGAGGCGACGGTGCGCGGCGGCGAGATCTATGCCCGCGGCGCGGCCGACGACAAGGGCCAGGTGTTCATGCACTTCAAGGCGATCGAGGCACACCTGCGCCAGACGTCGAAGCTGCCCGTGAACATCAAGGTCGTGCTGGAGGGGGAAGAAGAGGTCGGCAGCGGTAACCTCGACGCCTTCATCAACGAACACGTCGAGCTGCTGGCGGCGGACGTCGTCGTCATTTCCGATTCGCCGATGTTCGACCGCGGCGTGCCCTCGATCTGCTACGGGCTGCGCGGCTTGACGTACTTCCAGATTGACCTGCGCGGCACGAAGAGCGACCTGCATTCGGGGTCGTTCGGCGGCGCGGTCGCCAATCCGGCGTTTGTGCTGGGCCAGGTGCTGGCCCAGATGAAGGATCGCGGCGGCCGCGTGAAGATTCCCGGCTTCTACGATGCCGTGCGACCGTTGCGCGACGAGGAACGGGCCGAGTTCCAGAAACTGCCGTTCAACGAGAAGCAGTATCGGAAGGAGTTGGGTGCGCCGAAACTGTTTGGAGAGAAGGACTACTCGACGCTGGAGCGCGTCTGGGCCAGGCCGACGTTCGAGGTGCACGGCCTGCTGTCCGGGTTCACCGACGACGGGGCTAAGACAGTGATTCCGGCGGTTGCGATGGCGAAGGTCAGCATGCGGCTCGTGCCGGATCAGCAACCCGACGTGATTGCCAAGCTCTTCGAGGACTACGTGCGCAAGGTCACGCCGCGGACCGTGGAGCTGACCGTCACCCGGATGCACGGTGGAGAGCCCTGGATGACCGACTTCGACAACCCCTACGTGCAAGCGGCCGCCCGCGCCGTCGAGCTTGGCTTCGGCCAGCGACCGGTCTTCAATCGGGAGGGTGGGTCTATTCCGGTCGTGGCGACGTTCCAGCAGGTGCTCGACCTGCCCTCGGTGCTCTTTGGCATCGGCCTGCCCGACGAGAATGCGCACGCGCCGAACGAACGACTGGATCTCGGAAATTTCCACAATGGCGTCATCGCGTCCGCGTGCTTGTACGACGAAATCGGTCGGCTGGGCGCCGAGCCGGCGCCAACAGGGTAGGATGTGCGGTAGCACCCTCCAGAAGGCGGGACAGCGAACCATGCCCAGCCTAACCTCATTCGCGCCGGTCGTCGTCGGTGCCGCTGGCCGTACCAGGCTGCGGCAGCGGCGCGGATGATGAGGCCGACGCCGATGCGGTCGGCCTCCTGACGGCCGGCTACGATCCGGAGACGGGGCGACTCCAGCTGATCGAGTACGACGCCGACGAGAACGGCACCGTCGACACTCGCACCTACATGGATGGGTCCGTGTTGTTGCGCGTGGAGATCGACAACGACGAGGACGGCCGTGTCGACCGCTGGGAGTACTACGATGCCGACCGCAATCTCGAGCGGATCGGGATCTCCAGCCTGGGCGATGGCGTCGTAGATTCTTGGTTGTTCGAGGGGGCCAACGGCATCCCGGATCGTTGGGAAACCTTTACCGAGGGACGCATGGCCACCCTGGCGTTGGATGACAACGGCGACGATCGCCCCGACCGACGGCTGTCGTACGACCGGGAAGGCCGGCTGTCCACGATCGCGAGCGATCCCGATGAGACCGGCGCGTATACCTCGACCGTCGAGGTGCCGGTTCCGCCAAGCGAGGGCTAGGCAGAGTCATGTCCCTTCGCATCGCGTTTGACATCGACGGGGTGTTCGCCGATCTCGAAAGTTCCTACCGCAGGGTCGTCCAGACGCTCTTCGGCGACACGCTTCCGGCAGCCGCACCGCCCGATGCCGTCGAGCCTGGCGACGACCCAGCGGCTGACACCGACATCGAACCGGTGCATCCGCCTGGCATCACGCTAAGCAACTGGCAGGAGTCGGAGGCGTGGCGCGAGATCGAGGAGGCCGAGAACTTCTGGGCCTCGCTGCCGCCCCACGAGCCAGGCATCCTGAAGCGGGTGCAGGAGTTGGCCGAGCGCCATCGCTGGGAGATCTTCTTCGTGACGCAACCCCCGATACTGCCGGAGGGACCGTGCAGCGCCAGACCCAGCGATGGCTGATCGAGCAGGGCTTCGATCTCCCGAGCGTCGTCGTGATGTCGTCATCGCGGGGCCGGCTGGCCCAGGCGATGCGGCTCGACTATCTCATCGACGATTCACCGCTGCATTGCGCCGACGCCGCGTCCGAATCGGACACCAGGCCGGTGCTCGTCGTCAGGCAGGATGATCCCCAGAGGCGACGCGGGGCCCGCGAAATGGGTTTTGCGGTCGTGCCCACGGTCGCGGCGGCGCTCGATCTGCTCGAGCAGGCTCAGCAGATGGGCGAACAGCCTGGCTTCTGGAAGCGACTGACCGACTCATTCCGCGGCAGTCGCGGCTGACGCCTCGACGGTCGCAACCGTTCTCGCTGCCGCTAGTTCAGACTCGCCACCCGCCGTCGCAGCGTCTTGATGTGTTCCCAGATCTGCGCATGTTCTTCCTGGTGCTCCGACGGCGCCTCGCCTCCATCGGGTCGACCCGTGATGTGCAGGTAGGCCTCGAGATCACGGAGCGCGCCCGAAAAGTCGCGCATGTGGTAGGCGAGCAGGCCGCGGTCGCGAAGGTCCGCGACGCCTGAAGGATTCACGGCGAGCAGCAGTTCGGTGACGCCGCGCGCCTGGGGAAACGAGCGCAGTCGCACGTACATCCGCTTCAGGTTCCCTAGCACCCGCACCAGAATCTGCCGCGAGCTCGCGGCGTCGAGAAACCGAAGATCGAATTCGGCGTCGTCGCCCAGATGCTGGCGCAGGAGCACGCGGCAGTTGCTCTCGTTCAGGCGCCGGCCGCCGTCGAACGGATCGATGACCAGCGGGATCCGACTCCGGCCCGTCGGCTCCGCGGTGCCCCTCACCAGGAAATGCCCCGGGAAGCCTACGCCCGCCGCGTCCACGCCGGCTCGCTGCGCGACCTCGAGGAAGACGATGGCGAGCGTCACCGGGATTCCGGTCTGCCGCTCGAGCACGTGGTGGAGACAGCTGTTCCGCGGGTCCTCGTAGTCGTCCCGGTTGCCCGTGAAGTCCTGGTCCTGGAAGAGGTAGCCGGCGAGCTGCTCGAACTGGTCTGCGGTCTCCGTGACGCCGTCGAGCCGCTGCCGGGCTTCGTCGCCCAGCCGGTCGAGGCGTGAGAGATACGGCTCGGGGTCCAGTCGCGGGTGCTCGAGGCGGCCGATGAGCAGCGCGGCGCGCGCCAGATTCGGCGGCTCGCTACTGGCCGCGTCGGTGAAATCGCGCGCCAGGAGTTCGATGTCCACCATTCGATCGCGGGTCAGCTCTGCGGTAGCCGTTCACCCGCGAGAACCACCGACTCGAGCTGGTTCTCGGGCGGCGGGAACGGGCAGTCGAAGCGCTCGTCGAAGTAGCAGAATGGGTGATAGGCGAAGTTGAAGTCGAGATCGTAGATGCCGGTCGGCGTGACGCTCAGATCGAGATACCTCCCGGCGGGGTAGGTCTCCTCGCCGTTGGTCGGATCGCCGAACGGCACGAAGAGACTGTTGTTGTCGGGGGCGCCGACTTCGACGAACGCCGACAGCGTCATCGGCTCGCCCAGCAGGTGAAACTCCAGGATGCCCACGCGCCGCATCGCCCGCCGCTTGCCGGTCGATGTGGGAATCTCGAAGACGGCCTGATCGGCATCGAGGCGGAGCGAAGCGGGGACGCGGTAGCCGACGTCGGGCGCGTAGTATCTGAGCGGCAGCAGCAGTTCGCGGCGAGTGACCGGCACCGGCGAGTCCGCGCTGTTCTCGAACGCTTGGTCCTTTGCCGTTCGCGCGGCCAGCATCATGTCGACGTACGACAGGTCGTCTGGTGGAGGGGCGCTGCACGCGCCGACCGCGAGCAATGCGATCGCGCCGTACCGCGCTGCGGCCAACCATCCTGGTGCTGTCTTCATGAACTGCCTCATCCCTCGAACATATATCCTGCTCTGGACACGGCGGCTTCCGCAAGTCGCCGGCGCGCGGCGACCGTGTTGGCGGGCAACCCCCGCAACAGCCGCCGCAGCGCTCCGAGCTGCGTCCGCAGCACGTCGCCGCTGGACATCGCGGCGAGCGCTTCCCGTGCCGCCGCCTTCGACCGCGCTGCCGCCGCCTGGACCGCTACCTGAGCTGCATCGACGTGGAGGCTCGCCTTGGACGTGTCCGCCGCCGCCGAGGCCCGCAGCGTCACGCTCTCAGCCGAGAAGGCGTCCATGACGATGTCGGCCGTGAACGAGAGGACCTCCTGCTGGTCCCGCAGTGCGTCGCCGTAGGTCTGCATCGCGACGCCGAGAACGAGGAGCACGACCTTCTTCAGAGCCGTGCTGACGCGCCTCGCGCCGGCGAGTGGGTCGTCGCTCGCCGCGTCGACCGGCGTCGGTTGGAGGATCTCCTCCTGGAGTTGCTTGGCGGCCGGAATGAGCGCCAGGCGTCCGGCCAGCGCGCGCCGCGCGAGCATCCCTGGAATCAGCAGCCGGTTGATCTCGTTGGTGCCCTCGAAGATCCGGTTCACGCGCGCGTCGCGGTAATGACGCTCGGCGGGATAGTCCTCCACGAAGCCGTTCCCGCCATGCACCTGGATGTTCTCGTCGAGCAGGTAGTCGAGCATCTCGCTGCCGGCCACCTTGAGGATGGAGGCCTCGATCGCGAACTCCTCGAACGCCGCCAGCTTCGCCGCGCCCGAGGGTCCCGGCTGCTCGCCGATCCGCGTCTCGATGGCGCCAGCGACGCGATAGAGCATGCTCTCCACGGCATAGGTCCGAGCCGACATCTCGCCGAGCTTGTGCTTGATCGCACCGAACGACGCGATTGCCTGCCCGAACTGCTTCCGCTCGGCGGCGTAGCGAGCCGATTCGGCCAGCGCGGTCTTGGCGGCGCCGCTCGTCGACGCGCAGAGCTTGAAGCGGCCGTAGTTAAGGACGTTGAAGGCGACCTTGTGACCTTGACCGATCTCGCCGAGCAGGTTGTCAGCCGGGACCTGCGCATCCTGGAGGATCACGGGTGTCGTGGACGATCCCCGCAGGCCGAGCTTGTGCTCCTCCTGGCCGGTGCTGACACCCGGCGCGGTGCGCTCCACGATGAAGGCCGAGAACTGCTCGCCGTCCACCTTGGCAAACACGACGAAGAGATCGGCGAAGCCGCCGTTCGTGATCCACATCTTCTCGCCGTTCAACACGAAGCTGCCGTCGGGCTGGCGAGTTGCGCGGGTCTTGGCGCTCAGTGCATCGGATCCGGAGCTCGACTCGCTGAGCGCGTACGCCCCGACCGTCTCGCCGCTGACGAGCCCAGGAAGGTAGCGAGCGCACTGTGCCTCGCTGCCGAAGAACAGCAGCGGCACGATGGCGAGATTGCACTGAGCGCCGAAGGTGGCGCCGAATGATGCCGAGGCCGCCAGGCTCTCGGCCACGACGACGGCGGCCACGGTATCCAGTTCGACGCCGCCGTAGGTCTCTGGTGCGTCGACGCCGAGCAGGCCCAGCTCGCCGCACCGGTGGAGGATCTGCCGGACGCACGCCCAGTCCTTCTGCTCCATCCGCTCCAGCGCCGGCAGCACCTCGTTTGCGACGAACTCGCGCGTCGTCTGCGCCATGAGCCGGTGTTCGTCGCTGCAGCGCTCGGGAGTGAAGACCCGCTCGGCGGGTGTCTCGGTGAGGAGCCAGCCGCCCCCCTGTTTCTCTGTCTCTGCAACGCTCGTCGTCATGTCCGCTGCCTTTCTCGGTCGCGCCCGTCCGTTACACTCCCTCGCGGGGCTCGACGCGTTCGAAGATGCCGGCGGCGCCCATGCCGCCGCCGACGCACATCGTCACCAGGCCGTACCGGGCGCGGCGCCGACGCATCTCGTGGAGTAGGCTCGTGGTGAGCCTGGCGCCGGTGCATCCGAGGGGATGCCCCAGCGCGATCGCGCCCCCGTTGACGTTCAGCCGCTCGGGGTCGATCGGGAGCTCGCGCAGGCAGGCGAGAACCTGCGCCGCGAACGCCTCGTTCAACTCGACCAGGTCGATCTGGTCGAGCGTGAGCCCGGTCATCTCCAGCACTTTTCGCACGGCCGGCACCGGGCCGATGCCGAACCGCTCGGGCTCGACACCCGCCGTCGCGAACCCGAGGAACCGAGCCAGCGGTACCGCGCCGACCTGCCGCGCCCGCTCGGCCGACGTCACGACCAGTGCCGCGGCGCCGTCGCTGGTCTGCGACGAATTGCCGGCCGTGACCGTCCCCTCGGCATGAAACGCCGGTCGCAGCTGACCGAGCGCGTCGAGCGATGTGTCGCGGCGCGGGCCTTCGTCGTCGGCGAAGGTGCTCTCGGTCACCTCCGGCCGCGGGCCGCCGTTCGTCGCGCCCAGCCTCACCGTCACCGGCACGGTCTCGTCCCCGAAGCGATCCGCGTCGATGGCGGCGATCGCGCGCTGGTGGCTGCGCAGCGCAAACGCATCCTGGTCCGCTCGCGTGACCGCGGCTTGGCGTGCGTGATTCTCAGCGACCAGCCCGGTCGTCAGATAGACGTCGGGGTACGACTCGACCAGCACCGGATTCGGCGCCACGCGATGCCCGCCCATTGGCACGAGGCTCATCGACTCGGTGCCGCCGGCCACGATCGTCGTGGCGAACCCGCACATGATCCGCTCGGCCGCCTGCGCGATCGCCTGAAGCCCCGACGAGCAGAACCGATTGATGGTGACTGCCGAGGCGTGGATCGGCAGGCCCGCGCGCAGTGAGGCGATTCGCGCCACGTTGAGTCCCTGCTCGGCCTCGGGCATCGCGCAGCCGAGAACGACGTCCTCGATGTCGTCACCCGTGACGCCGTCGGCACGGCGTACGGCCTCGGCGATGGCCGTCGCGGCCAGCTCGTCGGGCCGCGTGGTCCGTAGCCCACCCCGCGGCGCCTTGCCGACGGGCGTTCGGACCGCGGAGACGATGACGGCCTCGTGCATCACGACGCTCCCTTCCAGTCGCTCAGGAGATCTTCGATGGCGTCGCCGACCTCCAGGGTCTTTCCGTCGAACAGATGGTCGGCGCCGTCGATGACGACCAGTTCCTTCGGCTCTTCGAGTTCACCGTAGAGCTGTCGCATGTCCGCCAGCGGGCACAACTCGTCACGTTCGCCATGGATGAAGAACTTCGGTTTCGAGTTGTCCCGAAGTTCGTCGAACGACCGGCGCGCCACGGCTGGGGAGATACCCAAGAGCAACGCGACGCGGTTGTTCGTGGCACCCACGCTGAGCGCGACCCAGGCGCCAAACGAGAACCCCGCGGTCCACAACTCGACCGTCGGGTAACGCCCCGCCATCAGCTCGAGCGCGGCCCGAAAGTCCTCGCGCTCCCCCTCGCCGCCGTCGTACGCGCCGTCGGACACACCGACACCACGAAAGTTGAACCGGAGGACGGCGCATCCGATGCGCTGAAAGGCCTTGGCAGCGCGGAAGACGACCTTCGTGTGCATCGTTCCGCCGTGTTCCGGATGGGGATGCGCCATGACCACGGCCGCGCGTGGCTCCCGACCCTGGTCGGGCTCGTCGAGGAGCGCCTCGAGTCGTCCCGCCGGGCCTGCGAATTCGAATGTTCGCGACACCTGTCAGACCTCCTGTCGCACGCTAGCCGGCATGGCGTTCGACGAAGCCCGCCACGATCGCCGCGAACGATTCGGGACGCGTAGCAAAGCCGATGTGCCCGGTGCGATCGAGTACCGTGGTTTCGGCCCCGGCGATCGCCTCTGCAAACTCCAGCGTGGCGCTGACTGGCACGACCTGATCGAGAGCCGGCTCGCCGGTGACCACCATCGTCGGCGCCTCGATCCCGGCGCAGTCAACCCGGAAGTCGATCTCACCCATGAGGCGGACCCGCGCGGCCATCCGGACCGGCGAGAACGGCGCCCACGTGACCCGGCGCGTGTGCTCGACCGCGAACACCAGGCGCTCTCGCCGGGTGTCGAATACCGCGCGGATCTCGGGCCAGAGCCGCCCCGGCGATCCGGCGACGAAGGCCGGAGCCATTAAGCGGGGCGTGCGCAAGTATCGGGTGGTCCGGGGGTCCGGTTTCCACGAGGGTGACGGCGTCGAGACGATCGTCAGCGAACGGACCCGTTCGCTCCGGCGGGCGGCGTAGCGCAGGGCGATCAAGCCGCCGTACGACACGCCGCAGAGATGCGCGGCGTCGAGGCCGGCCTCGGCGAGCACGGCGTCGAGTTGATCGATGAAGCTGTCGAACCCGCCGGTGTTCGCGCGGCCGAGCGAGTAGGTGACGACCCGGCACCTCGTCGCCAGGGCGTCGACCGACGGTGCCATCCATTCCCAGCGGCCCTGCATGCCCGGCACGAGGACGAGCGGCGGGCCCTGGCCGGTGTCGACGATCGTCGGTACGGTCACTCGCTCAGTTCCTCAGGGGCTTGCCGGTCCTCAGCGTGTGTCGGATCCGATCCAGCGTCTTGGCCTCACCGCACAAGCTCAGGAACGCCTCGCGCTCCAGGTCCAGCAGGTACTCCTCGGAGACCTCGGCCGGGTGCGGCAGCGCGCCGCCCGACACGATCTCCGCGAGGGCTCTCCCGATCTTCGCGTCGTGGTCGCTGAGGCGCCCGGAGCGGAGCGCCAGATGGACGCCCAGCTTCAACGCGGCACCGACACCCTCGCCGCCGACCTTCACCCGGCGCGGTGCCGAGGGCTGATAGCCGGCGCGGGCCAGGTCGAGCGCCCGCCGCCTGGCGTCGCTCAGGACACGCTCCCGGTTCATCGTGATGCCGTCGCGCTCGGCGAGGTAGCCGAGGCGGACCGCGTCGGGTGCGCTGGTCGAAACCGTCCCGAGGCCGATCGTTTCGAACACCTTGCGTGCCGCCACCGTCGGGTCGGCGTCGGCATCGAGCGCGGCGGCGGCCGTCGCCGCGCGGGCCACCATCTCCTTCGTGCCGCCGCCCGCCGGAATCAGCCCGACGCCGGTTTCCACCAGGCCGATGTAGCATTCCGCGGCGGCCTGCACTGCGTCGGCGTGCAGCACGACCTCGCAGCCCCCGCCCAGCGTCTGGCCGGCCGGTGCCGCTACCACCGGCACCGGCGCGCGCTGCAAGCCGACGGTGGCCGCCTGGAACGAACGGACCATCAGGTCGACCTCGTCCCAGTTGCCCTCCTCGGCCTCCAGCAGCAGCAGGAGCAAATTGGCGCCGGCCGAGAAGTCCCTTCCGTCGTTGCCGACGACGAGCGCCTCGAACCTGGCGGCGGCCTCGGTGGCGGCGAGGCGGGTCATGTCGATCGTGTCGCTGCCGATGACGTTGAGCTTCGAGTGGAACTCCAGAGCCAGGACGCCGTCCCCGAGGTCGACAAGGCTCGCCCCGGCGTTCGATTTCACGACCTGGGTCCTGTCCCTGGCCGAGGAGAGGATGAGCAGCTCCGGGTCGGCCGCCGGCAGACCTCCGCTGCGAACCGTGGCCGCCGTCGGGTCGCTCCGCGACAGGATCTCGGCGACGAGGGGCGGCGGGTCGGTCTCGCCGCACGCGTCCGTGACCCGCGCCGGACCGATCGCATCCAGAATCTCGAATGGGCCCAGCTCCCAGCCATAGCCCCAGCGCATCGCGCGATCGACGTCGTCGATCGACGCGGCGATCTCGGGTGCGACGCGCGCGGCGTACAGGAGCGTGGCGCCCAGGGTGCGGCGCAGGAACTCGCCGACCCGGTCGTCGCCGAGAAACAGCGTCCGGATCCGGGTGCCGAGGTCGGTGATGCCTCGCGCGGCGTCGAGTGCGGCGAGCGTCGCCGGCTGTCGGGCCCGGTACTCACGGGTGTCCGGGTCGAGCGTCAGAATCTCGGACCGGCCGGCGACACGCGTCTTCTGGTAGAACCCCCGGCCGGTCTTCTCGCCCAGCGCTCCGCTGCCCACGAGCGCATCGATCAGTGGCGGCAGATCGAAGGCGCCGCGCTCGGCGTCGTTGCCCGCGAACTGTTCACGCAGGTTGCGGGCAACCTCCGAGAGCACGTCGATACCCGACAGGTCGATCGTCCGGAAGGTGGCGCTCTTGGGCCGGCCGATGGCCGGACCGGTCATCGCGTCGATCTCCTCGATCGTGTAGCCGTCGGCCAGTGCGCCGAGCGTCCGCGCCGCGCCGAACAATCCGATCCGGTTCGCGATGAAGTTCGGCGTATCCCGCGTGATGACGACGCTCTTGCCGAGGCGGACGTCGGCGAACCGGCGGACGAGCGCGACGACCTGCCCATCGGTGCGGGCTGTCGGGACGAGTTCCATCAACGGCAGGTACCGGGGCGGGTTGAAGAAGTGCGTGCCCAGCCAGTGCGCCCGGAATTCCTCGGAGCGCCCCTGGGCGATGGCGTCGATCGACAGGCCGGAGGTGTTCGAGCTGACGATCGTCCCCGAGCGGCGGTGCGCCTCGATCCGTTCCAGTAGCGCCCGCTTGGTCTCGAGCCGCTCGACGATGGCTTCGATGATCCAGTCGACGCCGGCGAGCTGGTCGGCCTCGGTGTCGAAGCCGCCGACGGCGATCCGCTGTGCGGACGTCGCCGAAAAGTGCGGCGCCGGACGCAGCCGCGCGATCCGCTCGAGCCCAGCGCGCGCCGTGTCGCGGTCGAGGTCGAGCAACAGGGTCGGCAGCCCGGCGTTGGCCATGTGTGCGGCGAGTTGCGCGCCCATCGTGCCGGCGCCGAGAACGGCCACCGACTGGATCGGTCGAGTCGTCCCCCCAGCCGTCATCCGCGTTCCCCGCTGGTGCCGTCGGACGACGCCATGCCCCGGACGAAGATGTCGACGACCGTGTCGGCCGAATCCTCGAGACGCCTGGGGCGCTGGCTGAGGATCCAGTCGGTGGCCATCTCGTCGAGCGCGCCGAACAGGATCTTCGAGGCGACCGTCGGGTTCACGTCGGGTCGCATCGCTCCCGTGGACTGGCCGCGGGCGATCGCGTCGCGGATGATGCCGAGGTACTCCCGCAGCTGAGCCGCGGAGAACCGTTCCATGAACTTCGTCGATTGCCGCAGCTCGACCTGGAAGACGACAGCCAGATCGCGGTTCCGCCCGAGGCGCCCGAGATGCAGGTGCGCCAGTCGGCCGAGCTGTTCGATCGGATCGTCGACCGCTTCCACGAGCGCGCGGGCCTCGGCGACCGCTTCACGCATCGTGCGCTCGAAGACCGACGCCAGGACGTCATCCTTGCTGCTGAAGTAGAGGTAGACCGTACCGGCGGCAACGCCGGCTGCTCGGGCGACGTCGGCGACCTGGGCCTGGAAGAATCCACGTCGGGCGAAGACGCTGGTCGCGGCGTCGAGAATCGCCTTCCGCTTGTCACGCGAGGCGGGCGGGCGGGCGGGCGACGAACCGGCGAGCGTCACTGGCAGGGCAGTCATGAACTGAATGAACGTTCATTCATTATACAGGCACATAGGACAGGCTATGACAGACACGGCCACCCTGTCGCTTACTACAGGCCCGGACCAGTGCCCGTGCCCCCTCAAACCGGTCCAAAACTAGGGAGAGGATTTTGGGTCGAGAGGGAGCTGGAAGTGCCGAGACAACGCTACACGCCGG
>PCAK01000036.1 GCA_002730525.1 Acidobacteriota bacterium | reverse complement strand
TGATTGGCTCCGGCGTGTAGCGTTGTCTCGGCACTTCCAGCTCCCTCTCGACCCAAAATCCTCTCCCTAGTTTTGGACCGGTTTGAGGGGGCACGGGCAATTCTGAACGCGGTCGGTCGGGACCTTCGAGCCGGGGAAGATTCTCGGGAAGTTGCGTGGGACGTGCTGGAAGGAATTTCCACTCCGAAACGCCGCCCGACGCAGGCACCGGCACAACCGGTTCGCCTCGGAGATTCAGCCGGCGCACCCTCTCAGGCCAGTTGCGCAGCAACGTCCAGCAGCCGGTCGATGTCACCCGCGGTGTTGAACAGGGCCGCGCCGACGCGGATCTGACGACCACCTTCACGAAATGACAGCTTGATCGACGCGTCGTCGAAACGGCTCGCGGCCGTCGCCTGATCCTTCGGGTTCTCGAAGGCCACTATCGCCGTCTGGTTGCCAGCCGGAGTGACGGGGCGGAGGCCGAGCTCGACCAGCCCGCGCCGCGCCCGTTGAGCCAATGCGACGCCGTGCGCGTGGATCCGGTCCACGCCGACCTGCTCGAGGTAGCTCAGTCCCGCGCCCAACTCGTAGAAGGCGGCAAAGGCCGGCGTCGCGTACTCGAACTTCCTCGCGCCGGGATGATACTCGTACTGATATCCCGGAAGCTCACGCGAGACCTGCAGGAAGCCTCGACGGTCTGGAGGAATCTGGTCGAGAATCGACCGGCGAACGAAGAACGGCGCGATCCCGAAGCCCCCGAGCAGCCACTTGTAGGTGCCGGCGCAGAAGCAGTCGATCGGGGTGCGGCGAACGTCGATGGGCACCATGCCGGCCGCCTGGATCGCGTCGGCATAGAGATAGGCGCCGTGCGCGTGAGCGAGCTCGGCGAGACCGTCGATGTCGTGCAGAAAGCCATTCTGATGGGACACCCATGACACCGAGACGAGGCGCGTCCGAGAGTCCACGAGTCGGGCGAAGGCGTCCACGGGTACCGCGCCATCCTCGGCCTCCGCGACACGCAGTTCGATGCCGCGAGTCTGTTCCAGATGGCGGTAGAGGATGTACGACGTCGAGAAGTGCAGGGAGTCCAAGACGACGTTGTCGCCCGGTTCGAGGTCGAGTGCCTGCGCCATCGTGTTCTCGCCGTCGCTGGTCGCGGACAGAAACCCGATCTCTTCCGGACTCGCGCCCACGAGACTAGCGAACTGGCGCCTCACCGCCTCTTTCTGCTCGAGCATTGCGCCGAGCGGCACCGGGGCACGGGCCTTGGCCTCGACGAATCGGCGGACGGCGTCGGTCGCCGTGCGCGGGCTCGGCGTGATGTACGGGGCGTCCAGGTAGATGCCCTCCTCGACGACGGGGAAGTCGGCGCGGACACCGAGCGGATCGGGACCATCCTGTCCCGAGGCCGAACGCCCGAACGTGGTGACAGCGGCCACGGTGGATGCGGTGTGTAGGAATTCGCGACGATTCATCGTGCCCTCGTTCCTCGGATGCCAGAGTTGTGCCGATCGAACGGCGACGCTCGGATTGTACGGTATCCGAATCGACTACGCATCGGGGCGTGTTCGCTCGGCTTCCACGATTTCGAGCGGGCCCTCCAACGGGGCGACGATCCCCTGATCGTTCGTGAGGCCCATGGCCGACAGATCGACCGGCGCGTGGCACCGAAGGGTGAGGCGAAGCTGGATCGAGGCCACATCGTCAACGCTCTCGAGGACAGCATCCGCCATCGCCTGCAACAGGGCCGGGGGCGACTCGGTCGGATGCTCGACGAACGTTTCCAGCAACAGTTGCCGCACCCCCTGGAGCGCCAGCCCGAAGGAGACGTCCGGCCGAACGTAGCGCCAGCGTGCGGCCACGTCGGTGGCGAACGGCGAGGACGGCGACTCGCCGCCCCCGGCCCGCAGTAACCTGAGGTCCTCCAGCCCGGCCTCCACGCTCGTGCCGTCGCGGGCGCCGAGCACGCGAGCCACCCGTGTTTCTCCGGTGACCCGAGCGAACGCATGATGCTGCTCTTGACCACCGACGTCGAGCCGCCGCCAGGAACACTCGCGCAGCTCGAGGTCGAACCGGGCAAGGCCCGGATGAGCCATCAGCAAATAGTCGTTCAGCGACAACCCAAGTTCTTCAACCTGTTCGAGCGGATGGTCCTTGGCGATGGCATGCACCGTGCGGACGAGCGTCTCGTGGGGCAGGTCCTCTGAATCGGCATCCACAGCCCACTCGCACCGCGCCGTCACGCCGACCTCTCGGAGGTCGTGCCGGCCGGGCCGTTCAATCAGCTTGACGATCTGGATCGGGGATGTGCCGAAACGATGGGGCTCGCGGGATCCGGTGGACATGACGACCAGGGTTCCTCGTTATTCTACCTCTGGGGTTCGTGGTGGGCCGCAGCGCTCGATTATAATCAAGCGTTCGGCTGGCTTCCAGGAACCTTCATGCTGGTGGCGCGACGCTACATCGTCCGGGGCAAGGTGCAGGGCGTGGGTTTTCGGTTCTTCACCGATGACACCGCTCGACTGGCTGGCGTCCACGGCCATGTGTCCAATCGAGATGACGGCAGCGTCGAAGTGATGGCCGAGGGCGACCTCGATGCGGTGACGCGGCTCGAGGCCGGATTGCGACAGGGCCCGCCGGGCGCCCGAGTAGACACGGTGGAGGTGGAAGAGCGGGTCCCAGCCGGTGTGGCGACGGGATTCAGCATCGAAACAGGAGACGCATGGATCTGAAGACGAAGATACGCCATGTCCCGGACTTTCCGAAGCCGGGCATTCTGTTCTACGACGTCACGACGCTCCTGAGGGACCCAGGCGGTTTTCAGCAAGCACTCGACGACCTGGTCGCTCCCTATGACGAGAACGCCGTCGACGTGGTCGTCGGTATCGAGAGTCGAGGATTCATCCTCGGGGCGGCCGTGGCGGATCGCTTGAACGCCGGTTTCGTTCTGGTGCGAAAGCCCGGCAAGCTGCCAGCCAACACGATTCAGGTCAGCTACGACCTGGAGTACGGCAGCGACGTGCTCGAGATGCACGCCGACGCCATCGAGCTGGGGCAGCGGGTCCTGATCGTCGACGACCTGCTCGCGACGGGCGGGACCGCGCGCGCGACGATCGATCTGGTGAAGCAGACCGGTGGGGAGATCCTCGGCTTGGCGTTCCTGATCGAGTTGGTCGAACTGAACGGGCGGAAGAAACTGAGCGGCGAGGAAGTGCGAGCGGTGCTGCGGTACTAGAGATCGCGGGGACGCGGGCCGGCCCGGCCGTCCCGATGCATGTCGGTCTCGAGGCGGGTCCAGCGATCCGTCAGGCCCTGCTGGTCCGCGTAGCGTTCCACTGTCTCTGCCCCGTCGGAGCGCGAAATGACGAGCTCGAACCCCTGCCCGTCAGGTCCATAACGCGTCTCGCAGCGAACGTACGTTTCGGCCGAGGTGAAGAACCAAACCACGAAGGCGGTATCGGCCCCGGATCGCGGGAACGTTAGGCGATGGGTTCGCCGTGGTGCCGACCATGCGACCTGCGTGGCTCTGCTACACTACGCGAGGTCGCCTCACGCGCGTGTAGCTCAGCTGGATAGAGCAACCGCCTCCTAAGCGGTAGGCCCCCGGTTCGAATCCGGGCACGCGCGCCACGATTTCCTTCCGGTATAATTAGAAATCAACTGGATGTCTTCGAAGGGACCGTCACGCGATGAAACGTTCTGAACGCCATCATCTGAAAGAGAACGCGCTGGCGGCATGGCTCGCCGATGTGGCCGACGTGTTCGAGACACGATCGCGAGAGGTCTTCATCTGGGCGGCTCTGGCGGTCGTTGCGCTGGTGCTCGTCGGCGGCTATGTCAGCTACCAGCAGTCGGCCGACCTGCGCGGCACGGACCTGCTGGCGGACGCCCTCAACACGGCGTCCGCGCCGGTCGTCCCGCCGCCGCCCGCGCCCGATCCGTCCGATCCCACTGCCGCGCCGCCGGCTGCGGCGTTCCAGCCTGGCAGCTTCACATCGGAAGGGCGGCGAGCCGAGGCTGCGTTGGAGAAATTCATACTGGCGGCCGAGGCGTTTCCGGAGAGTCCCGCGGGCATCACAGCGCGCTATCACGCCGCTTCGCTGCTGGGGACGCTCGGCCGACGTGAGGAGGCGGAAGCCTACTATGCGGAGGTCGTCGCGTTGGCGGGCGACAACATCTACGGGCGGATGGCACGTCTCGGGCTGGCCGAGACGAGCCTGAACGGCGGGAACGCGGATGCCGCGATCGCGCTGTTCGAGGAGGCGTTGAACTTGCCTGACGCACAGGTCCCGGTGGACGGCATCCTGATGCGCCTGGGCCGCGCCTACCTGCGCGCCGGCCGACCGGTCCAGGCGGAGGAGAGCTTCGCACGGATCGTCGACGAGTTCCCGCAGTCGATCTACGGCCCGATGGCCCAGGCCGAACTCGACGACCTGCAGACGCCCGACGCCGAGGCGAGCTGATCGCGCGGCCGGCGGGCGTCTCTCAGCCGCCGGCCAGTCGATACGTCAGCAGCTTGTACACAAGCTTCGCGCAGAGGAAGTTGGGGTGGACGAGTCCCGGGACCGGGCACAACTCCACCACGTCACACCCGACGACCTCGCGCTTCTGAAACGTCAATCTCAAGAGCGCCAGCAGCTCCCGCCAGCCGAGACCGCCGGGTTCGGGCGTGCCCACGGCCGGCATCACCGCCGGATCCAGTCCATCGCAATCGATCGTGATGTACACCTTCTCGTGCAACGTCTCCACCACGTCGTGCATCCACGTAGAGTGCGCCCGCATCTTCGTGTCGTAGAAGATCGTCGTCGGCAGCGACTCGACAACCCCCGCCTCCTCGGTCGAGAGACTCCTGATGCCGACCTGGGTGCAGGGCGCATAGTCGAGCGCTCGCCGAATCGCACACGCATGGCTGTTGCGATCGCCGAGATACTCGTCCCGAAGATCGGCATGCGCGTCGATCTGGAGCACGCACAGCCCGTCGTGGTGCGCGGCCGTCGCCGCCACGAGGGGCGGCGTAATCGAATGCTCGCCGCCGAGTGTAACCAGGAACTTGTTCGCCCGAACGACGCCGTCGGCCACACGTTGAATCTCGGCCAGGGCATCGGCGAGCGCGTCGAAGGGCAGCGCCATCTCCGGAAGAGTACAGAGCCCGCGGCTGTGCACCTCGACGCCGAGTTCTTCGTCCCAGAGTTCCAGCTGCGCAGACGCCTGAAGGATGGCGGCGGGGCCCTGGCGCGTTCCCTGTACGTACGACGTCGTGCGCTCGAGCGGCGCGGGAAGGATCACCGCGGCGGCGTCGTCGAACGGCGCGCCGACCACATCGCCGAAGGGCCGCGTGGCCCCGTGCGCGTAGCGTGGCGTGGAACTCATGCTCACGTCTCGAAGCG
Organism: Acidobacteriota bacterium; assembly: GCA_002730525.1. GTDB lineage: Bacteria > Acidobacteriota > Vicinamibacteria > Vicinamibacterales > UBA823 > UBA2161. Next base: position 157,137 of record PCAK01000036.1, on the reverse strand, counting down.
ACCGTCCGGAAACGCCTCCCCGTCAAGGATGATCTCGCGGCCGCTCAGGTCGAACGCCGCGCGTCGCCGGTCCGCACAGATGTCCGCGCTCGTCGATGCCAGGGCGGTCGTCAAGAAGGGCAGCGCCACCGTCGCGTCGACGTTCACGGTGACCTGGTCCGCCCCGGCCGCGACCTTGCCCCAGCTCTGAGCTTCGTCCAGCGTGGAACCCGACGCCCCGCCAAAGTGGGGAACATCGGTGACGATTTGTAGCGCGTACTGGTGGCCGCCAATGCCTGCACTGTAGAACTCGGCCTGCACGCTCGCCTGGTTAATGAAGTTCTTCGGCGTTCCGCCGCCCAGCACGACCGACGCCGTGCGCCGTTTCCGGATCACGATGTTCGCCGATTCGATGATGTCGCCGATGACATCAACGTGCCCGGCGCCGGACGCCTCCTGGCGCGCCTGTGAGAGCCCCATCCCGATCGAAGAATCGGCGATCGCCGGGCAGAAGATCGGGACGTTGGCCCGGTAGGCGGCCGTCAGGATACCGTCGCGCCCAGTCTCGGACCAGAGATGCCCACCCAATCGATACAGGAGTTCACGGCTCGTGTACGGGCGAGGGTCGAGCGTCGACGCGAAGGCCGCGATCCAGTTGTCGTTCTCGATGAACTCCTCCTCATCCATGAACGTGTCGTAGACCCGGTCGATGTGCGCGGCCTGCAGTGCGCGATCATCGGCCGCCGGGGACCCTTGGAAATGCCTCCGGCCGCGGCACTCGTGGAGGTCGTGGTACAGATTCGCACCAGTCGACACGACGCAATCGACGAAGCGCTGGGTGATGAGCTGAGCGATCACGAGCCGCAGGCCGCCGGCGCTCAGGGCGCCCGCGACGCCGAGGAAAATGACGCAATCGTCGCCGAGCATCTTGCGCCAGACGTCATGGGCGGTAGCCAGGTTGCGCCCTTGGAACGAGATCCCGCGCATCCGATCGAGCACCTGATCGGCGGACGCATGAGGCTCGATCGTAAACGGTTCAACTGGTGTGTGGAGCAGACGACGCTTCTCCGACATTCGACGACATTCTAGCAGTCCTGACCCAGGCCCAGCGAGGAGCGCAGGCGCCGCGGCAGGACGCACCTACTCGCTGGGCAACTCCTTCTTCGCTTCAGCCAGCCAGGCGAGTGCTTCGATTGGCGTCAGACGGTCGACGTCCAGACCGCGCAGGCGGCGGGTGAGTTGATCGTCGGGCCCGGCGGCCTGGAACAAACCCAGCTGCGCCTGCCCGGCGTCGGGCCGGGTATTCAAGGCCGGCCGTCCGCTCCGAGACAATTCGTCCTGCTCGAGCCCGGCGAGGATCTCGCGGGCGCGCTGGATGACGCTGGGCGGCAGACCCGCCAGGCGTCCGACCTGGATGCCGTAGCTGCGATCGGATCGGCCGGCGACGACCTTGCGGAGGAAGACCACATCGTCCTGGTACTCCCGGGCGACGACGTGACAATTCACGACGCCTGGCAGCGCGTCGGCCAGGTCGGTCAGCTCGTGGTAATGGGTCGCGAACAACGTGTGCGGCCGTGGTCCGGGGTCCGTCGCGAGGTACTCGGCGACTGCCCACGCGATGCTCAATCCGTCGAAGGTGGCCGTGCCTCGACCGATCTCGTCGAGCAGGACGAGGCTTCGCGACGTGGCGGTATTGAGGATGTGCGCCGTCTCCTCCATTTCAACCATGAACGTCGAGTGCCCCCGGGCGATGTTGTCCGAGGCGCCGACCCGAGCGAAGACCCGGTCGACCATGGGGAGCTTGGCCTGACTCGCCGGGACGAACGACCCGGCCTGGGCCAGAACCGTCAGCAGCGCGGTCTGCCGGAGATAGGTCGACTTGCCGCCCATGTTCGGCCCCGTGAGAATCACCAACTGGTGGGTCGAGTCGTTCAGCAGTACGTCGTTCGGCACGAAGCTGTCCGAGGTGTGACGCTCGACGACAGGATGGCGGACGTCCGTCGCCTCCAACTCGTCGCCGTCGTGCAACTGCGGCTTCGTGTAGTCGAGGTCAACGCCGGTCTCGGCGAGGCCCGCTAGCGTATCCAGGCCGGCGAGGGCGCGCGCTGTGTCCTGAATCCGTGGAGCTTCCGCCGCGACGCGGCTTCGGAGATCCTCGAACAACATCAGCTCCCGCGCCTGGATCCGTTCGTCGGCACCCAACACTCGCTCCTCGTACTCCTTGAGGGCGGGTGTGATGAATCGCTCGCCGTTCGCCACGGTCTGCTTCCGGTGGTAGTCGTCCGGGACGGCCGCGAGATTCGTCTTCGAGACTTCGATGTAGTACCCGAAGACCCGATTGAATCCGATCTTCAACGTCGAGATGCCGGTCCGCGATCGCTCCGCGGCCTCCATCTCGGCGATCTGCTGCCGCCCGCCCTGACTGATCGACCGCAGCTGGTCCAACTCCGCGTCCGCACCTGGGCGGATGCACTTGCCGTCCCTCGCCAGCGCGGGTGGGTCGTCGGCGATGGTTGTCTCGATGGCGCTCCTGAGGTCCGCCAGATCGTCGAGCTTGCCGAGGAGGCTCAGCACGAGCGGCGCGCGCAGGTCCGCCAGGATCGTGCGGAGCCGAGGGATCACTTCCGCGGATTGCTGAAGTGCCGTGAGATCGCGTGGCCCGGCGGTTCCGAGCGAGACCCGCGCGACGAGCCGCTCGAGATCCGCCACACGCTTCAACGCGTCTCGAAGCTTCGCCCGAGGCACGGACTGGAAGGCCAGTTCCTCGACAGCATCCAGGCGACCCTGAATCCGTTCGAGGGCCAGCAAGGGACGCACCAGCCAGGCCCGAAGCAGGCGCCCGCCCATCGCCGTCACCGTGCGGTCGATCGTTCCCAGAAGCGACCCGTCGCGACTCCCGTCGGTCGCCTCGACGATTTCGAGGTGTCGGAACGTCGTGGGGTCGATGACGAGATACTGGGCGGTCTCCCGGAAGTGCAACTCGCGGACGTGCGTGAGATCGCGCTTCTGGGTGTCCTGCAGGTATCGAATCAAGCCACCGGCAGCCGCGGTCGCCGCGGGCCGATTCTCCATACCGAGGCCGTCGAGGGTCCGAACTCCGAGCTGCGTGCAGAGCGTGTCCCGCGCCCGCTCCACGTCGAAACTCCACGACTCGCTTCGAGTGACCGGAATCTCACCGAGATCGGGCAGGCTCGATTCGGCGTCGAGGTCGGCCGGTACGACGACTTCGCGTGGCTGCAGCACGGCGATCTCATCGAGGACGTCTTGGCGGCCGGACGGCCCGCCGAACTCAGCAGCGTGGAACTCTCCGGTGGAGAGGTCCAGCAGCGCGACACCGAACATCGACGATTCGCCGTTGCGGTTCGACCCCTCGACGGATCGGGGCATCAGCGACATCAGAAAAGCCGGCTGACGCGCATCCAGATGCGCGGCGTCGATGAGCGTGCCTGGGGAGACGACGCGCACGACTTCACGTCGCACGAGCCCCTTGGCCTTCTTCGCATCCTCGACCTGGTCACAAATTGCGACTCGAAACCCCTTGTTCACCAACCGAGCGATGTACCCGTCCGCTGCGTGAAACGGTACGCCGCACATCGGAATTCCAATGCCGTCTCCGTCCTTGGAACGAGACGTCAGCGTCAGTTCGAGCGCGCGCGCCGCGGTCAAGGCGTCCTCGTAGAACATCTCGTAGAAATCGCCCATGCGAAAGAAGAGCAGGGCGTCGGCGTACTGCTGCTTGGCGTCTAGGTATTGCCGCATCGCGGGCGTGACGCCAGGACTCGATGTGCGGGAAGCCAAGGGAAACTCTCGACGGTTGCGGGCCCGAAGAGTGGAGGGCGTCGGGTGAAAACAGTATAGGAAGGGGTCAAAACGCAGTCAAGGTGCTGAGAGCGTTGACTTTCCGCGGGGGGGCGTGGGGGCTAGAATTGGTCGTGGATGGGACAACCGGAACCCAGCGACCCGTTTCTCGGCGTCGTGCTCGCACTCGAGACAGCCACGCGCACCGGAAGCGTGGCGATCGTCCAGGCTGGTCGGGTGATTGCACGCACATCGGGCGACGGGCGGACGACACATGGCGAACGGCTGCCCGGCGAGGCGGTCGATCTGCTGACAGAGAACGGGCTTACGGTCACCGACGTCGACCGTTTCGCAGTGGCGGTCGGCCCTGGGTCGTTCACGGGGCTGCGAGTCGGCATCGCCACGATTCAGGGATTGGCGTTGACCCGTAGCCGTGAGGTCGTTGGCGTATCCACGCTCGCGGCGATGGCCGAGTGCGTCGGCGCCGCTGGCATCGAGGCCGACGTGCTCGGCATCTGGCTCGACGGTCACCGGAGTGAAGTGTTCGGAGTAGCCTATCTGACGGCGGGGGGCGAAGGTGCGCGAGCCGCTGACGCGACGGCACCCTCGGTCACGGTTCCGCCCGGGCTCGAGGAACTCGAGCCGCACTGTGTCGGCTCGGCAACCGAGGTCGCCACCGGTTGGCGAGGTCGGATCGGGCGCCGGAGCGTGGCCCTGGTGGGCGACGGCGCTGTCCGGTACGCCGGTGAGGCCGAGGTCGCCCTGGGCCAGGCGGTCCGGATCCTGGCGATGCCTGCGGCCCTGGCAGTCGGCGTCGGCCAGTTGGCGGTGCGAGCCACGCCGGCGCAGCGGACCGCAGCCCATGGGGTGGCGCCGCTGTACGTTCGCCGTCCGGACGCGGAACTGGCGCGAGATCGGCGCGCGCGAGGCGTCTCGAGCCGATGAGTGCGCGCGACCAGATCGTCGAGCGAGTCGATCTGCGCTGCGACCTCGATGGTCTGGTCGAACTGGAAGCCACGTCGTTCAGGAATCCATGGACGCGCGAGATGCTCCTGACTGAACTGGCCGGGGTCTCCGTGGCGCTGGCCTACGTGGTCCGCTCTACTGATCGTAAGCAAGCCGGATATTGCTCGTGCAGATTGATCGAGGACGAACTGCATCTCAACAACCTCGCCATTCACCCGACCCAGCGGCGCTGCGGCCTCGGTCGACGCCTGCTCGAGCACCTCCTGGGTGACGTGTTCGACCTTGGCGCCAGAAGGGTCACGCTGGAAGTCCGGGCGTCGAATGCTGCCGCACTGGCGCTCTATGACAGTCTGGCGTTCGTGCGGCGAGGTCTCCGCCGGGACTACTACACGATGCCCGTCGAGGATGCCGTGATCCTCTGGCGGTCCCTGCCCTAGACTCGGGCCACGGGCTGGAATGCCCCCCGGGGCCGTCGCGGCCGGAGCCGCTTGAACAGCCAGAATCCTTGTGGTACGGTTCGCTCAGTTTGGTCACCTGGGTCGACAAACCTTGTGTGCAAGGAGGGAGGATGTCGACGGAAACGCAATTGAAAGAGCGGCTACTGCAGACGGATGGTGAGTTCCAGCAGTTGGCCGCAAAGCATCACGATCTCGATAGTCGCTTGGCGACGTTGATCGGCCAACCCCACCTGTCCGCCCCCGAAGAACTCGAGAAGGGCTCCCTCAAGAAGCGCAAGCTCCAGATCAAGGATCAGATGGAGCAGATTCTGCGCCGGAGCCGGACCATCACGGGGTCGGGGCTGGATCCCGGCGTCGCGTCGGCAGCGGGGGGATAGCACGGGCCGGTCGGTGCCCGCGTTTCGCCATTCGTGAGCATCGACCGAGCGGGTCTGCCGTTCATTGTCGGCGCAGTGCTTCCAGGCGCGGCGCTGGTGTTGTTCGGTCAGGCGTGGGGGGCGCTGGGCTTCGGAGTCCTCGGCGCCTTCTTTGTCTTCTTCTTCCGCGATCCCACACGACATCCACCTGACGGCGATGGACTGGTGCTCGCCCCGGCGGACGGGCGGGTCGTCGTTGCCGGCGCGGTCGTGGTGCCAGATGCGCCTGATGGTAGCTGGCTGCAGATCAGCATCTTCCTGTCGCCGATCGACGTGCACGTCAACCGCGCACCCATCGGGGGACGAATCATCCATGTCGAACGCCGGCCGGGCCGGCACCTGGCCGCCTACCGTCAGACAGCCGGTGCGGAGAACGCCCGGATCGAGGTCGGGTTCGATATCGAAGGGGACACGGTCGTCTGCCGTCAGATCGTGGGCGTGCTGGCGCGCCGGCTCGTGTGCCGGGTGGCGCCGGGGGATGAGGTGCGGGCCGGGGACCGATTCGGTATCATGAAGTTCGGGTCGCGGATCGATCTCTTTATTCCACGACACGCGGAGCTGCTAGTCGAACCCGGACAACGCGTTCGGGGCGGCGAAACGCTGGTGGCCCGCCTCGAGACTCGAGCGGCCCATCATCCGGCGGAGGAACGGTAGCTGGCATGGCAGTCCTCGCGGCTTTTCGCGGTCAGCGGCGAAAGGAACGGCACGCGCGGCGGGGGTTGTTCCTTCTGCCGAGCTTGTTCACCGTCGCCAATCTGTTCTGCGGCTACGCCTGCCTCGTCTACACGCTGCGCGGCGAGTTCGCGACCGCGGCCCCCTTCCTTGGTATCGCCCTGGTCCTGGACACCCTTGACGGTCGCATCGCGCGGATGACCGGTGCCGCGAGCGCCTTCGGTGAGGAATTCGATTCGCTTGCCGACATCGTCTCGTTTGGCGTGGCCCCGGCCGTCATGACGTCGGCGTGGGGCCTGGCGCCCTTCGGTCGGCTGGGTTGGGCTGCGGGGTTCCTGTTCGTCGTGGCCGCGGCCACGCGACTGGCACGGTTCAACATTCAGAGCGCGGCGGTCGACAAGCGCTACTTCGTCGGGATGCCGAGCCCGGCGGCCGCCTGCGTTTTGGCGGCAACGGTCTTCGTGTCCCCGGCCCCCTTGACGACGGCAACCGAGGCGCTTCCCGTCTTCCTTGTCGTGCTGCTCCCCGCAGCGCTCATGGTCACGACCTTGCGCTTCCGGAGCTTCAAGGAAATCAATCTCGGCCATCGGCGCTCGTACCTACCACTTCTGGCGATGGCGGTCATCATCGCGGTCATCACCGCGCATCCCCCGTTCGTCCTGGCAGGGATGGCCTATAGCTATCTCGCGTCCGGCCCGCTCGAGGCGCTGATTGGAAGAGTGCGGCGGCGGGGGAGGCCAGACCGCGCCGAGATCCCAGCGGTCGAGCCCGACGCGATGTCGAGCGGGACCGACGGCCCGGTGCCGTTCAGCTGAGCATCAGCGCGAGACGTCGGGCGAACCGTCGAGCGAGAAACTCATCGTCACGGTGGCGCCTTCTCCGGGCACGCTACCCACGGCAATCGTTCCGCCGCTCAGTTCGACATTGCGCTTCGCGATCGTGAGGCCGAGGCCCGTGCCCGACGACCGGGTCGAGAAATAGGGCTCGAAGATGTGGGCCCGCGCATCGTCGTCCATCCCCACGCCGGTATCGGTCACGCTCAGCGCCAGACGCCCGGCCTCAAGCCGAACGGCGATCCGGAGGCGCCCGCCGCCTGGCATCGCGTGGATCGCGTTCTCGACGATGTTGGTCAAGGCCCGCGCGGTCAGCGTCGGGTCGATCAACACCCGAGGGAGATCGGACGACACGTCGAGCACGACCTCGATATGAGTGCCGAGGCCGGTGCGATACGGCTCAGCCACCTCGCGCACGAGATCGGACAGCCGCGTGAGGGCGGGGCGCGCGGTGGGGGAGGACGCAAAACTCCAGAACTCGGCTGAGATCTGACGCAGGAGCCGTACCTGCGTCAGGATCGACTTCACGCAGTCTTCCAGCACAGGCGTCATCGGCTCACCACGATCCACGTGGACCCGCCGCAGATGTTCGGCGGAGAGCTGAATCGGCGTGAGGGGGTTCTTGATCTCGTGGGCCACCTGGCGCGCCATCTCGGCCCAGGCCTCGAGCCGGTGCGTGCGCTCGAGTTCCGTCTGCTGCGCCTTCAATTCCGCCGCCATGCCGTTGAAGGCCTCCACCAGGCGCTGAAGCTCGTCGGCCGACCGAACGGCGACCCGCACGTCGAAGTCGCCGCGAGCAATCTGACTCGCGACTCGGGTCAGCCGGCGGATCGGATCGGCGACGCGTTCGGCCATGGACAGACCGATGACACCGCCCAGCAGAATGAACGCGACGACCCCGAGCTGGATCCCGCGGTCGAGGTCTTCGATCTGCCGTTCGATCTGCTGCTGGCGCGATGTCAGGGGGACCGTGAGAATCGTGTTGCGGTCCGATCCCCCAACCGGCGTTGCTGCCAGGACGTACTGCAGTTCATCAAGCGAGGCTTCGCCGACCCAACTCGGCAACCGGTCGATGACGAGCGCGCGATAGACGTCCTCCGGCGTGCGCGTCGGGAGCAGCCCCGACGCGTAGAGGTCGCGCTCACTAGTGGCGAGCAGTGTCGCCCCTTCGAAGATGTTGACGTCCTGGTCGATGGCTTGACTGATCCAGACCATGACATCGTCGCTGAGCGGCGCGACACGGTCGCCGGGCAGCGGCTGCAGGAGCGCGATCTCCTCGATCACGCGGCGCGCCACCGCCGCCGTACGAACGGCCTCCGCTTCCACGTCAGCCCGGAGCTGCGCCGTGAAGTAGACCCGGATGAGCACCGCCAGCACCAGGACGGGCACCACGGCGGCGGCGACGAATGCCAGCGAGAGCTTCCGATGAAAGCTCGCGCGAAGCTCGCGCAGCAGACGGCTACCCGGCGCGCGGTCGCGACGGGCCAGCCGGCTGAACGCGGCCCGACCGAACAACAAGGCCAGAAACACGAGGCCCACCAGGGAGCTCAGCTCGGCCGCATCGACCAGTATGTCGAACGCGCGTCGAGCCGGGAATCCGAGGGCGTAGATGCCGGCGATATCGTTGGAGATGTAGACGTGATAGGTCGCGTCATTCTTGTCGAGGGTGGTCCAGAACGGCCGACGCGAGAGCGCGATCCGCGCGAACATTGCCTCGTCGATCGGCCAGGCATCCTGGCCCGACGCGAACAACGGACGCCCGAGGCCCCACCCGTAGATCACGACGTCCACATCACGGTCGTACGACGTAACGGGCGCGCCGAGCTGACGGCGAACGAGCTGGCCGTACGGCGTGTCCGAGGCGATGAAGGGCAACACGCGATAGTCGAGCATGAGCTGCACGACCACGGCACCGATCCGCCGCTCCTCGGCGCCGTCGGGGACGCACACGGACCGCTGCGCGTGCAGCATCCGCCGGTCAGGGGCACTGAACGGAGACGCTTCCCCGAAGATCTCCCAGGTGCATCCGAGCGATCGGCGCGGCGCCGCGGCCGCGTACTCCGGCACGTTGAGCGCGAAGCGACTGAGGAGCGCGCCGGTGTCGGAATACAGCTCGATGGCCGACGTCAGTCGGAACTCGGCCAACTCGGTCACCCGCCAGATCTGAAAGGCATCGTCGCTCTCGGGCCGCTGCGCGGATGCCGGCTCGAACAGGGCGGGCAGCGTCGAGAGGTTGTCGATCTCGAGCAACGCCGCATCCAGCCACGCCTCGAGGTCGGCAGGGTGGCTCGATGCCAGCGGCGCGAAGCGTTCCTCGATCAGCGTGCGCTGGGCCCGGTCGGACCGCGCCATGAGCGCGGGATACGCCGCCAGCGCCGGAATCAGGAGCGCCGCGAAGGCGGCCATCAGGCGAGTGACCTGCGACGCGTGGCGAAGTGGCGGGGTCCAGCGGGGCGCCATCCAGGCCAGGCCGATTGCCGCGACGAGGCTGACGAGCATCGTCGGGTCGGGGGTCGAAGCCTCGAAGAGCGCGGCGGTCGACACGAAGATGAGGCCGGGTGCGAGCCAGGCGCCCCAGACCGTCACCAGAAGCCACGACACTGCGCGTCGAACCCGCCACCGCACGAGGGAGGTCCAGAGAATCGTGACGGTGCCCCAGAGCGTCGCCGCTTCCAGGATGATGAGACCGGCGAGCGCCGTGAGTCGCGCGGCGTCCCAGGGATACGGAGACAGCTGTTGCGGACTCAGGTCACTGAGGCCCTCGATACCGGCCAGGACGGTCGCGTGCAGCGCCAGGAGGACGGCCGCCGCGACGCCGGCGATCAGTTGCTCCGAGATGAACCGTCGGCGAACCGCCGCGCCACGGAGATCCCGGCGGCCGCGGCGCACCGCTCGGCGCCACCGGACCGCCACGTCGATCGCGAGCCCCACCAGGACGAACCAGAAGAGTGCGCCAAGCGCGAAGTCGAACGGCAGGCGGTTCCCGCCGTCGACGAGATCCGACGGCGCCGATGCCTGTGAGGCGGCCAACAACGCCCGGGCACCGGTCAAGGCCAGGACGAGTGCACCGACGGCCGAACGATAGGCTGTCGCAGAGGTCGCGGTGTCTCGACGATCGAGCAGCGGCCCACACAGCAGGAGAGAGGTCAGGCCCAGGACGAGCGCCGCCCACCCCACGACCGCCAGGCGCCAGGCGCGCCGGGCCGCCGTCAACTCGGCGTCGGATGTGTAAGCCTGGAGCAGCGCGTCGCCGTCCGCAGTGGCAAGGGCGAAGGCCGCGTCGTCGGGACCGGCCACGACCTCCGACGTCTCGAGCGCGATATCGACCGTTGCTGAAGGCCAGAGGAACGCGCCACTCGTCCCAGCGGCTACGCTCGACAGCTCTCGCTCGACCGCCACGGCGCCGATGCGGCGCGCCGTTGCACCGGCCTCACCTCCACCGAGAATCGGCTCGACGGCGATGAGACGAAGCCCCAGCGGACCGGAATCGACGAAGACCTCCGGGCGATCGAGCGGCCGGCGGTCGAAGATCTCGGAAGGGCGTCCAGTCCACGCCAGGGGTTGACCGGCGAGGTCGAAGATCGTGACGGCGTCGTCCAGACCGGCGCGTTCGGCTAGCGACGAGAAGACGTTCCTGATGCGTACGGTGCCGTCGAACGCACCGACCGTCTGGCGATCGGTCGCCAGCGCACGGGCCATCTCTCGCGTCGCCTCGACCGTCGACGTGAAGCGCGCCTGGACGTCGGACCGGATTCGTGCGATCGCGGCATCGTTCGACCCGCCGAAGCGCTGGAATTCGAGCGCGAAGCCGATGGCCAGAACGAGGAGAGCCGCGCTCAGCCCCACCCGTCCTATCCGCCAGAACGGCGCGGAGGAAGGTCGGCCTGGCGAATCGGTAGGACTCGCACCGCCCATCGTCAGTATGGCGTGGGAGGTCGAACGACGCCCTCGAGACCGAGTAACCTCCCTGGCAGGGCGTCGAGGGGCACGAGCCGGGCGGGGCCGGCGTGGCCTGGCAGCGTGGGCAAGCCGGGAATGAGCGGGGGTACGAAGCGGTGCCCCGGCGTCGTCTCGAGCGGACCGCGGGCGCCGGGCACGGCAAGCGCGCCGTCGGCCTGGTTCGCCCCGGGCAGGTAGGCCAGAACATCGAGGGGGAAGGGCTCCGCGGAGGCGTAGGCCTGCAGCTCGCCCTCACCGGTCAGGAGGACGAACTCGACGTCGTCCACCTGCTCGCCCCTAATGACAATCGGGGGAGCGGCCAGCTCGGTCGAGCCGCCAATCTGCCCCGCAGGGCCGCCCGTGCCCAGATAGAAGGTGTACAGCGTCGGAGTCCGGCCCGGCATCATCAGCACATGCGCGAGATGGATGGGCCCACCCACCGGGCGCGTGGGCAGGTCCCGCTTCCAGAGCTGCACGCCCGTCCGCTGTGCCAGGGCTCGAAGTTGATTGTCCAGGGAGACGAAGTAGATCGCCTCGTCGGTCACGACCGGCGCGCCGACGACGTCGCCGCCGGTCCGCCAGCGCCAGCGGATGCGTCCGTCGAGCCGATCAATGGCGTACAGGAAGTTGTCCGTCGTCCCGAGGTACACGCGGTCTCCGAACGCCGCGATCGGTTCCGGCGTGCCGCCCAGCTGGCGCTCCCAGACGAGATCGCCGGTCATGAGCTCGAGTGCCGAGACGTGGCCGTCGGCCTGCGGGGCGAACAGCCGATCACCATCGATCGTCGGGCTCAGGGCGGTCGCGGCCAGACGCTGGCTCCAGAGCGGGCGCCCATCTCGGCCGTCATAGGCTAGCAGGTCGCCGTTCTCGAGGCCGACGATCAGCCATCCCGCGTCCCACAGGACCGGGGAGGAGACCGGCGCATGCAGGTCGAGGCGCCAACGCTCCGTGCCCGAAGCGGCCCACAGGGCACGCACCTGGCTCCCTTCGGCGACGAAGAGTGACTGGCCACCCACCGTCGGTGGAAAGTCGCTGTTCTGCTCGACAATCCACTGAAGGACGCCGTCGCCGACGAAGACCGCGGCCAGCAAGCCGTTGCGCAGCGGCACGTAGAGGTAGGACCCGTCCGTCGTGGGAGCGAGCGCGGGCGGCGCGGGGAGCATGCTGACCCACTCGGAGCCGAGCGGAAAGATCGACGGCGTCGGAGTCTGCGCGCCAAGCGTCGCGACGCTCGTCGCCAGGCACGTCGCGGCGACCACGCCGATACGGCATCGGGCGCCGAACGTGCGGCGGAGAGATCGGCCGAGCAAAACACGGAACACCCAGCTATAATAGCTCCCAACCGTCCCATTACCCATCGGGCGCGCCGTCGAATCGCGTGACACACCAGACTCTACTCGTTCTCGATTTCGGCTCCCAGTACACCCAACTCATCGCTCGCCGGCTGCGCGAATTGGCTGTGCTGGCGGAGATTCTCCCGTTCGACACGCCGCCGGAAGAACTGGCCGCGCGACATCCCAGTGGCATCATCCTATCGGGCGGCCCACGGTCGGTCTCAGATCACGACGCCCCGCGGTGCAACCCGGCGGTCTTCGACCTGCAGGTCCCGGTGCTGGGAATCTGCTACGGCATGCAAGCCATGGCGGACGCGCTGGGCGGGGCCGTCGAGGCCGCACCGAATCGGGAGTACGGGAATGCAGAGGTCGCGCCCGCGACCGACCGACCGCTCTTCAAAGGCATCCCGGCTGAGGTGCGCGTTTGGGCCAGCCACGGCGACCTGATCGCGAAGGCACCACCCGGCTTCACCGTCACGGCGACGAGCGCGAATGCACCCGTCGCGGCGATGGAGGCCGCCGACCGCGGACTCTACGCGCTACTCTTTCATCCGGAGGTGGCCCACACGGAGTACGGGGTCGAGATTCTCGGCAACTTCGCCCGGGAGATCTGCGGCTGTGTCGGTGACTGGACGATGGCGTCGTTCGTCGAGGAGACAACGGCGAAGATCCAGGCGCAGGTGGGCGAGGGGCGCGTAGTGTGCGGCCTCAGCGGAGGCGTGGATTCCACTGTGGCCGCACTGCTGATTCACCGAGCCATTGGCGACCGGCTGACGTGCATTTTCGTGGACAACGGCGTGTTGCGGCGAGACGAAGCCGCGCAAGTGCAGCGGCGCTTCGCTGACAGACTCGAGCTCCCGCTGGAGTTCGTCGACGCCTCGACGCTGTTCCTCCAGCGACTCGAGGACGTCACCGACCCGGAACGGAAGCGGAAGATCATCGGCGCGACCTTCATCGAAGTCTTCGAGCAGAAGGCGGCCGAGCTTGGCCAGTTCGACTTTCTCGCCCAGGGCACGCTCTATCCGGACGTCATCGAGAGCGTCTCGGTGATTGGCCCGTCGGTGCCGATCAAGAGTCATCACAACGTGGGCGGCCTCCCCGAGTCGATGCGTTTCGAACTCGTGGAACCGTTGCGGCAGCTCTTCAAGGACGAGGTCCGGCGCGTCGGACTCGAAATGGGCGTAGACGAGGAGTTCGTCTGGCGCCAGCCGTTCCCGGGGCCGGGCCTAGCGGTGCGAATCCTCGGCGCGGTGACAGGCGACCGGCTCGCGCTGCTGCGGGATGCCGACGCCATCGTCACCGACGAGATCAAGCGAGCGGGCTGGTACCGGCGGGTCTGGCAGTCATTCGCGGTGCTGCTCCCGATTCAGAGCGTCGGAGTCATGGGTGACGAGCGAACCTACGAGTACACCGCGGCGATTCGTGCCGTCGAGAGTCGCGACGGGATGACGGCCGATTGGGCCGAGTTACCGCACGCGTTGCTCGCGACGATTTCGTCACGGATCGTGAACGAGGTCAAGGGCATCAACCGCGTTGTCTACGACATCAGCTCGAAGCCCCCGTCGACGATCGAGTGGGAGTGACACCGTCGCGGCGTTCGTTCGTTCGGACATAGGCATGACCGAGTTCGTTCATCTGCACCTGCATACCGAGTTCTCGCTGCTCGACGGCGCCTGCCGAATCGAGGAGTTGATGGACGAAGCCGACCGAGCGGGTGTGCCGGCGCTCGCCGTGACCGAGCACGGCAACATGTTCTCGACCATCACGTTTCATGACGAGGCCAAGAAGCGGGGCATCAAGCCGATCCTGGGATGCGAGGTCTACGTTGCGCCCGAGAGTCGTCTGACCAAGAGCGGATCCCCCGGCGAAACCGCCAATCATCTGGTCCTGCTCGCCGAGAACCTCACCGGCTACCACAATCTGATCAAGCTGGTCTCGAGCGGATACACGGAAGGCTTTTACTACCGGCCGAGAATCGACAAGGATTTGCTCGCCTCACACGCCAACGGCCTCATCGGCCTCAGCAGCTGTCTCAAGGGCGAGGTCGCCACGGGCATCCGGACCGAACAGACCAAGCGGGCGATGGGTGCGGCCGCCGCCTACCGCGACATCCTCGGCGCGGGAAACTTCTTCCTGGAGATGCAGTACCAGGGGATTCCAGAGCAGCGCACCGTCAACGAGGGGCTGCTCCCGATTGCGCGCGACCTCGACCTGCCCCTGATCTGCACCAACGACGTGCACTATCTGCGGCGGGGCGATCACAAGCCCCACGACGTCCTGCTCTGCATCGGGACGGGCAAGAGCGTGCAGGACGAGGCGCGGCTTCGGTATCACGGCGACCAGTTCTTCCTGAAGACCCCCGACGAGATGGCCGCGGTGTTCGGCGACCACCCGGAGGCCATGGCCAACACCGTCCGGATCGCCGACCGCTGTGATGTCGATCTCGTAGGCGGCCAGAACTTTCTTCCCAACTTCGACGTTCCCGAGCCGTACACCCTCGACAGCTACTTCGAACACGTGGTTCGGGAAGGCTTCGAGCATCGCCTGGGGCGGCTGCGCGAATTGCAGGAGCGGGGGGCCCTGGAACACCCGGTGGAGGCCTACGAGGCCCGCCTGGCGTACGAGATCGAGATGATCAAGCAGATGAAGTACCCCGGGTACTTCTTGATCGTCTGGGACTTCATCCGGTACGCGCGAGAACGAAGTATCCCCGTGGGGCCCGGTCGCGGCTCCGCCGCGGGAAGCCTCGTGGCGTACTGCTTGCAGATCACCGACGTCGACCCCCTGGAGTTCGGGCTGATCTTCGAGCGATTCCTGAATCCCGAACGGGTGTCCCTCCCCGACATCGACATCGACTTCTGCGAACGGCGTCGCGGCGAGGTGATCGAGTACGTGACACGGAAGTACGGCCGCGAGAACGTGGCTCAGATCATCACCTTCGGTACGATGAAGGCGCGGGCTGCGGTGCGCGATGTCGGCCGCGCGCTAGACATCCCCTATGCCGACGTCGATCGCGTTGCCAAACTGATCCCGCCGACGCTCGACATGACGCTGGAACGCGCGCAGAAGGAGACGTCAGCGCTCGAGGAACTGAGCGGGCGCGACGAGCGCGTCAAGGAACTCCTGACCGTCGCGCGCCGGCTCGAAGGCATGACGCGGCACGCGTCCGTACACGCCGCGGGCGTAGTTATAGCCCCAAAGCCGCTGACCGAGTTCGTCCCGCTGTACAAGAGTCAGCGGGACGAGATCACGACGCAGTGGGCGATGAAGGAGATCGAACGCGTCGGCTTGCTCAAGATGGACTTCTTGGGCCTGAGCACGCTGACGCTCCTCGATGACGCGGTCGTCGCGTTGCGCGAACGTCTGGTGCCCGACTTGAGCCTGGAATCCATACCGCTCGACGACGCCAAGACGTACAAGCTGTTTTCTGACGGGCAAACGCTGGGGATCTTCCAATTCGAGAGTTCGGGCATGCGGGACACCCTGCGCAAGGCGAAACCGCAGCGCCTGGACGATCTGATCGCCCTCAACGCCCTGTACCGTCCGGGACCGCTACGCGGCGGAGTCATTGACGACTTCATCGCGCGCAAACACGGCACGGTCGCCATCAAGTACGAGCTGCCTGAGCTTGAACCGATTCTGCATGAGACCTATGGCGTGATTGCCTACCAGGAACAGGTCATGCGCATCGCTTCCGACCTCGGCGGGTTCTCGATGGGCGAGGCCGATCTCCTGCGTAAGGCAATGGGCAAGAAGGACGCGAAGGTCATGGAGGCCCAGCGGGACCGATTCGTGAAGGGCGCGGTCGAGCGCGGCGTGGCCAAGAAGAAGGCATCGAAGATCTTCGATCTCATGGAGTACTTCGCCGGCTATGGGTTCAACAAGTCGCACTCGACCGCCTACGCGCTCCTCGCGTATCAGACTGCGTACCTGAAGGCGAACTATCCCTGGTACTTTCTCGCGGCGCTGCTGACGATTGAATCGCAGAATACCGACAAGCTCGCGCTCTATCTCGGCGAGTGCCGCGAGCTGGGGGTGCCGATTCTCCCACCCGATATCGCGACGAGCGAGTTGGCGTTCACGGTCACCGAGGATGGCGTGCGGTTCGGCCTGGGCGCCGTGAAGAACGTGGGGGAGAGCGCCATCGCATCGATCCTCAGCTATCGCAGATCGGAGGGGCGGATCCGGTCGTTGCACGCGTTGTGCGAGGCGATCGATCTCCGGCTCGTGAACAAGCGGGTCCTGGAGAGCCTCGTCAAGGCGGGCGCCTTCGATTCAATGGGAGAGGGCTCCAAGTGCCCGGTGCCTGAGTTGAGAGCCAGGCTGTTCGCCGTCGTGGACAAGGCGCTCGAGCACGGCGGCCGAAGCCAGCGCGATCGCGAACGAGGCCAATCCCAGCTCTTCGACGATCCCGACGCCAACGACGGGTCCGGTGGCATCAGGCTGCCCGAGGCCAAGGCCTGGACCGATGCGCAGCAGTTGGCGTTCGAGAAGGAGGCCCTGGGCCTGTATCTGTCGGGCCATCCCGTCGATCGATTTGCTGACGAACTGCGCCGCGTGGGCGCCGTCACCATCCTCGATCTGGCCGACGCCGAAGGGGAGGTCCTGGTCGGAGGGATCGTCGGAGGCTGCCGCCCGCTGAAGACGCGGCGCGGGAACCGGATGGCGGTCTTCACGCTCGAGGACCCGCTGGGCGCCGTGGAGGTCGTGGTGTTTCCGGAACCGTTCGAGAAGCATGCGTCGCTGGTCGAGAACGATAGAATGGTGCTCGTTCGTGGGAAGCTCGAGCGGGACGAGGATACGCGGCGCATCCTGGCATCGGAACTTCTACCCGTCAGCGCCCTGCAGGAGAAGCTGGTGCGGCATTTCGACGTTCGCCTGACGGCACCCCCCCACGATCGCCAGACGTTCGAGAAGCTGGCGGAGTTGTTCGCCCGCCATCGTGGGGATCGGCCCGTGACGGTCGAACTCGAGGTCCATCGCAAGGGTCGAGCGATGCGTGTGCGGGCCGATCTCGGCCAAGTTCGGATCAAGCCGTCGTCCCGCTTGATCGAGGAAGTGGAGCAGCTCTGCGGGAGCGGCACGGTGTCGCTTCGCTGAGCCGCGCGGCCACTGACGACGGCAATGCCCCTGGAACTACTCGAGTTCGAAGAACCGATCGGGATCCTCCTCAAGGAGATCGAAGCACTCGGCCTCCTGCCCAAGACGCCGGAGCGGGAGCGGGAGATCGCGGAGCTGCGTGACCGGGTCGGGTCGATTCGACGCGACCTCTACGCGAACCTGACGCCGTGGCAGCGCGTCCTCGTGGCCCGTCACCCGAGCCGGCCGAACACCCTCGACTACGTGGCCTTGCTCTTCACTAGTTTTTCGGAGCTCCACGGCGATCGGCTCTTCGCGGATGACCACGCCATCGTGTGCGGCCTGGCCGAACACCATGGGACGCCCGTTCTCGTGGTCGGCCACCAGAAGGGCGGCGGGGACACGAAGGAGAAGATCTTCAGGAACTTCGGCTATGCCAAGCCGGAGGGCTACCGGAAGGCCCTCCGGGCGATGAGGCTTGCCGAGAAGTTCAGGCGCCCGATCGTCGTCCTCGTCGACACGCCCGCCGCCTATCCCGGCATCGAGTCTGAGGAACGAGGTGTCGCCGAGGCGATCGCTCTCAACCTTCGTGAGATGGCGATGCTCTCGGTGCCAATCGTCGTCATTGTCAGCGGTGAAGGTGGCAGCGGCGGGGCGCTGGGACTGGCGATCGGCGATCGGATTCTCATGCAGGAGCATGCGGTCTATAGCGTGATCCCGCCCGAAGGCTGCGCCGCCATCCTGTGGCGTGACGCCAACCGCAAGATGGAGGCTGCCGCGGCCCTTCGCATCGGCGCGTCGGATCTGCGCGACCTGGGCGTCATCGACGAGATCGTGCCCGAACCGGAGGGTGGGGCGCACACCGACCCGACGGCCGCGGCAACCCTGCTCGACGAGGCCTTGACCCGGGCGCTGGAGGAGCTGGCCCGGGACAGTCCGGCCCTGCGTCTCGACCGCCGGTACGACAAGTTTCGGCGGATGGGAAGTGTCGGGCTCGTCGAGAACGACGCAGAACCCGCGGCCGGTGAGGGCTAGCGTGCGCCCCCGCCGCTGGGAGCCTCGCGAGTTCGACGCTCCGCTCGCCGAGTCGCTGAGCCGCGATCTCGGCGTCGCGCCGATCATCGGCCGGCTGCTCGCTCAGCGCAGCGTGGATGGTGTGGAATCCGGCCGGCGATTCCTCAATCCGACCCTCGAACAACTTCACGATCCATTTGGCCTCCTGGGCATTCCGGAGGCGGTCGAGCGCATCCTGACGGCGGTGTCGCGCCGTGAACGGATTGCCGTACACGGCGACTACGATGTCGACGGAGTGACGGCCACGGTCATGGTGCGCCGTGTGCTCGAACTGCTCAACGCCGACGTCACCCACTACATTCCCAATCGGCTGGTCGACGGGTACGGACTAGAACCGGCCGGCGTCGAGCGGCTCCATGCCGACGGCGCCAAAGTGATCGTGTCGGTCGACTGCGGGATTCGCAGTCTCGATGCCGCCGAGCGAGCGCGGGAACTCGGCGTGGACCTGATTGTCACCGACCATCACGAACCCGGAGAGCAACTCCCGCGAGCACTCGCGGTCGTGAATCCCAAGCGCCCCGACTGCGACTACCCGGACACCCAACTGGCCGGCGCCGGCGTCGCGTTCAAGCTCGTGCAGGCCCTGTGCCTGCGCGTGGAGCGTGAGACGTGGCTCCCGGCGTTCGTCAAGATCGCGGCCATCGGCACCATCGCAGACGTGGTGCCGCTGCACGGCGAGAATCGCGTCATTGCCAAGGTCGGTCTCGAAGGCCTGTCGAAGGGTCCCAACGGCGTTGGCCTGCGCGCGCTCCTCGATGTGGCCGGACTGACAGGGAAGACGCTCGACAGCTTCAACGTCGCGTTCGGTATTGCGCCGCGCGTCAACGCCGCCGGTCGCATGGGCTCACCGGACCTGGCCGCGCGTCTTCTGCTCACGTCCGATGAGGCGCGGCGCGACGAAGCCGCCTCGCTCGCTCGGGACCTCGATGAGGAGAACACACGGCGCCGGTCGGAAGAACAGGAGATCGCCGCCCAGGCCCGCAAGGCGGTCGAGTCGAACCCTGACATCGGCGCGCATGGCATGGTTGTCGTGGCGGGAAATGGTTGGCATCGCGGCGTGATCGGCATCGTCGCGTCGAAGCTGGTGGAGACGTTCGCGAAGCCGGCACTGGTGCTGTCAATTGACGGCGAGACGGCCCACGGCTCTGGGCGAAGCATCCCCGGATTCGACCTCCTGTCGGCGCTGAAGCACTGCGCCGACGTCTTCTTGCGCTACGGAGGACATCGCCAGGCGGCCGGCGTGACGCTGGATGCGACGCGGGTCAGCGAACTCCGGTCGAGGCTCAATGCCTACGCCGATGAACGGCTCGGGCCTGAGGAGCTGACGCCGCGGCTCCACGTGGACGCGCCCCTGGCGCTTTCGGACATCACGAGCGACGTCGTTCAGGGGCTGAGGCGGCTGGAGCCCTTCGGTTCCGGCAACCCGCGACCGATATTTCAGGCGAGTGGCCTGACGGTCGTGGAGGGCCCGAAGGTCCTCAAACAGCGGCATCTGACGATGTCGGTCAAGCAGGCAGGTCGAGTCGTTCGCGCCGTCGCCTGGCGAGCGGCCGAACGCAAGGCCTTCGTGGAGGCCCAGGCAGGGGCGCTCGACGTCGCCTACTCCTTGATGGAGAACCACTTCCGGGGAGAGACCCGTATCGAGTTATCCGTTGCCGACGTGCGGGAACCCCGGTAGAGTGGATTTCGAGTCGAGCCGACCTCATGAGGGGATGGCAGCGCCGAGCGCGCTTGATCATCGGGGCCTTCACGCTGATCTTCGGATCCGCCGTGTGGCTGACCGTGCAGGACCGTGAGCCCGTTCAGAATTCGTCCGCCATCCACAGCCTCGACCCCGAGGCGGTCTTTGAAAGCACCGGCACCGTGGTCACGCAGACGACCGGCGACACCAGGGACTTCACCGTCGAAGCCGAACGCCAGTTGACCTATGCCGATGGCCCGAGCCGACTCGAGGGCGTCACCATCACCGTGGAGCGGGATGAGGGTGACGAATTCGTCATCACGGGGCATCAGGCAGAGGTCGGCGAGACCGAGTCTGACGTGACGGTGACGGGTGACGTCGTCATGCGGGGCAGCGACGGTCTCGTGATCACCACGGAGAAGGCGTCGTACAACGACCGGAACAGCGTGGTCCATCTGCCAGGCTATCTGGAGTTCTCGCGTGGCCGCCTCAGCGGGACCGCCGTCGGGGCCACCTACAGCAACGAGCGCGAACTTCTCCGACTACTCGCCCAGGCGCACGTGACGCTCGGCGAGGGCAGCGGCGGACACGCTGACGTCACCTCACGCGTGGCGTCGCTCGCCCGGGCGGAGCATTACATGCGTTTCGCGCGAAATGTCAGGATCGTGCAGGAGGGTCGCACGACGACGGCGCAGCGGGCAATTGCGTACTACGACGAGATCACGGGCGCCATCGAGATGATGGAGCTGCGCGGGCAGGCACAGATGGAAGGATCCGCCGAATCACCGGGAGAGCTCGAGGCGATGCAAGCGCGTAACATCAACCTCACCTACGACGAGGCCACCGGGTTGCTGAAGCATGCCACACTTGCCGGGCAGTCCGAGATCCGTCTCGCGGGCGCCACCACGGCGAAGGGGCAGCGGATCGCCGGAGAGTGGATCGACGCCACGCTAGGGCGCGACGGCGCGACGGTGACGGCGCTTGGGGTTCGGGAGCACGTCGAGGTCGATCTGCCGGGGGCCGATGGGGGTGTGCCGAAGCGAGTCCGGTCAACGGTCATGGAGGCGCGAGGCAACGAGGCCCAGGGCCTGACGGCGGCCGAGTTCACCGACGACGTCGAGTACCGGGAGCTGCGCTCGGCTGACGACGGTCGCTCGGATCTCGTCACGACGGCAGACCGCCTCGACATCGAGTTCGGCGGCAGCCTGGACGCCATGGCCAGCGCCACGTTCACCGATAACGTCGTGTTCCTGGACGGTGCGGCCGAGGGTGCATCGAGCCGCGCGTTCTACGATGTCGACGCGGGCATCATTCAACTTCGGCCGATGGCGGGGCAGGACGCTCGGCCCCGGGTCATCGACGCACGGACGTCGGTGGAGGCCGACGAGATCGACTTAGCGATGAACGGCAGCGGCATGCGCGCCCGCGGCAACGTCCGGAGCATACTTACGCTCGGCGCGGGGCAGGGCGACGAGGCCGACGCCGATACCGCTGAGACGGCCCGGCTGCCCGGGATGTTCACGTCGGACGAACCGGCGTACATGACCGGGTTGCAGCTCGCCTACGAGGCGAGTTCGGGCGTGACCACCTACACGGGCGGCGCGAGGCTCTGGCAGGGCGACACGGCGGTCCAGGGCGATCAGATCGAACTGTACGAGCAGACGGCGGACCTTAAATCGATCGGTAACGCCCGCTCGGCATTCGTGGTCGAGGAATTGAATGAGGAGACCCAGGAAGTCGAGCTCGTGCCGACGATCGCGTCGGCAGCGATGATGCACTATGAAGACGCGCTGCGCCGCGCGACCTACACGACCGAAGCGCATGTGAATGGCCCGCAGGGCGACTTGCGCGGAGATCGCGTGGAGTTGTATCTCGGCGAAACACAGCACGAACTCGAGCGCGTGGAGTCGTACCAGCAGGTCAAGCTCTTGCTCACCGACCGCACCGCCACGGGGATGCAGCTGACCTATTTCACCGAGGATGGTCGATACGTGATGCGTGGTGCCCCGGTGCAGATTCTCGAGGACTTTCCGGAGGAGTGCCGTGAGACGGTCGGGAAGACGCTGACGTTCTTCCGTTCCACCGGTACGATCTCTGTGGACGGCAACGAAGAAGTGCGGACTCAGACGAAGACGACCGGTAGCTGCCCATCCCCGCAATTCCACTGAATGGCGACGCTGCAGGCGACCAACCTCACGAAGTCCTACGGAGGCCGGACCGTCGTTCGCGGGGTCAGTCTGGAAGTGGCCTCGGGCGAAGTCGTGGGGCTCCTGGGCCCCAACGGCGCCGGAAAGACGACGACGTTCTACCTGGTGGTCGGCCTGACAGCGCCCGAGACCGGACACGTGACGCTCGACGGCGAGGACATCACTCACGATGCGATGTATATCCGCGCGCGAAAGGGGCTCGGCTACCTGCCGCAGGAGCCCTCAATTTTTCGCGGGCTGACAGTCGAGCAGAACGTCCTCGCGATCCTCGAAACCCTCGACCTGAGCCGGGGCGAGCGACGCGCCAGAGCACGCGAGCTCCTCGCGGAGCTCAATCTGACGCCCCTCGCCAAGTCTCGCGCCTATACGCTGTCGGGCGGCGAGCGACGCCGGGTCGAGATCACCCGCGCCCTCGTGGTATCGCCCTCGTTCGTGCTGCTGGACGAACCCTTCGCGGGCATCGACCCAATTGCCGTCACGGACATCCAGAACATCATCTTCCACCTGAAGGAGCGCGGCATCGGCGTGCTCATCACAGACCACAACGTTCGTGAGACCCTGCGAATCACCGACCGCGCCTACATCGTCCACGATGGGGCGATCTTTCGAAGCGGCACACCGTCCTCACTCGCCACGGATGAAGACGTGAAGCGGATTTACCTGGGCGCCGATTTTCGATTGGACTAAGATAGCGTCGTGGCCTGGATTATGCAGGCCAGAGTCCAAGAGTGATGGCGCTCCAACAGAGACTCCAGGTCAGGCTCGCGCAGAAGCTCATCCTGACGCCATCGCTGCAGCAGGCGATCAAACTGCTGCCGATGACGACGGTGGAGCTCTCGGACATGCTCAACCAGGAGATGAGCGAGAATCCGATGCTGGAGGAGGTGCCGACCGAAGAGCTTCAGCCCGCCGAGAGCGCCCAGCAAGCCGAGAAGCCGGAGGAGACCCCGGCGTCCCAGGAGAGCCGCGAGGCCAACGACACCTGGGACGACGCCGACTACGAGTACTTCTTCGGAGACTACCTCGACGAAGGCTATCGCCCACGGGCGCCCCGCGAGTTCAAGGAACTTCCGCCGATCGAGAACACGCTCTCGACCGCCACCTCCCTGAGCGACCATCTGCTGTGGCAGCTCTCGTCACGGCAGGATGACGAAGCCACCCGCGAGATCGCCGCCGCGATTATTGGCAATCTCGACGATGACGGCCAACTCGTCGCCACCACCGAGGAAATCGCAGCCATGGAGCCCTGGTCGGTTGAGGGCGTCGAGCGCGCCCTCGAAATCGTCCAGCATTTCGATCCCGTGGGTGTGGCGGCGCGAGACCTGCGTGAGTGCCTCCTGCTTCAGCTGCGCCACCTCGGGTTCGCCGGAACACCGACCGAGACGATAGTCGCCGACCACCTGCAGTTGGTGCAGAACCATCAGCTCGGCGGCCTCGCGCATCGACTCGGGCTCTCGATCGACGACGTCAAGCAACATATCGACGTCATCCGACATCTCGACCCGAAGCCAGGCAGTCGCTACAACCCCTCGTCCTCCCAGTACGTCATTCCTGACGTGTTCGTCGTCAAGATGGAAGCCGAGTATGTGGCGATGCTGAACGAGGAAGGCCTCCCGCAGCTCCGCGTGAGTCCGGTCTACCGCCGCTTGCTCGACCGCAAATCGGAGAACAGCGCTGAGACCCGCGCCTACGTCAAGGAGAAGTTCCGTTCGGCGCTCTGGCTCATCAAGTCGGTCGATCAGCGGCAGAAGACCATTCACAAAGTCTCCAACAGCATCATCCAATTCCAGCGCGATTTTCTCGATCATGGCATCGAGCACCTGCGACCGCTGGTACTTCGCGACGTCGCCAACGACATCGGCATGCACGAGTCCACGGTGAGCCGCGTCGTGAACAACAAGTACATGCACACCCCGCAGGGGGTGTTCGAGCTCAAGTACTTCTTCCACAGCGGCATCAGCAGCTCCTACGGCGAGAGCGTCTCGTCGGTCACGATCAAGCAGAAGATTCGCAAGATCGTCAAGACGGAAGATTCCAAGAAACCCCTGAGCGACTCGAAGATCGTTGCCATCCTCCAGGACGAGGGATTGATCCTCGCGCGGCGAACGATCGCCAAGTATCGGGAAGAGCTGAAGATCCCGAGCTCGAGCCAGCGAAAGGTGCATTACTAGCGGCGGAGGGCAACCTGTGCGACTCAACCTGACAGGCCGACACGTGTCCATTTCGGAGGAGCTTCACGCGCTTGTCGAGGCGCAGGTCGAGCGGGTGGATCGGATCATGAAGGATTCGGCCGTCTCCGCGCGCGTCGTCCTGGACCTCGAAGGCGGACGGCACTGCGTCGACGTCAAGGTGCATGCGCGTGAAGACCACATCTTGCCTGGCGCGGCTGAGGCCGAATCGTGGGATGCGTCGCTGCATGCGGCGTTCGACAAGGTGCTCCATCAGGCGCATACCGTGAAGGGGAAGTGGGAGAGCCGGAACCGGCGTGGCGCAAAGGCCGGGGCGGTGCCGGGAAAGCCCCCGGAGACCGCGACTGCCTAGCGCGACGGACGCGACCTCGACCAGACGCGATGGCGCCAGTGACACCGACGGTGCGGGACCGAGCGGTCATGGCCGATGCGCGCCGCATTTGACCACGACCTACCATATCGTGGGCGACAGCGGCATCGGGAAGAGCGAGTGCGCGCTCGAGCTCGTGACGCGTGGGCACCGCCTGGTCGCCGACGATGGTGTCGACGTCCGGCGGCGAGGCAGCCGGACGCTGATCGGCACCTGCCCGGACTTAACCAGACACCAGATGGAGATTCGGGGACTCGGCATCGTCGACGTCAAAGCGATGTACGGCGTCGCCGCCACGCGCCCGTCGAAGCGGGTGGAACTGGTCGTGCGGTTCGAGCGCTGGGATCCGGGGCGCCGCTACGATCGCCTCGGGCTGGACGAAGCGCATCACGACCTTCTCGATATCGCGGTACCGCTCGTCTGCTTGCCCGTGGCGCCGGGGCGCAACCTGGCGATTCTCGCCCAGGTCGCGGTCCGGGTGCAGTTGCTACGAGCGGGTGGCCATCGAGCCCCCGAGCGCCTCGTGGCGGAACTGGAACGCCGTCTGGAGCGCTCCGCAGCGGAACTGGCGCAGACCGATGGCTAGCCCGAAGGCCCGTGCGGACACTCGCTTCGTCATCCTGACAGGACTGTCCGGCTCCGGAAAGTCCCAGGCGATTCACGCCCTGGAGGATCAGGGCTACTATTGCGTCGACAACCTGCCGATCACGTTGATCCCGACGCTGACGGATCTGATGGCCCAAGCCGGCGGCGTGCGAGCCAAAGCGGGGGTTGTCGTCGACGTCCGCGAGGGCAAGTTCCTGTCCAAGTTCCCGAAGATCTTCAAGAAGCTCAAGAGCGACCCGTCGATCGGCGCACGCCTGATCTTCCTCGAAGCCGACGACGATACGCTGCTCAGGCGGTTCAGCGAGACGAGGCGGCCCCATCCGTTGGCCCCGGGGCGCTCGCCGCGTGAGGGCATTCAGGAGGAGCGCCAGCAACTGGGCGCCATCCGGGCGCTGGCCGACGAGATCATCGACAGCAGCGACATGACGGTCCACGAACTGCGGCGGACCTTCCAGAAGCTCGCGCAAGGCGACTCGCACGCTAAGCTCGTCATGACCCTGCTGTCGTTTGGCTTCAAGTTCGGCAGTCCGTCCGACGCCGATCTGGTCTTCGATGTCCGATTCTTGCCGAACCCCCATTTTGTCCCGGCACTTCGGGCTCACACGGGCCGCAGCAAGGCCGTGAGGGATTTCCTGGACCGACACACTGCCACCTCGACCTTTCTGGAGAAGACCGAGGACTTGATGCGCTTCCTGGTGCCGCAGTATCTGACTGAAGGCAAGAGCCACCTCACCGTGGCAGTGGGATGCACGGGCGGCCGCCACCGGTCGGTGGCCATCGCCGAAGCCCTGAAGCGGCGGCTGCAGGATCTCGATGATGTCCACCTACGCGTGAAGCATCGTGACGTCGGGAGCGGATGAGTGTCGGAGCCACCATGACGGAAGAAACCGAGAACGGCGCGGCGCAGATAGTAGGGGTCGTTGTCGTGACCCACGGGCGGCTGGCGAGCGAGTTGGTCAACGCCGCCGAGACGATCGTAGGGGATCTGCCGCACGTCGTGGCCGTATCGATCGGCTGGCATGACGATGCGACGGATGCCCGTGCGGAGATCGCCAAGGCGATCGCTCGCGTGGACCAACCGGGTGGCGTCCTGATCCTGACCGACATGTTCGGGGGAACGCCCTCCAATCTGAGCATGACGTTCCTCGAAACCGATCGCGTGGAGGTGATCACGGGGGTCAACCTCCCGACGCTCATCAAGCTCGCGCGACTGGAACGCACTGGGTCGCTGGCCGCGTTCGCCGCAGACGTCCGCGAGCACGCTCGGGGCGCAATCTGGGTCGCCTCGGAGTTTCTCCAGGCTAACGCGTCGGCCGCGGACCGCGATGCCGACGCAACGAAGCAGTCCTAGCCGATGGGTAGTCGCACCGTTGACGTTACGAATCCCCTGGGCCTGCACGCCCGGGCCGCGGCCAGATTCGTGCACGCCGCCAGCGAGTTCGAGGCTGATATCACCGTCGCGCACGGCAGCCGAACCGTGGATGGGAAAAGCATTATGGGGCTGTTGCTCCTCACGGCACCGCAAGGCGGGCAGTTGACGATTCAGGCCCGCGGACGCGACGCGGATGCGGCGCTCGACCGCTTGAGCGGCCTCGTCACGTCTGGCTACAGTGAGGACGGATGGAACGGTTGAACGGCCTCGGCACGTCGCCGGGCGTCGCCATCGGGCGAGTCATCCTGATGCCCCGCAGTGCGGGTGGCGGGGTTCGGGTGCGGGTCAGTGACGCCGCAATACCCGCGGAACTCGAACGTCTACGACAGGCGGTCGAGCGCACTCGAGAACAACTGAAGGCGATCAAGGGCCGCGTCGAGCGGACCGCGGGCGCCGGGCACGGATACCTGTTCGATGCCCAGATGCTGATGCTCGACGATCCGATGCTCGTGCACCGGGCCGGAGAACTCATCCGGGCCGAACACCTCAACGCGGACTGGGCCCTGCATCGGGCCGGCGAGGACCTGGCGGCGCTGCTCGGATCGGCGTCGGACGTCTACCTGCGAGAACGTGGTGGCGACGTCTCCGACGTCGTGAGCCGGCTGAAATCGAACCTGCACCAGACCGACCGGGCCCCCGCACTCACGGCGCTGACCGACGCGGCCGAAGGGCCGGTGATTCTGGTCACGGACGAGCTACCAGCATCCGTCGCCGCGCAGCTGGACTGGAGCCGGATCGCTGGGTTCGTCACGGAGCGGGGCAGCCGGACCCAGCACACCGCCATTCTCGCACGCTCGATGAGTATTCCAGCCGTCGTGGGCCTCGAGGCCGCCACACAGCGGATCGCGCCCGGTGCGACCGTCGTGGTCGACGGCACGACCGGGGAAGTCGTGGTGAATCCGTCCGAGGCCACGCTGTATGACGCGCGCGCGCGACAGCAGCGCCATGCCGCCGCCGAGCACTCGCTCGGCGAGCTACGCGCCCTTCCGGCCGAGACTCAGGACGGCGTCACGATACGCCTGCTGGCGAACATCGAACGGCCCGAGGAGGTGGCCCGCGCACGCGAGTACGGTGCGGAGGGCATCGGGTTGTACCGGTCCGAGTTCCTGCTGGCTAGTGTTCCGGCCGAAGAGCCGACCGAAGAGACGCAATACGGCGTGTACCGCTCCCTCCTCGAACAGATGGCGCCAGAGCCGGTCACGATCCGATCATTCGACGCGGTGGAAGATGCGGGTGGGCGCCTGGATGCGGTGCGTGGGCTGAGGGCTGCGCGCTCGACTCCGGCTGGCCTCGACCGGATGCGCACACAGTTGCGTGCGCTGTGCCGGGCGGCGGTGCACGGACGCCTCCGGCTGATGTTCCCGCAGGTCGGCAGCGTGGAGGAACTGCGCGAGGCGAAGGGACTGCTCGAAGACGCCCGCAGTGACGTTCGCGAGCGAGGGGTCAACGTCCCGAGCGTCCCGGTGGGCGTCATGATCGAGGTCCCGTCGGCTGCTTTGACGGCCGACCTGCTGGCCGAAGAGGCTGACTTCCTGAGCGTGGGCACGAACGACCTCGTGCATTACACACTGGCCGTGGACCGGGCCGACGTTCGCGCATCGGAACTCTACGAGCCGCTGCATCCGGCGGTGCTGCGAATGCTGCGCGCGATCCAGACCGCCGCCGCCGGCGCCGCCCGCCCGCTCTCGATATGCGGAGAGATGGCCTCGGACCCGGCGATGTTGCCGCTTCTGGTCGGGCTTGGCATCACGGAGCTGAGCATGACGCCCGCGGCCATTCCCCTGGCGAAGCAGGTGTTGCGCAAGCTCGTCGCAGCCGAGGCCAGGACGTTGGCCGACGCGGTGCTACGGTGCGGAACGGTGCGAGAGATCGAGGGGCTCCTGGCAGAGCAGACGCGGCAGCATCCGGCCGGGGCCGTGAACGACTAGCGGAGGGAGAATCACGTGGGCGACGTGCGCGTGGAGAAACCGTGGGGCTACGAGGTGCACTGGGCGAAGACCGACAAGTACGTGGGGAAGATCATTCACGTGAATGCCGGCCATGCGCTTAGCTTGCAGTACCACGAGCAGAAGGACGAGACGATTCTGCTCTGGTCCGGCAAGATCGCGTTCGAGATCAAGGAGGGAGATACGCTCGTCCGGCGCGAGATGGCGCCAGGTGATCGCGCCCACGTCACCCCGGGCACGGTCCATCGCATGACCGCCATCGAGGATAGCGACATCATCGAGGTGTCGACCCCGGAACTCGACGACGTCATCCGACTCGAAGATCGCTACGGTCGGGGTCAAACCTCCGGCTAGGGCGGCGTCCGGCCGCCCAGCGGCTAGAACGGGATGTCGTCGTCGGTCAGCGCTGGCGATTCTCCGCCACCTCCGCCGCTGCCACCACTGCCGCCGCCGGGCGACTCGCTGCGAGCGTCGCGACCGCCGCCGCCCAGCAGCACGACCTGCCTCGCGTTGATCTCGGTGGTGTAGTGCTTCACGCCATCCTTCACCCACGGCTTCGTCCGCAGGGAACCCTCGGCGTAAATCTGCTTCCCCTTCACCAAGTATTCATTGAGGGTCTCCGCCATCCGCCCCCAGAGCACGACCTTGTGCCACTCGGTCTGCTCCTTCTTCTCGCCGGTCTGCTTGTCCTTCCACGTTTCCGTGGTCGCCATGCTGAAGTTCAGCACGGGCGCACCGCCAGGCGTGTAGCGCAACTCCGCATCCCGCCCCAGATTGCCAACCAGAATGACCTTGTTCACGCTACCCATCAGATCCTCTTCTTCCTCGCGGGCGCCCTGTGGGCGCGTTCGTCTCGTCCGTCGGCCACTACGGCCTCAGGCGTGCAGTATCGGGGACCTCGGAGCGTCGGTGACCTCGATCACGGACGATTGAGGCGATCGAGCGCCTGGCGCGCCAAGGCGGCCATCCGACTGTCGGGGAACTCATCCACGATCGTCTGAAACGCTTGACGCGCCTCTTCGGTGTCGCCGAGCCGATCGAGCGCGAGCCCGCGTTTGTACTGAGCTTCCGGAACGATGTCCCCGGTCGGGTAGGTGCCCATGGCTTGATCGTAGGCCCCCACGGCGTCGGCGAAGCGTCCATCGTTGTACAGCGTCTCCCCGATGTAGAACTGCGCGTCATCGGCGAGGTCGGATCGCGGGAAGGTCTTGATGTACGTGTCGAACCCTGTGATTGCCAACGACCACTGCCCGGTGGAGTAGTCGGCCCAGGCCATCTCGTACAACCGCTGCGGGGAAATCCCCGGATTCGCCGGCTGCGCAATCGGCGGGGCGATGGCAACCGGCCCCTCGCCGCCATCTTCGACCGTGTCGCCCATGACCGGCATCGGCATCCGCGGGATCGACAGGCGCAGCGCTTCCACCTCTTGCGAGAACGACGAGATCCGCACATTGGTATCGTCAACCTTCTCACGCAAGATCCGGATCCCATCGGCTACCGTGTCCACCAGCAGGCGACTGTCCGCAAAGGCCTTCCGATTCATCGCGGCCTGCTCGTCGACCTGACTCGTGACATCGGCCAACGCCTGGGCCAGGCCGGACACCAGGACATGCAACTCCTGGGTCTGCATCTGGAGGATCCGGATATCCGCCATTATCTGGTGCTCCTCCTGCGCAGCCACGGGACCGGCCGCCAACGCCGTCAGGATCAGGGCCGCCTGCGCTGCGACCGGTACGCCACGTCTCATGTTCATCCTCGCAGTCTCTCTAGCGCGCCGTGATGACGAAGTGCGCACGGCGATTCCTCTGCCAAGCCTCGTCATCGTGGCCTGGATCGAACGGAAACTCCTTGCCATAGCTTACCGTGCGGAGTCGGTCGCCGGATATGCCCAGCGTGATCAAATAGTCTCGCGCGACCAGAGCGCGGCGCTCTCCGAGTGCGAGGTTGTACTCCGCCGTCCCGCGTTCGTCGCAGTGTCCTTCGATCGTGATGACCCAGCTCGAATACTGGCCCAGCAGCTCAGCGTTGCGCTCGAGGTCCCCCTGCGAATCGGGATCGAGTTCCGCGCTGTCGTATGCGTAGAAGACCGGGACCAGAGGAGACTCACGGTTCAGGTCGTCCAGCGATCGCGTCGCCAGCGAATCCTCCTCACGCACCGGCTCCGGCGGCACCGGAATCGGATCGCGAACAGGGGCGGGCTCCGGCGCCGCGACCGGCGGCGGAGCCGTCGGCGGGGGCGGAGGAGGCGGGGCAGGGCGCGACGCCGGCGGCGGATTCCCACCGCACGCCGCGGAAGCCAGGATGCCCACAAGAGCTACCGGAAGCGCAAAGCGTCGAGTGATCGTTCGTGTCTGCATGGCGATACTCTTCATTCCACACCTTTGCCAGAATCGTTCCAACATCTGCTCAGTCAGTCGTCAATAGGACCAGTTCGCCATCTCGTTGTTGCCGGCACGAGTGACGCGACGGAGATTTCGGCCATCTCGCGCCATCGTGTAGATCTGCTTGTCCCCAGAGCGCGTCGACGTAAAGGCCAGATGGCGGCCGTTCGGCGCATACGCCGGGCTCTCGTTCGTGCCGATACCGAACGTCAACTGGCGGACGGCACCGGTCGCCAGTTCGAGAATCTTGATATCGTGACCGGGGCCCGTACGTGAAGAATATGCGATCTCGTTGAACGGCGCCGGTGACCACGTCGGGCGGTCGCAATACGACTCGAAGGTCATTCGGCGAATGCCCGTGCCGTCGACGCCGATCACGTAGATCTGGGGTCGGCCCGAACGATCCGACGTGAATGCCAGCTGCGTCCCCGCCGGCGACCATGTCGGGCTCGTGTCGATGGCGGGATTGTTGGTCAGGCGACGGAGGTTGCTGCCGCCCGCGTCGATGACGTACAGCTCGGGATTGCCGTCGCGATTCGACGTGAACGCGATCCGCCGGCCGTCCGGCGACCACGCCGGTAACCAGTTCTGTTCGTCGGGGGTACCGGCGGCCGGCGTCTCGAGCCGCCCCTCGTAGATGAACGAGACGAAGACGTCGGGAAAGCCCCGCCGGTACGAAGTGTAGGCAATGGCCCGGCCGTCGGCCGACCAGGCCGGCGTGATGTTCAAGGAGCGGTTCACCGTCACGCGGCGCTGATTTCCGCCGTCGTAGTCGGCCATGTAGACCTCCTTGATCGTCCGGTTGTCGACCGGGCCGACAATCCGCTCGCCATTGCGATCGGACGCAAAGGTCAGCTTCGTGCGCGCCACGCCGCGCAGACCACGCTGATTCTGGTGGACTTCGTCGGCGATCGTGTGGGCATAGAGACGCGGGTTATCCACCGACCCCGTGTACTCACGGCCGAACACCGAATTCTGCCCGCGCACGTTGAACAGACGGACTCGCACCTGGACCATCTCGCCGGTCTTCTGAACCGTACCAACGAGTACGCCGTCCGCTCCGATCTCGCGCCATGCCTCGAACGGCACGTCGGTCATCGACGTCGCCGGGGGAATCGTCTCGTAGGTGTCCCTCGGGATCATGTAGAACTCGCGCTCGAAGTCCAGGTCGTCCCACAGGACCTGCGCGAGCGTTCGGGCGATCTCGGCCGTCTCGGCGTCGTCCGACAGCGCGGCGAAGTCGGGCACGGCGAAGCGGGGCTGCGTGCCGACGCTCTCTCCGAGAATGAGGCTGAGCTCGGACGGCTGCGCCGGCGCGGCCTGCTGGGGCGGCGCGGGCGTCTGTGGCGCGGGCGCCTGCAGCGTGAAGTATCCGAGCGCGAGGAGAAGCGGTCCGAATGTGTGCAGCTTCTGAGTCATTTAGCGGCGATACTGAAAGTCCATGTGAACGGTCAGCGAGTCCTCCGTGAACGCGCTGGGCAAGGGGGGTAGCTGCGCGGTCATCGCAAGCGCACGCTGGGCGGCCATGTCGAGCGCGATGTAACCACTCGTCCGCTCGACCTCGACCTCGACCAGGCGCCCATCGCGCCGAATCGTGAACTTCACCCACGAATCGCCGGTGACCTGCTGGCGGGGATTCCAGTTGCGACGTATCAGGTCGAGCATCGTCGTGAGGTACTCCGGACAGCAGAACGACCCGACGTCGAGGTAGCCGGCCGTGCCTCCGGCCCCGCCGGTCGACAAACCGAACCCGAGCCCCTGCACATCGGTCTCGGCCAACGCGTCTCCGGATCGGATTTCATCGCCCTCGGCGCGCGTTCGGCCCCGAGCGCCTTCCGGGGACGACTCCACGTCAGGCGGATTCTCGACTTCCCGCCGCCGCGCCTCGGGCGTAGGCACGGTCATCTCCGGCTCTTCGCGCGCCGGCACCCTGACCGCCCGGGGCCTTGGATCCGGCGGTAGCTCCGCGATCTGCTGCACCGGCCGGCCGCCAAGTGGCGTCAACCCGCCCGTGTCCGGTCCGGGCGGCCCACCGAGGCTGATCGTCATAACGGGCCCCTCATCCGGCGCCGCTCGGATCCCCCAATCGGCGGGGAACAACAGCAAGAGAATGATGCCGACCACGTGCGCCCCAGCCGACACGCCGAACATCCGTCCCCAGCCGTCACGGGTGCCGGAACGCGCCGCCAGGACCTGCGTTGCGAGTTCCTTCATGGGTAACGCGGAGCGTCAGCGGTCCTCCGGCAACCGCGTCACCAGTCCCACCCGCTCGACACCTGCCTCTTTCAACTTGTCCATGACGGCCATCAGTTCCTGCATCGTGACCGCCGCGTCGCCCCGAAGATAGACGTCGCTCTGATCCAGTCCAGCGAGGACCTGCGTGATCCGCTCGTCGAGCACGTCGAGCGGGACGGCATCCTCGCCGATCTGCACCGCACCGTCGGTCCGGTAGCTCAGGGGGATCGTGACGAAGATGCGTTCGGCGTTGATCGTCGCGGCCCGGCGCGCAACCGGCAGGCTGACGTCGAGACCGCGCTGCATCATAGGTGCGGTCACCATGAAGATGATCAGCAGCACGAGCATCACGTCGACAAGCGGAATGATGTTGATCTCGGAGAGCGAAGAGGACACGCGTTCCCCGCGCGCGCGGCGCGTCCCGCCCGACGGCTGCGCTTTGTGAATCTTCATGGTCGAGTACGGACGCCGTCGGTCACGAAAAGTTCCGCTCAGCGATGTTCAGGAACTCCAGAGCGAAGTCGTCCATCTCCGAAACGAAGAGCTTCACGCGGTGCGTCAGATGGTTGTAGAAGTAGACGGCCGGAATGGCCGCGAACAACCCCGCGGCTGTCGCTAGGAGCGCCTCGGCAATGCCGGGTGCGACGACGCCCAGACTGGTCGACCCGGTCTCGCCGATGCCCTGAAACGCGCCCATGATCCCCCAAACCGTGCCGAACAGGCCGATGAACGGCGTGATGCTTGCCGTCGTGGCGAGAAAGCCCACCTGGGCCTCGATCCGGTTCACCTCGACGGTGGCCGCCCGCTGCAGCGCTCGATCGAGCGCATCGATGCTACTCAGTGTAGGACGCACGCCGGCGCCTTCCGGTTGTGATTCGGCGTCGCCACCGTGGCGGAGTTGGGCGTTCAGTTCGGCGTAGCCGGTCTGAAAGATCCCGACCAGCGGGCTACGACTGAGCGATCCGCAGACTGACTGGACTTCCGAGAACTTGTTACTGCGGCGGAACACATCGCGAAACCTCGCGGTGTGCGCCTCCACGAGGCGATACTGCCAGACCTTGTGCAGGACGATCGCCCAGGACGCGATGGAGAACAGAATCAGGATCAGCAGGATGACGCGAAAGAGCGGACCGGACCGGGCGACGAGTCCGACGATGTCACCGCCCAGCGCGCCATCAGCCGATTCGCCCTGCGCCTGTAACAGCGCGAGAACGAAGAATCCAAGCGTGCGCAACGAAGCCTCCGAGCATCTCAATGCGCCGCTGGGACAGCGCGACGCGACAGAGTAGCACGGCCCCCGAAGGCTGTCAAATGTATGATAGCATGGGGGTTCTCTCGATGAGCCGAGTCCGGCGGCGTCTCCCGTCGCGCCCAGCGACACGACCATGATCCGGTTCCTTCGCATTAAGCATCTGGCCGTGATCGATGAACTCGAGCTCGAGTTCGAGCCCGGCCTGACCGTTCTCACGGGCGAAACCGGCGCCGGAAAATCGATCATCGTCGGCGCGCTCGGGCTCTTGCTCGGAGCGAGGGCATCCGCCGGCCTCGTCCGCACCGGTGAAGCCGCCGCGTCCGTCGAAGCGGTCTTCGGGCGGGCCGACGGCAGCGAGGTGCTGGTCCGCCGCGAGATCAGTGCCCAGGGCCGGAGCCGAGCCTACATCGATGACGCGCTGGCCACGACAGGCGCGTTGCGAACGATCGCCCACGAACTGGTCGACCTCCACGGCCAGCACGCCCATCAACGCCTGCTCGACCCACGCGCGCATCTCGACCTCCTCGACGAGTTCGCCGGCGCGATCCCTGAGCGCGAGGGGGTGGGTGAGCGCTTCGCGCGGCTGCGGTCCGCTCGCTCGGCACTCGAGGCGATGCGGCGGCGTGGACGCGATGCCGACGATCGTCTGGAGGTCGTCCGGTTTCAGTTGACCGAAATCGCGGCGGGCGACGTCAGTCCCGGAGAAGCCGACGAGCTTCGGACGCGGAAGCAGCGGCTGGCCAATGCCGGCGCGATCCAGCGTCTCGCGGCCGAAGCCCACACGTCCTTGTACGAAGGCGAGGGCGCCATCATCGACACCCTCGCCGCCGTCTGGCGCACGACCGAGGCACTGGGCGAGCTCGACTCGTCGCTCCCGGATTTTCGGGCCGCGCGCAACGCCGTTGACTCCCACCTCGAGGAGCTCGCCTACGCATTGAGAGAGCGCGTCGAAGAGGTTGACGACACGGCGGCACGACTGCAAGAGGTCGAGGACCGCCTCGCCTTGCTGGAGGCCTTGGCCCGGAAGTACGGGCAGGGCGCCGTCGAGCGCGTGCTGGAGCGGCGCGCGGAACTGGAGGCCGAGCTCCAGAGCCTCGAAGGTGGCGCGAGCCAGGTCGAAGCGCTGAGTCGCGAGATGGAGGACGCGCAGAAGGGCTACCAGCGCGCGGCCGAGAAGCTCTCGAGGAAGCGGCGCGCGGCGGCGGCGCAGCTGGCGGAGCGTCTGGAAGCGTTGCTCGCCGAGTTGGCGATGCCCGAGACGCGCTGTGAATTCCGTTTCGACGTCAGGTCAGACGGCGGCACCGAGCGTGGAGTCGACGCCGGTGAACTGTATCTAGCGCCGAACACTGGGGAGGATCCGCGGCCCCTGGCCCGTATCGCCTCGGGCGGGGAACTGTCGAGGGTGATGCTGGCTCTCACGACCGCGGCGGCGCCGGATGCGCCAGGGCGAACGCTGGTCTTCGATGAGGTCGACGCCGGCATCGGGGGGCGGGCGGCCGACATTGTGGGCCAGCGCCTCAGTGGCCTCGGGAGGCGGTTCCAGGTGCTTTGCGTGACGCACCTGCCACAGATAGCCGCCTACGGTGCGGCCCAGGTCGAGATCGCCAAGAACGTCTGCCGAGGGCGCACCACGACACGCGCGCGCAGCCTCGCCGGCAAGGACCGGGTCGAGGTGATCGCGACTATGATGGCTGGAGGCCAGGCGACCGCCAAGAGCCGACAGACCGCTGCCGAACTGCTCGACAGGGCGACGACCGGCAAAGGCGAAGAAACTACGAAACGCGTGAACGGAGCGGCGAGAGCGAAGGAACGGAAGCGTGGCTAGAACCTACACGATCGAAACGTTCGGTTGTCAGATGAACTTTCACGACTCCGAGAGGATGGCGGGCCTCCTGGAGGCGGCTGGCTACGCGCGCGTGGACGACGCCACACTGGCCGATGTCATTGTTCTGAATACCTGCTCCGTGCGAGAGCGCGCGGAAGAGAAGCTCTTCAGCCGTCTGGGCGAAGTGCGTGCGGACCGACCCGACGCCCCCGCGCTCGTCGCCGTCACGGGCTGTGTCGCCCAGCAAGAGGGAGGAGCGATCCTCAAGCGCGCGGGCTCAGTCGACGTGGTGGTCGGGACGCAGGCGATGCGGCGCCTCCCGGAACTCCTCGAGGAAGCCGCCACGTCTGGCACTCGCCAGGTCGATGTCAACCCGTACGACGACGTCTCCTTCCCGCTCGGGATGGCCGTCCGAGGCGATCCCGTGAAGGCCTACGTGAGCATCGTCGAAGGCTGCAATGACTTCTGCGCCTTCTGCGTCGTGCCCTACACGCGGGGGCACGAGCGGATGCGCCCGGCCACCGAGATCACTCGCGAGGTGGAGGAGGCGGTCTCGACCGGGCGACGGGAAATTCACCTGCTCGGACAGATCGTCAACCACTACCAGGATCCGGATGACGCCCGATGCGACTTCGCTGGACTCCTGGAGCGCGTCCAGCGAATCGGGGGAGTCGAGCGGATCCGCTTCGCCAGCCCTCACCCTCGCCACGTCACGCCGAGGATGATCACCGCGATGCGCGATCTGTCGTGCGTCTGCCGGCACCTCCACCTGCCGGTTCAGTCGGGCTCGACCCGTATCCTGACGGCGATGCGCCGGCGGCATACGCGCGGCGAATATCTCGGCCTAGTCGCGCAGATCCGTGCAGCCATCCCGGACATCGCGCTATCGACCGATATCATTGTGGGGTTCCCGGGCGAGACCAGCGCCGATTTCGAGGAGACGCTCTCGCTCGTGAAGCAGATCGAATATCACAGCATGTTTTCGTTCAAGTACTCCGAGCGGCCCGCGACGATGTCCTCGAAACGGCTACTCGACACGGTGTCCGAAGCGGAGAAGACGCGCCGGATCGTCACCCTTCAGGAGTTGCAGCGCGAGATCCAGCTCCGGCTGAACGAACAGGCGGTCGGCACGTGCGCCACCGTCCTGGCCGACGCCAGGTCGCGGCGCCGCGACGACGAACTCTCTGGTCGCACGTCCGGCAACACCGTTGTGAACTTCCCTGGAAACCCGGAGTGGCTGGGCCGGATGGTCGACGTGGCCGTCCAGAAGGCCGGGCCCCACAGCTTGTGGGGCGTGCCGGCCTGACGCGAACCAGGGGGAGCAGTGGCGATGCAGATTGAGATGATCATCAAGGGGCTGGTTGTCGATCCGGTGACGAACATGCCGATCGTCATCCTTCACGACCGCGACGGTCAGCGGGTGCTGCCTATCTGGGTCGGGAGCGCGGAAGCGAACGCCATCGCCCTACAGATCGAAAACGTTTCGCCGGCGCGTCCGATGACACACGACTTGCTCAAGAACGTCATCGAGGACCTGCACGGCGACATCCAGAAGATCGTCGTCTGCGATCTCAAGGACAACACCTTTTACGCGCTGCTGTACCTGCTCGTGAACGGCGAGAGCGTCGCCATCGACGCCAGACCCAGCGACGCCATCGCGCTCGCCCTCCGAGTCAAGGCTCCGATCTTCGTCGAGGAGAGCGTGATCGCCGAAGCCAAGCCGACGGACGTCCCGCTCGAGAAGGACGATTCCGAACAGTTGCAACAGTGGCTGGAAAGCCTTGACCCTGAAGAACTTGGCAAGTACAAGATGTAGCCGCCTCGGCCACGTCCGGAACCGCCTCGCTTGACACCACCCGACCACCTCCCTAGAATACCTCCC
The DNA here is from genome assembly GCA_002730525.1 of Acidobacteriota bacterium. Taxonomy (GTDB): domain Bacteria; phylum Acidobacteriota; class Vicinamibacteria; order Vicinamibacterales; family UBA823; genus UBA2161. Next base: position 118,583 of record PCAK01000036.1, on the reverse strand, counting down.
GATCTTCCTTGGCTCTCTAGTCGGCTTCCCGCCATGGGACACGGTAGTCTTCGCTCGCTGTCATGTCGATGATTGTCGCAATCGCCAACCAGAAGGGCGGGGTCGGCAAGACGACGACGGCGATCAATCTCTCGGCCGCGCTGGCACTCCACGACAAACCGACGCTCCTCATCGACCTCGATCCGCAGGCGAACTCGACGATGTCGTTCGTCGACCTCCAGACCGTCACCAAGTCGGTGTACGACGCGATCGAAGACAGCTCGTGCACAATCGCCGACACCATCGTCGAGTCGACTCAGCCGAACCTCTCGGTGGCGCCGTCACGCATCTCCCTGGCCAAGCTCGAGTCGAAATTGGTGGGGGAGATCGACGCCCATTTCCGACTGAAGGATCGTCTTGAGCCGGTGAAGCCGAACTACCCCAACATCGTCATCGATTGCCCGCCGGCGCTCGGACTACTGACCGTCAATGCGCTGGTCGCAGCGACCCATCTGCTCATCCCGATTCAGTCGTCGTACTTCGCGCTGGAGGGCACGGACGACCTGCTGGAGACGATCGAGAAGGTCAGGGCCCGCGCGAACCCGAATCTGAAGATTCTCGGCGTCGTCATCACGATGCACGACCGCCGGACGTCGCTGGCAAAGGACATTCAGAGTCAGATCAACAAGGTCTTCGGCAGTAAGGTGTTTCAGACCGTCATTTCGAAGAGCGTACGGCTGGAGGAGAGTCCAGCCTACAAGGAGTCGATCTTCAGCTTCGCCCCGGAGTCGTCCGGTGCGAGCGAGTACTACCGGCTCTGTGAGGAGGTGATGGACCGTGCCTAGGCGGGGACTACCGTCGTCAGTTCGGATGCGGCACGACGAGCACTACGTCGAAACCTTGGCAGCTTCCGGGGGGATGCCCGTCGGTCGACTCGTGCCTATCGACCTGATCGATCCGAACCCGAATCAACCTCGCCAAGTCATGGGCGATCTCTCGGAGTTGATGGCGTCCATCGCCGAGAAGGGCATCATCGAACCGCTCATCGTCAGGCATCGCGGCCAGCGCTTTCAGATCGTTGCCGGTGAGCGACGGTACCAGGCCGCGGTCCAGGTCGGCCTGCAAGAGGTCCCGGTCGTCATCCGCGAAGCGGACGAGGCCGAGGTCGTCGAGATCGCGCTCATCGAGAACATCCAGCGGAAGGATCTGACTGCCTTCGAGGAAGCCGAGGCCCTCTCGATGCTCTCCCATGCTCACGGGCACACGCACGAGCAGTTGGCGAAGCGGCTGGGGAAGTCACGCACGGCGATTACCGAGTCGCTGGCGCTGAACGGGATGCCAGAGGAGATCAAGAATCTATGTCGGCTGGCCGACATTACGTCCAAGTCGTTACTTCTCCAGATAGTTAGGCAGTCTGACACTCAGAAAATGACCCAGCTCGTCGAGCGGATCGCTCGCGGCGTGACGACGACTCGAGCCGAGATCCGGAAAGAGACTGCCAAGCCGAAGGTCGGTCGGCCAAAATCGTACGTCTTCCAGTACAAAGCGCCGACGAAGGACTTCAACCTTCGGCTGAACTTTAGGAAGTCGCGTGTCAATCGCAAGGAGATCATCGAAGCGCTCGAAGGGATCCTCAAGGAACTCCGGAAGGGCAAGAAGTAGCCACCCTCGGCCGGAACCTCGGCTTCCGCGCCGGACGGCATCCGCGACGACCCCGAGCGGATCGAGAACGCCGACGTCGCGAACCGTCGGATGCTCCGCAGCACCCAGACAGCGCCAACCGGAGAGGCCTGTCGCCCAGATGGGTGCAGTCCTCAGCCTTCGGTCGCCGGAAAACGAGGCTCACGCGCCGAGGAAGGGCTGGAGAGCCCCCAGGGGGCCGAGACCTGGACGACAGACCGCGCAGTTCAGGTTTGCCCTGTTTCTAGGGCTCCGGCCGGATCTCTAAGTTAACATAACATCCATTATCAGACCCTGGGTCCATCGGGCGATTCCCGCCGATGACTCCTCACAGGATGCTTCACGCGAAACGCTTCACCGGCTGGTTGATCCCCGCTCGCCGTTGGCCCTGCATGCTATCGTTCTTCTGATGTTTCGGATTCTCGACCGCTACCTCGTGCGCGAGATCGTGCCGCCATTTCTCCTGGCGCTGCTGGTCCTCACGTTCATCTTGATGATCCCGCCGTTGATGGACGTCGCCGAGAACCTCATCGCCAGGGGCGTGGCGGCTCCGACGATTCTCCGGATCATGCTCACCCTCGTGCCGCAGTCCCTTGGCGTCACGATCCCGATGGCGTTCCTGATGGGCCTCTTGATCGGCCTCGGGCGGCTCTCGGCCGATCGCGAGGCCGTGGCCCTGCAAGCCTGCGGGGTCAGCCTCGGCACGCTGCTGCGTCCGATCCTGGCGATCGGCACCGTGGCGGCGGCCGCAACGACCTACGTGCTGGTCGTCGCACTGCCAGACGCGAACCAGTCGTTCCGTGAGTTGACCTACTCGATCGTCGCGTCGCGGGCCCAGGACGAGGTCAAGCCCCGCGTCTTCTTCGAGGACTTCCCCAACGTCGTAATCTACGTTCGCGACGCGCTGCCCGACTCCTCCGAGTGGACGGACGTCTTCCTGGCCGACACCCGGAACCCCGCCCAGCCCGAGATCTTCGTCGCCGAGCGCGGCCGCATGCTTATGGATCGCGACGAGCGGCGCGTGGCCATCCTGCTCGAGAACGGCACGCGCCACGAGGTCAGGCCAGAGTTGCCAGAAGAGTACGAGGTCCACGAGTTCGACCGGATGGCGATGAGTCTCGACCCTGAGACGGTCTTCCCCAGAGTCGGTCCGCAGCGGGGCTACCCCGAGTTGACGATCGAGGAACTCGAGGCCGAGGCCGGCCGACTGGAGGAAGCCGGGCTCTCGCCGCATGGGCCGATCATGTGGATCCACCGGAAGTTCTCGATTCCGGCGGCCTGCTTCGTCTTCGCCCTGATCGGCCTGGCGTTTGGCATCAGTTCTCGCAAAGACGGCAAGCTCGCCAGCTTCGTCATCGGCATCGGGGTCATCTTCGCCTACTACGTCTGTATGTACCTGGCCGAAGCGGCAGCCAAGGGAGGACTCGTGTCGCCCCACATGGCGATGTGGCTACCGAACCTGGCGCTCGGGATCCCGGGCCTGGCGTTCGTCGTCCAGCGCTCGTTCATGGCCAGCCGCGGGGTGAACCTACCGTTCCGGTTGCCCGCCTTCTTGGGCGCCTGGCAGCAGCAGGTCGCGTCCCGGACGGCGGCTCCAGCCGGCGATCGCAACGGGAAGGCTCGCGTGAAGGTGGTGGTGCGACTCCCCCACTTCTGGGTGCCCCGCCTGAACCTGCTCGACCGCTACGTCTTGAAGCACTACCTGCGCATCGCTGGCCTCGCGTTCGTCGGCATGCTCGGCATCTTCTACATCGCGACGTTCATCGATCTGTCGGACAAGCTCTTCAAGGGCGAGACGACCGGCCGGACGCTCCTCGAGTACTTCTGGTTCGCCACCCCGCAATACATCTACTATGTCCTGCCAATCTCGGTGCTCGTGGCCACGCTGGTCACGATCGGCCTCCTGACGAAGACCTCCGAGTTGGTGGTGATGAAGGCCTGCGGCATCAGCCTCTATCGCGCCGCCGTCCCGTTGGTCCTCTTCGGCGTCATCTGGAGTGGCGCGCTGTTCGGCCTGGGCGAGACCGTGCTGGCCTCGGCGAACCGGCGAGCGGAATCGATCGGCCACGTCATCCGTGGCGGTTCACCCCAGACGTTCGACGTCTTGAATCGGAAGTGGATCGTCGCGCCCGACGGCGCGATCTACAACTACACCTACCTCGATCCGCGCCGCCAGGAGCTGCACGGCTTTTCGATCTACCAGTTCGAGGAGGCGCCTTGGCGCCTGGGGCGACGCACATTCGTCAACAAGGCGGAGTTTTCGAGTAGTTGGAGTGGTGAAGGCGTCTGGGTACGATCATTTCACGATGAACTAGGGTTAATGCCCTATCAGTATCTCGGAGACACTGCCCTCAGGCTCCAGCCCCCCGAGTTCTTCGTCACCGAGCGCCCTGATGCCGAGCGGATGAACTATCGCCAACTCCAGCAGTACATCGGACAGCTGCAAGCGAGTGGCTTCAGCGTCGTCCAGCTCGCCGTCGCGCTGCAGCGTAAGCTCTCGTTTCCTCTCGTCACGGTGGTCATGACCCTGATCGCCGTGCCGTTCGCCGCTATGACCGGCCGACGTGGCGCCATGTATGCCATCGGTGTCAGCCTGGCGCTCGCGATCACCTACTGGGTGGCGATCAGCGTCTTCGGCGCGGTGGGAGCCGCGGGCCTGCTGGCGCCAGTTCTAGCGGCATGGGCGCCGAACATCCTGTTCAGCGCCGGCGCCAGCTATCTGTTGTTGACGGTGAGAACCTAGCGGCGTTCGAGTCGCAGATCGTCCAGCCAGACGACGCCCGACGTGATCGGCGGCGTGTTCACGGTGTCGACCACGAACAGCAGCGAACTCTCCGCATCCACGACCGGGGGACCGATGCCGCCCGAGGTCGCCGGCCGCATCTCCTGCAGCCGAACGGTCACTTCCCGCGTCGTCGTATCCGCGTAGACCGAGCGGCGCCAGCGGACGTCTTCCTCGCCCCCGCCCGCCCGGAGTTGGACCGACACCCGACCAGGCGCGTCGCTTCGGACGCGAAACCGGATCCGGTCGAACTCCCCCGCCTCCCCTATCCGCTCGTGTACGAGCGCCGCGAAGGGGCCCGCGCCCTGCCCGTCGGACAGAGCGTAGCGCAGCGCCAGTTCCCGCCCCTCCACCGCCTCGGTGCTGTCGACCGCGGCCAGCGATTCAGCGTCGTGCTCGACCGTCCACCCGGCCACATCCGGTTCATCCGTGAAGACGACGACGGAGTTCCCGGTCGCGTCCTGGTGACGCGGCCCCGGCGGCCCGTCAAAACCCACCCTGATCGCGTTGCTGACGATCCACGGAATCGCCGGGCGGCCTGGCGATTCCACCAGCGCAACCTCGACCCGGTAGACCGCGCGTCCCGCGGTCGTCACGTAGCGCAGCTCGGGACGGTTCGAGCGCTGCACCATCGCACCGTTCTCCAGCAGGTGAATCTCTCCCCCCGGCGGCAGGTCGGCCCGCACCGTCAGCTCGACGGCTAGGTCCGCTCCAAGACTGCCGCCAGCCTGGACGACGTCGCCACCGGATCGTGCGGCGAAGTGGAATCGGCCGGGCGGCGCCAGCGCGTCAATCGCCGTGTAGACTCGCCCCTCGCGCAGGCCTTCGAGCAATGCGGCGGCGTCCGCGGCGGCGTCGCCGGACCACACCTCGTCCAGCTGCACGCGGATTGCGAAGGTCCGGAAGACCTCTTCGTACGACGGTATCGGAATCGGTCTGAGCCGGACGTCGGCGACGCCGGGCACCGCCGCCGCGCCATGCGCATCCGCGCCGGCGAGGGCCACGACGGAGCGTGCCTGGGTCATCGTGTCCCAGCGCCACAGAGTCTCGGTCGGGCGGTCGAACAGCGCCGCGATCGCCTGCGCAGGGCGGATGGGATAGTGCAGCACGGCCAGCCCGAGCCGGAGCCAGGACTCGTCGCGCCAGGCGCTATCCGCGTTCAACCATTCGATGCCGCCAACCGCGGTGGACCAGTCCGTCCAGGCCAGGGCCGGCTTGGGCGACGCGGGGTGTGCCGCGACGCCAAACCCGCCGAGTCGCTCGATGTCCGCCGCCACGTCCCTGGCCTCTCCCCCGAGCGGATACGGCGCCTGGAGATGCCCCACGGACAGATAGTGACCGTCGGTCGTCGTGACCTCGAGGCCGTCGAGGATGAGCACGTTCGCGTGGTACCGTGGGGGCTCTGGCGCGCGCGTCCCGTCGCCGTGGTCGGTCACGACGACGAACGACAGGCCGGTCCTAGCCGCGGCCGCGGCAATCGCCTCGAGGCTGTCGGCCCCGTCCGAACGGTTGGAATGAACGTGAAAGGCGCCGGCGACGACCGGCGGCAGTGGGTCGTCGGAGGTCAGGCGTCCCGCCCCAAGGTCACGGGCAGGCTCTGGAAGAGTCAGCCCGCCGAGGAGCAAGAGCCCCAGGGCGAGAACCGCGCCAATCGTCGCACGTGCACCGGCTCGGGACATGGCGTGCTCGACGTCCAGTCTCGTCCGGCGATTCAACGCCCGGACGTCACCGACTCAGACTCCCGCGTCGCGCTTCAAGGCCTCGGCGGCGTCGGTCCGTTCCCAGGTGAACTCTGGCTCGGTACGTCCGAAGTGACCGAACGCCGCCGTCTGGCGGTAGATCGGACGGCGCAGGTCCAGAGATTCGATGATGCCCTTTGGCGTCAACGAGAAGTGCGACCGCACCAAACCGCTCATCGTGTCGTCACCGACCCTACCGGTGCCGAACGTGTCCACCAGGACCGACACCGGATCGGCGACGCCGATGGCATACGCCAACTGCACCTGGGCCCGGTCGGCCAGGCCGGCCGCGACGCAGTTCTTCGCGATGTACCGCGCCATGTACGAGGCGGAGCGGTCCACCTTCGTGGGGTCCTTCCCCGAAAACGCGCCTCCACCGTGCGGCGCGGCACCGCCGTACGTGTCGACGATGATCTTCCGCCCCGTCACGCCGGCGTCCCCGTGCGGCCCGCCGACGACGAATCGCCCCGTGGGATTCACATAGATCTTGGTCTGTAGGTCCAGCATGGCTTCGGGAATGACCGGCTTGATGATGTGGGTGATGATGTCATCCCGCATCGTCTCGGCGCTCACGGCCGCCGCATGCTGGCTCGACACGACGACCGTGTCGACCCGAACCGGCTTCGCGCCGTCGTATTCGATCGTCACCTGCGACTTCCCATCCGGCCGGAGGTAGTCGAGGACACCCTTCCGTCGCGCCTGTGAGAGCCCCCGGCACAGCTTGTGCGCCAGCTGAATCGGCAGCGGCATCAACTCGTCGCTCTCACGGCAGGCATACCCGAACATCAGTCCCTGGTCGCCGGCACCGCCCGGGTCGACGCCCATCGCGATGTCCGGTGACTGCCCGTGAACGGCCGACAGCACCGCGCACGTCTCGAAGTCGAAGCCGAACTTCGCCCTCGTGTAGCCGACCTCCTTGATTGTGTCGCGCACGATCTTCTGGAAGTCGACGTAGCAGGTCGTGGTGATTTCGCCGGCGATGATCGCGAGTCCGGTGGTGACGAGCGTCTCGCACGCGACACGTCCCGTCGGGTCTTCCGTGAGTATCGCGTCGAGAATCGAATCCGAAATCTGATCAGCGATCTTGTCCGGATGTCCCTCTGTGACGGACTCCGACGTGAAGAGATGATGGCCGGTACGGCTCATGAAGCGGGCTCCTTCTCGCGGGGCTGCCGCGACGCGTGCGATGTCGAACGGGCGACGCACCGTGCACGCGACCCCTCCAGTGGGTCGCACTACGTGTGCGCGATCCCGTTAAGTTAACAGACGGCTCGAACGGCGGTCAACTACCGTCTCCGGTCCCTCGCCGCGCATCAGCGTCGCGGATGGTACTCGTCGTAGATCGCCTTCAAGCGCGCGTCGAGGATATGCGTGTAGATCTGGGTCGTCGACAGATCGGCGTGGCCGAGCATCGCCTGAATGGTTCGCAGATCCGCTCCGCGGTCAAGCAGATGCGTCGCAAACGAGTGGCGCAGGACGTGCGGACTCAGACCGTGCGGGAGTCCGGCGGCCGAGCCATAGCCCTTCAGCACCTTCCAGAAGCCGACACGGCTCAGCGCCGAGCCCCCGCGTGCATTCACGAACAGCCTGGGCGACCGTCGCCCGCGGAGCAACTCGCCCCGAGCCGCCCCGAGATACTGCTGCACCCACTTGGTCGCCTCGCGGCCGATGGGCACGATGCGCTCTTTCGAGCCCTTTCCCATGCACGTGAGGTATCCCGCCTCGAGATTGACGTCCGCTGGTTTCAGCGAGACCAGCTCAGATACCCTCATGCCCGTCGCGTACAGGAGTTCGAGCAGCGCCCGATCGCGAGCGCCCCGAGCCGTCGAAGTGTCCGGCTGCTCGAGCAACCGGTCCACGTCTTCTATCGACAAGTACTTGGGCAGCGCAGGCCACGACTTCGGCGCACGTAGGTCGTCGGCGGGACTCGTCTCCAGCCGCCGGTCCAGCACCAGAAAACGGTACAAGCCACGCACGCACGCCACCATCCGCGCCACCGAGCGCGGCGCGAAGTCGGCTGCCATCAGATCGCGCACGAACGCTTCCAACTGCGCACGATCGAGCCGATCGACCGACGCGCCCTCCCGCTCCGCGAAGCGGAGCAACCACCCGAGATCGCGGCTATAGCTCCCCAGCGTGTGATCGGCCAGTCGCCGCGCCACGCGCAGATGATCCAGGTACCCGTCGATGAGCGCCGTCGAATCCGCGACCCGCGCTCCGTGTTGGCCTCGCAGCGTCGGATTCGCCGACGTCTTCGACGTCTGCTTGGTTTTCGAGGCCTGACGGGTCCCCGACGACCTGGCGGTAGTGCGTTTCCTCGTCTTTGCCATGCTCGGTTCGCAGAATCCGCAGCCGGCGCGCAGTCGCGCGCTGGCCGGTGCGCCGCATTGTATGTCGCTCTCGCTCCGTGTAGGGTAACCGTCGGCATCCACCGGCGCGGGAGAGCGCTCCTTGACGCCGGAAGCACGAGGCTTTCCGATGACACCAGCCGCCATCAAGCCTGTGATTTCGACCGACGCGTTGCAGGCTATCGACGTTCGCGTCGACACGATCGAGTCCGTCACCGACATTGCGGGTTCGCGCAAGCTCGTCAAGCTGAGCGTGGACTTCGGCGACCACACAGGCCAGATTCTCGCCGGCTTGAAGCAGGAGCGCGCCGAGCCTGCTGAGATCACAGGCCGACAGGCGCTGTTCGTCGTCAATCTCGCGCCGAAGACCATAGCCGGGGAACTGTCCGAGGGGATGCTCTTCGACATTGGCTTTGCCGATGGGATCACGCCTGTCCTCTCGGTGCCCGAAGCGGCGGTGCCCAACGGCACCCGGACCGGATGACTCGTCCCACCATCTTCATCGCCGGCCTGGGCGACCTCGGCGCCGTCCTCCTCGAGTTGCTCGCGCGCGAGCGCTGGCCGGGCCGGGTGGTCGCGGGCAGCCGCGACCTCGCGCGCACCAGCGCCCGTGTCAACCTGGCCAGCCTCGGCGCCATGGCGCAGGGCTGCCGGCCGACACTCGAGGCGGTGCGACTCGACCTCGACGACGAGGCCGGCACGGCGGAACTGCTCCACCACCTGGCGCCCGACATCATTCTGGCCACGGCCGCGCGGCAGTCCTGGTGGACCCCCGAGCGGCTCCCGCCCGTGCCCCGCGCCCGCCTCGCCGTCGCGGGCTTCGGCGTCTGGCTCCCGATTCATCTCGTGCTCTCCCTCAAGCTGATGCGGGCCGTGCAGGCCTCCGGCAGCCGGGCGCGCGTACTCATCGCTCCGTTTCCGGACGTCGCCAACTGCGTCCTGTCACGTCTGGGATTGGAGCCGGCCGCCGGCGTCGGCAACCTCGATGAGATCGTCCCGAAGATCGCCGCGCTCGCCGCCGCTCGGCTCGACGTCGCGGTCGACGATGTCGAGATCAGCCTCGTGGCGCATCACGCGCTCGAAGCCCACGTGTTCGAGGCCAACGCGAGCCCGATGCCGCCGTACCATCTCCGGATCGTCCATGCGGGCACCGACGTAACCCAAGCCGTCGACGGCCACAGCTTGCTCCGCCAGCCGTACCCGCTGCCCCCCGGACCCGCCATCCACTTCTTGACCGCGGGCTCGGCCGTCCGGCTGATGCGGGCGCTGACAGAAGCCGACACCCGGCTGCATGCCCCGGGCCCGGAGGGGCTCCCCGGCGGATATCCCGTGATCGCTGGGCCAGACGGCGTCCGCGTGGCGCCTATCGACGGGCTGTCGCGCACGGCCGCGATCGAGATCAACGAGCGCTCGCACGCCTTCGATGGCATCGCGGCCATCGAGGCCGATGGCACGGTCGCGTTCACCCCGGAATCCACCGACGCGCTGGCTCGGGAGCTCGGCTACCACTGCGACCGACTGCCCCCCGCGGAGATCGCGCCGCGGGCCGATGAACTGCTGAAGCGATTTCAGGCGTACGCCGCTCGTCACGACGCCGATATCGGCTGACCCGCCTGACCGCTGCCCTGTCGCACGACCAGCCCAGCCTGTATCCTGTAGCGACATGTCGTATTCAACAGAGAAGTCCAAGGCACTCTTCGATCGCGCGGTTCGGGTCATGGTCGAGGGCGGCAGCTCGCCGTCTCGCGGGCCGGCCAACTATGGCGACTACCCGCTGTTCATCGAACGTGGGCAAGGCGCACACGTCTTCGACGCGGACGGGAACCAGTACCTCGACTGGATGATGGCCTACGGTGCGCTGCCCCATGGCCACGCGCACCCGCGTATCGTCGACGCCGTGACGCAGGGCGCTGGCAGCGGGGCGCTCGTTGCCGCGGCGACCGAGATCGAGATCGAAGTCGCGGAACTCATTCAACAGATGGTCCCGTCGGCCGAGCGGGTCCGATTCGCGAACACCGGGACCGAGGCGACCATGGCCGCGATTCGGCTGGCCCGCGGTTACACGGGGCGCCCGAAGTTCCTCAAGTTCGAAGGGCACTACCACGGGTGGTACGACGATTTCCTCGTGAACGCCCACCCGCATCCCGTGGAGTCGCTGGGGCATCGGCGTGACCCAATCAAGATCCCCGACAGTTCCGGGCTGAATCGCCGAGCCGTGGAGGACACGATCGTCGCGCCATGGAACGATCTGGCCGCGGTCGAGCGCGCGCTCGACGCGAACCGGGGCCAGGTGGCCGCGATCATCACCGAAGGCATCATGTCCAACATGGGCGTCATCCCACCGCATCCAGGCTACCTGGAAGGGCTGAGCCAGCTGGCGCGATCGCACGACGTGTTGCTGATCCTCGACGAGACGGTGACCGGCTTCCGCATCGCCGCCGGCGGATGTCAGCAGCATTACGGTCTCGACCCGGACATCACGACGTTCGGCAAGGCGCTCGGGTGCGGCCTGCCCGTCGCGGCCTTCGTGGGGCGCGCCGAGATCATGGAGGCCCTGGCCTGGGGCGGCGTCCTGCACTACGGCACGCAGAACGCTTCGCGCATCGGCCTGTTCGCGGCGCGGGCGAACCTCCAGATGCTGACGGCCGGCGATGCCGAGGCCTTTCGCCACACCTGGCGCATCGGAGAAACGCTCGTGGCGGGGCTCCGGCGGGTCTTCGAAGAGACCAACACGCCGGCGATCATCCAGAGCGTCGGCCCGATGTTTCAGATCATGTTCACGCGCCAGAAGCGGATCAACGATTACCGCGAGTACTGCGAATTCGTCGACCGAGCGCGCTACCGCGCCTTCGCGCACGCACTGTTCCGGCACGGCGTCTACATGACACCCGCCGCCGCGCTCCACTCGGTCGCCTCGATCGTCCACACGCCCGACCACGTCGAGACGACGCTTGCAGCCGCCCGGGCAGCCCTGACCGAGGCCGATGCCCAGTAGCGCGCCGCCGGGCGCCTTGCGCGACAGAGTCGCCGTCGTCACCGGCGGTGCCTCGGGGATCGGCCGCGCCACGGCCGTTCTCCTGGCTCACGAGGGTGCGGCCGTAACCGTCGCCGACGTGGACGAGACCGCCGGCTCTGAGACGGCCCAGCTCATCGCTGACGCCGGCGGCCGCGCACAGTGCATCCCGACCGACGTGACCCTGGAGGAGGATTGCCGCGGCGCGATCGCCGGCACCGTCTCGGAGTTCGGCCGCCTGGACATCCTGTTCAATAACGCCGGGATCATCCGGCGCACCTCTATTTCGAATACGACGGCGGACGACTGGGACCGCGTCATGGCCATCAACGTGCGTGGGGTGTTCTTGATGTCCAAGCACGCCATTCCGGCGATGCCGACAGGTGGCGTCATCATCAACACCAGCTCGGGGTGGGGTCTCGTCGGAGGGCGCGACGCGGCGGCCTACTGCGCGTCGAAGGGCGCCGTGGTCCAGTTGACCCGCGCCATGGCGCTGGACCACGGCCCGCAGGGCATAAGGGTCAACTGCGTCTGCCCCGGCGACACCGACACGCCGCTGCTCGCCAGCGAGGCCGAACAACTCGGAGCCGAACCCAGCACCTTCCGCGCCGACGCCGCGCGCCGGCCGCTGGGGCGCATCGGTGCCCCGGACGACATCGCCCGCGCCGTGGTCTATCTGGCCAGCGACGCGTCCGGCTTCGTCACCGGCACGACCCTGGTCGTCGACGGTGGCGGACTCGCGGGATCGGCCTGATGAAGGGGCGCCTTACGCCCCAAGCCCCAGCTCGGCCCCTTACGGGGGCCCCACGCCCCGTGCCGGGGCCTCGCCACCGCGCCGTGCGCGGTACGTCCTCTACGCCCTTCGGTACTGCCGGTCCGTGACCTGCTCGAGCCAGGTCGTCGTCGCCCCGATGTTGATCGCCAGATGCACCATCGCCCCCTGCGGGCCTGCTCCGTGCCAGTGCTTCTCGCCGGGCTGAATACTGGCCAGCCCCCTGGCCGGAATGTCCTGTCGCGACTCGCCTTCCTTCTGCAGCCAGCAGGTGCCTTCGAGAACAACCAGCAACTGCACGCCGCTGTGCGTATGCCACGCCGTGCGTGCGCCCGCCTGGAACGCCACCCCATAGGCGTTGACGTCGGGATCGGCGGCCACACCGCGCATCGCCGTCATTCGGGCCCGTCCCGTGAAGTGCTTCGGGTCGGCTTCCTCGTCGCCGAGATGCTCTGGAACGAGTACTTGCATCGTCTCCTCGTACGAAGAACGGCCGATGCACCTCGCGTGCATCGGCCGTCCGTGGTCTGTGTGAGGCGACCCTGACTCGACTTCGACGCTGGTCTGCCGCGGCTCAGTCCCTCGCCGAGTTCGCCAGCAACGGCTCCAGCGGCGCCAGTTCCGCACCATTCTCGGTGCAGACCGCGTAGCGGCTCCGCTCGTTCGCGTACATCGAGACTCCGGCGTACTCTCCCTTGGCATTCAGCACGTAGAAGCTGATGCCGAACCCCGGCTCTCCTCGGCTGTTCAGGAGACGCTGCTCGACCGTGTTCTCTTTGATCCGCCTCAGCCCGTCGAGGCCGGCGTCCTTCGGGCTCATGCCGCGACGGAGATTCTCGACGATGAGATATGACGTGAGGTTGTACAGATTCGCCTCGCCTCGCCCCGTCGACCCCGCGGCGCCGTACGTCCCGTCGACATAGAGTCCCGCGCCCAGAATCGGCGAGTCGCCGACCCGCCCCGGAATCTTCCACGCCAGGCCACTCGTCGTCGTCACGCCGCAGATCTCGCCGCGCGCGTTGATCCCGTCGCAGTTGATCGTGCCGAAGAAGTCGTGCTCCGAGATCAGGCCGTCGGCCATCATCCCGAGGCCCGCCTCGTGCCCGGCCCATGCACGCTGCTTCGGATCGAGGTAGTGCCCGGGATCGATCCGCCGCTTCCACTCCAGCCACCGCTCGCGCGACCGCTCACTATTTAGATCGTCGTGCACGGTGAAGCCCATGTTGCGCGCGAAGTCCGTGGCGTCGCGGCCCGCGAGCAGATGGTGATCCGTGTACTGCATCACGGCATGCGCGACGAGCGACGGGGTCTTGACACCTTCGATCGCTGCCACGCCGCCGGCGCGTCGGGTCGGCCCGTGCATGCAGCACGAATCGAGCTGCACGACGCCGTCCGCATTGGGCGATCCCCCGAATCCAACCCCGCCGTCCGCCGGATCGAGCTCGTTGAGGTTGACGCCGGCGATCAACGACTCCAGCACATCCGTGCCATCGGTCAACATCCGGAACGCCGTCTCGACGCACGTCTCGGAGCCGCCGTTGCGGATCGTATGACCGTTCCCGGAGGCGATGACCACGGGTCTGACTGACGACGTTTGCACCGCCGGTGCCCGACCGAACGCACGTCGAGGCGAACCCGCCGCGAGGCCCGTGGCAGCTGCGCCCGTCAGCATGAAATCCCGTCGATTGATCCTCGTTCGCATAGCGTCTGCTTCCCCTCGGTCCGGCGCCGGGCCGGTCTAGGCGTTCGGCCGCTGCAGCAGTCCGTCGAGCGGAGCCAACTCCGGCCCGTTCTCGGTGCAGACCGCGTACCGGCCGCGCTCGCTCTCATACATCGACACACCGGCGTAGTCGCCCTTGGCGTTGATGATGTAGAAGTTGACGCCGAACGACGGGTTGCCGTCATCGTTCAGCAATCGCTTCTCCACCGTGTTCTCCTGGATCCGCTTGAGGCCCTCCATGCCGGCATCTTTCGGGCTCATGCCGCGCCGAAGCTCCTCGACGATCACGAAGGACGCCAAGCTGTACAGGTTCGCCTCCCCGCGCCCCGTCGACCCGGCGGCGCCGTAGGTTCCGTCGACGTACAACCCGGCACCAAGAATCGGCGAATCGCCGACACGGCCCGGAATCTTCCACGACAGCCCGCTCGTCGTCGTGACGCCGCAGACCTCACCACGCGCATTGACGCCGTCGCAGTTGATCGTGCCCCAGAATTCGTCCTCGGGGATGATGCCCTCGGCCACCATGTCGAGCCCGGCCTGCAAGCCGGCCTGAATCCGCTCTTCTGGAGTCAGATAGTGCCCAGGATCGGTCCGCCGCTTCCACTCGAGATACTGGCGCCGCGAGTTCTCGGTGTTCAGATCGTCCTCGATCTCGAAGCCAAGATTCCGCGCAAACTGTTGCGCCCCGGCGCCCACGAGAAGGTGGTGGTCGGTGTACTCCATCACCGCCTTGGCCACCAGTGACGGGGCTCGCACCCCCTCGATGGCACCCACGCCGCCGGCCTGTCGTTTCGGGCCGTGCATGCAGCACGAATCGAGTTGCACGATCCCTTCGGCGTTCGGGCGTCCACCGTAGCCGACGCTCGCGTCCTCCGGGTCCAGTTCGACGATGTTCACGCCTGCGATGAGCGAGTCGAGGACATCCTCGCCGGCGGTCATCATCCGGAACGCCACCTCGACGCACGTCTCATTGTCGGCGTTCCGCGACCGGTGTCCGTTGCCCGAGGCCACGACCACGGGTCGCGCACTCGACATCTGCAACGCCGGCGCGCGCCCGAACGCCGGCCGTGTCGCCGCCAGGCCGGCAGCCGCCGCACCCGTCAGCACAAAATCCCGCCGATTCAGTTTCTTGGCCATTCGAATTCTGCCTCCTACAGGGCGCTCTTCGTCACCACCTGCGCCATCTCGATCCAGTACCCCGTCAAGCCGCCGATTGTGGCCGAGCCCTCGCAAGTTGTCAATTTGTCAGTAAGTTCCAGCGCCTGTCGCCTCGACCGGGCGAGCCCCTAGTATATGATTTCGAACCGGCATTCATTCGATTCCTACGTTCGCGGGGCGCGCTCTCCCCTTCCTGATCCTGACAGGGAGGGTTTCGCGCAACGGCGGTGTGCGGGGATACCCCGATGAAGTCAGAGCACCATCCCATCCTTCTGGCCAGCGCCCGGCCCGAGTGGCGCACACGGTACTGGCTGACCGAACCGCTGCGCCTGTCACGCGGCACCGTGCTCGAAGTGGCGGCCATGTTGAGTTCGACCGCCCCGGCGGGTGACATGCCGGTGCGCTTCACCCTCGACCTTGTTGGCGCCGAGGCCGACGTCGCCCCGAACTGACCCGAGCGGCACTCAGCTCTGCGAGAATGGCTCCTGACATCCGCCGCCGATCCCCCGGCCATGGTGAGGCGAGGCTCCGCCCCAACTGGAGCACTCACTCTCCCGACATGATGCCGGCACCGTCATCGACGGTCCGATCGTCCGGGGCGGCCACGCCGTCGGTCACCCACCTGTTGATGAGGTCGAGCGCGTCCCGCACTGCGCGCACGTAGGAGCCGTACTCGCCCGCCGCTGTCTGTGCCTCCGCGCCGATGCCCATCCGCGACATCCGGTGCCGGAACCCTTCCAGGGCGTCGTCTTCCCTGGAGATGTGCCACGCGCGACGAACCTGGTAGAGCCGGTGGCGGTTCCCTGCCACGGCATCCGCCAGCACCTTTCGCTTGTAAGCCAGGATCTCCGGCAGGACGAAGTCGTCGTAGGTGCCGACGACCTCGATTGTCGGCACCAGCACCTGGCCCGAGGTATCTCCACGTCGCAAGCGCTCGATGAACCCTGGCCGCTCGGCCTGGTCCTCGACCCGAAACCCCTCCAGTTCGGCCGCTCCCAGATCCTCCACTCCGTAGCCCGCGAGCGCTCGCTCGAGGCCCGCGGCCGACGCGGACGATCCAATGAACGGCCAGAGCGGTCGAGCGGCCACCGGCGTGCCAGCGCCTTCGGCCGCGTACGCCAGGACCGCAGGGACATCGTCGCCCACCGCCGGATGATCACGTGGATCGATCGCCGGCCAGAGCGCGACGCGTCGCGCCAGGCGATCGAGCCCGGTCGCCGTATCGCCGGCCCCGCCAGCGATGATGACGACGCCGTCGAACGGCAGCGCGGGATCCTCGGCGGCGTAGCGTGCGATCGCACCGCCCGCCGACAGCCCCACGAGGTAGAGGGCCTCGACGTCGCGCCCCAGGAGGTCGCCCGCCCGATCGCGCGCCCACGCCGCGAACTCCACGACGATCGCCAACCCTTCGCGTGTCCCACCGACGCCGTCTCGGTCGACACTCGCGTAGGCAAAGCCATGCTCGACGGCGTACGCTCCGATCACGTCGTCGAGCGAGGTCTCGCTCGTGCCCATCTGGGTGCCATCCGCAGCCAGCGCCGGACCTCCGCTGCCGCCGTGTGCCGCGACGAGCAGCCGGCCATTCCACGCCGCCCGCTCGGCCGGACGGCGAAGGACGAAGCGCTTCTCGGCGTCGACGGTCGTGAGCGCGACGAGGCCGGACTCCTCGACTGCTGACCCGGGATCCCGGGTCATGACCTCGGCCCCCGGAGGCACCGCTGAAGAACACCCCGCCATCGATGCGATCAGGCCGGCACACACCGTCCGACGAATCGTCTCGACCATCAGCCTCCTCCACCTGACGACCGCGTCTGCCTCGCTGCGGAGGACACCATCTCCCGCACCTGCCGCAGCCATGTTCGCTTCCGCGCCAGGCTCGCAGTCAGTGGTAACTGTGCCACGCCGATCAACCGTCGCATCATCTCCACTCCGGCAAACCGCATCACCAACGCCCGGCTCGCCTCATCGGGCCGCGTCCCGATCCGCTCGGCATAGCCTGTCAGCGCTCGGTCGACGATCGCTGGTGGCTGATCCGCAAGGAGAAGATGGGCCACCAACACTCCGACGTCGAACTCGGGCGCGCCAAGGAAGCAGAACTCCGGATCGATGATCCGCGGCCCCTCCGCCGTCCGCAGCCAGCTACCCGGAAAGAAATCCCCGTGCAGCAGTGTCCCGCCGTCGCGTAGATAGACGCGTCCCAGAGTCTCGACGGCCGCCACGAAATCCGTATCCTCGCGCAGTTTGGTCGCTGCCCCGGACAGCCCGGGGGTCAGCGCGTCCAGATCCAGCCCATTGCTAGCATCCAGCGGCACCCGGAAGATGTGCTGGTGGTTCAATTCGCGCATCGCCCGGTTGGTGAAGAGGCCGTCGTCCTGGAACCCCACGAAGGCTCGATGCAGCGAGGCGAGCATATCCACCAGAGCGTCCAGATCGGCCTCGCTCAGTCGCTCGCCGGCGTACAGGTCCGTATAGTCAGCGCCCGACCCCAGGTCTTCCAACAGAAGGATCCGCTCCTCGGGCGCGAAGCCCAGCAATCGCGGCATCCGGTCCCGCAGCGCGGGATATTGCGCCATCAACTCGTAGAAGCGTCCTTCGACGAGAGCGCGTTCCGGGGGCGCCGCAATATGCTCGTACTTCTCGACCCACGGCCGCGCCTGCTTCGCGATGAGCGTGCGCTGGGATGTCGCCACCCGGAGGGTGAGGTTCATGTTCCCCTCACCGGGTTTCGAGAGCCCACGCACAGCTTCGTCGGAAGCCAGCCATCCCTTGTGCCGCAGGAAGGCCGCGAGGCCGGCCGGGTCGCGTTCATCCAGGAAGAACACTCCTGGATGGCTGGCCTCGAAGATCGCCCGCTTGCTCATCGTTGACATCTGAGAGAGTACTCCAGTGGCGTCAGACGCGGCTGCCCGTTCGACGCTGCGCGTCCTGCCGCCGGTTCACGCCAACGCGGCTCATCCTACTTGAATTTGGTCACCGGCCCTGTCGCCCCCGGAGTACAATATCTGGGTCGTCAACACGACAGTGAGCAGAGTGGCCATGCGCGACTGGCGATCCGTCGACCTCTGGGACCGTGCCGTGCTCTGTCTCCTCATCCCACTCATCCTCCTCGCGTCACCGTCGGCGGCTCAGAAGATGCTGACCTGGGACCAGCGTGACGAAGCGGCCCGTCTGACGCAGATGGTGGATGCCGTGGCGGACGGTGGGTACGCCGGCGGCGACGCTTGGTTGAAGTGGAGCCATCATCTCCTCCGCGGTGAGGACGGCAGCGTCTACATCCCGTTCAGCGTCGTGGTCGACGAAGCGCCCGACGCGTTCCAGACGGCGAGCGTCTACGTGCGCGTCGCCCAGCATGGCGAGAACTCCAGGGCCGGCCGCGAGCGGATGCGGCGGCGGCGGCTCACCGGCTTCGGTCCCGGCGAAGTGCCCATCAACGTGCCGGAACGGGACTTCGTCCCTCGCGGCACGCCGGTCGCCGCCGAAAATGCGGCCATGCTGCGTCTCGCACACCCCGAGGGCATCGACGAGGCCACCTACCCGTTCGAGGATGTCCACTTCATCGATCTCGGCGGCACGAACGACTCGGCCCCATACACGATTCGCCGCTCGCTCACCGTCGAGCCGGGCGACTACGACGTCTACGTCGCGATTCGAGAAGCGGCCCTCGACGGCTCCGCCCGGCCGGACGCGAAGTCGGCGCTTCTCAAACGACGCCTCCACGTCCCCGCGTTCGATCTCGACCGCCTCCAGCTGAGCAGCGTGATCGTGGCCGATGCCATCGAGCCGCTTGCCGCGCCGTTGTCGGCGACGGAACAGCTCGGGCGTCCGTATGCCCTCGGCGGCGCGGAGATCACGCCGGTCCGCGACACAATCTTCGATTCCCGGGACAATCTGTCGCTCGTGTTCTTCATGTACAACCTGCTCACGGACTCGCGGGGTCGCCCGAACGTTAGCGTGCGCTATACGTTCTACAGCCTGACCATGGGACGCGTGGAGCCCTTCCGGTCGACGGCGCCCCAGGACTTCAACATCGAGACGCTGCCGGACGAGTTCGATCTGCGAGCCGTCGGCGCGCAGCTTCCGACGTCGCAGGGCGTCCCGCTCCAATCGTTCCCCGAAGGGACGTATACGCTCCAGATCCAGGTCATCGACCATCTCGCCGACGCCAGTCTCGTCGAGGATGTGTCGTTCGTCGTGATGGACCGCTCGGGCGCAGAGCCCTAGGACCGAGATGGAATATCGAGCCGTCTTTCGCTGCATCGCCGGTTGCCACGGCGACCACCCCCTGATGCAGCCGATCTATCGCTGCCCCACCTGTGGCGATCTGCTGGAGGTGGTGCACGATCTCGATGCCCTCCGGCACCGGTCCGCCGCGGCCTGGACCCAGCTCTTCGACCAGCGATACAAGCGCACGGTCTGGCCCTACGGCTCGACCGTGTGGGGAAAGAAGGAATGGGTCTGCCCCGAACTCGCCGACGACAACATCGTGTCGATGGACGAAGGTGGGACCAATCTTCTGTGGGCCGAACGCTTCGGTCGGGAGATCGGGGTCGATGACCTCTGGATCAAGCTCTGCGGCAACTCGCATACCGGTTCGTTCAAGGACCTCGGCATGACCGTCCTGGTCTCGGTCGTCCGACAGATGATGCGCGCGGGCCGGACGATCCAGGCGGTGGCGTGCGCGTCGACTGGCGACACCTCGGCCGCGCTGGCCGCCTATGCGGCCGCGGCGGCCATTCCTGCCCTGGTCATCCTGCCGCGGGGCAAGGTCTCACAAGCTCAACTTCTCCAACCGCTGGCCAACGGGGCCACCGTCCTCGCACTCGATACCGATTTCGACGGCTGCATGGCGATCGTCCAGCGCCTCGCCGAAGAGGAGCGCATCTATCTCGCGAATTCAATGAACAGCCTCCGGCTCGAGGGCCAGAAGACCGTCGCGGTCGAGATCGTGCAGCAGTTCGACTGGGAGGTCCCCGACGTTCTCGTGATTCCGGGTGGCAACCTCGGGAACGTCAGCGCCCTGGGTGCCGGCCTCGACCTGATGGAGGCCCTAGGCCTAACCCGGAAGCGCCCGAAGATCGTCGTGGCTCAGGCGGCCAAGGCGAATCCGCTCTATCTCGCCTATCAGCAGGACTGGCGATTCGAACCGGTCCAGGCCGAGCCGACCCAGGCGTCGGCCATTCAGATCGGGAATCCCGTGTCCATCAAGAAGGCGATCCGGACGCTGCAGCGCTACGACGGGATCGTCGAGCAGGCCACCGAGACCGAACTCGCCGACGCGGCCGCGAGAGCCGACCTCACCGGCATGTTCAACTGCCCGCATACCGGCGTGGCGCTCGCGGCGCTCATCAAACTGCGCGACCGCGGTCAGATCGCGCCGACCGACCGCGTCGTCGTCATCTCCACGGCGAACGGCCTGAAGTTCACCGACTTCAAGCGGGCGTATCACTCCCACGCCCTGGCCGATGTCGAGCCGGCCCACGCGCGGTGCGCGATCGACCTCCCGAACGACTATGGCGCCGTCTGCGACGCTGTCGACCGCGCCGCCTCGCGACCATCGCCCCATCCCGTCTCCTGACTGGCGTTCACGACAGAAAGAGCGAGTACGCGGCGTTGTCGGGCTCGAAATGGTACGGATAGCCGAGGCCGTCGAGGAATTCGCCGAACGCGGCACGCTCGTCCGCCGGCACCTCGAATGCCGCGAGGACGCGGCCGAAGTCCGCACCGTGATTCCGGTAGTGAAACAGGCTGATGTTCCACCGGCCGCCGAGTCGCTCGAGGAACTGCATCAGCGCCCCCGGCCGCTCGGGGAACTCGAACCGGCAGAGCTGTTCATTGCGCACGTCAGGCGCCCGCCCGCCGACCATGTGGCGCACGTGGAGCTTCGCCACCTCGTTGTCGGACAGATCGACCGTGGCGTAGCCCGCGGCAGTCAGGCGCTCGGCGAGTTCCTGCGCGTCGGCCTTCGACTGGATTGTCACGCCGACGAAGATGTGAGCCTCGGCTCGCCCGCTCAAGCGATAGTTAAACTCGGTGACGACCCGGCGGCCGACCGTCGCACAGAACTCCCTGAACGCACCGGGGCGCTCCGGAATCGTCACGGCGAGCACCGCCTCCCGCGCCTCGCCCAGTTCCGCCCGCTCCGCCACGAAACGTAGCCGGTCGAAGTTCATGTTGGCGCCGCTCAGGATCGCGACCAGATGGCGCCCACGCACCTGCTCGCGCTCGACGTAGGCCTTCATCCCCGCAACGCCCAGCGCACCCGCCGGCTCCATCACGCAGCGCGTGTCGTCGAAGATGTCCTTGAGGGCGGCGCAGATCTCGTCGTTCGACACCCGGAGGACCTCGTCCACGGTCTGCTGCACCACGGCCATCGTGAACGCTCCAACTTCCCGCACCGCCACGCCGTCGGCGAAGATCCCCACCGAATCCAGGACCACGCGCTCACCGGTCGCCATCGATTGGAACATCGCGTCGGCCTCGAAAGGCTCCACACCCACGATCCGGATCTCGGGGCGCAACGCCTTGATGAACGCCCCGATCCCGGCGATGAGCCCGCCGCCGCCGATCGGCACGAAGATGACGTCGGGCAGCTCTCGGCTCTGCCGGAGGATCTCGTCGCCGATCGTGCCCTGCCCCGCGACGACCAGCGGATCGTCGAACGGGTGCACGAACGTCAGGCCGGTCTCCTCGACGAGCGCGTCGCAGCGCGCCTTCGCCTCGCCAAAGGTGTCCCCCTCGAGAATCACCTCCGCGCCCATCTCGACGACGGCGTCGACCTTGATCGCTGGCGTCGTTCGCGGCATGACGACCACGGCCCGGATCCCTAGGCGCTTCGCGGCGAAGGCCACGCCCTGCGCGTGGTTGCCGGCGCTGGCCGTCACGATGCCCTTCGCCCGCTCGGCCTCCGAGAGCTGAACGATTTTGTTGTAGGCGCCGCGCACCTTGAAGCTGAAGATCGGCTGAAGGTCCTCGCGCTTCAGGAACACCTGATTGCCGAGACGTGCACTGAGCTTGGCCGCCGTGTCCAGGGGCGTCTCGCGGGCGACGTCGTAGACGCGGCTCGTCAGGATCTGTCGAAGGATGGCGTCGAGGGCCACTGCCCTACTGGGGTGCTCTTGGCCTGCGTCGATCATTCGGGTCGCTCGTGTCAGGTCGCCGGGCCCTCGTGCCGCCACGCGGTCACGCGAGCGGGACTGAGGGCGCGCCGAGCGCACGCCAGCGCCGCGCCCGGCGTCGCGCCAGACGTCGCGTCCGCCTCGAACCGCTCCACACGAACTTTCCGTGGGTGCCCATCTCTAGTGGTTGTCGGCTCGACGACACGATGTGTTGACTCTCGTCACGGCCCCGTCACGCCGGGAACGACGCCATGTCGGACACCGTGTGCTAATCTGAGCAACGCGCGGCAGTCCTGCCGCGTCAGGCACCATGCGCAGATGAGATCAGCCGCCGACGTCGTCATCATCGGGGGCGGCTGCATGGGTGCCAGCACTGCTTACCATCTCTCCCGCCTCGGCATCCGGAACGTCGTCCTGATCGAGCGCGAACGGCAGTTGGCCACCGGGTCCACCGGCCGGAACGCCGGAGGGGTACGACACCAGTTCTCGATACCCGAGAACATCGCCTTCTCGATCGAATCGATCCACCTCATGGAGCGCTTTGAGGACGAGGTGGGCTATCCGTTGGACTTTCATCAGGACGGCTATCTCTTTCTCCTGTCGACACCCGAGTCCGTGTCGACATTCGAGCAGAACATCGCCTTGCAGCAGAGCCTGGGCGTCGAGGTCGAGCTGCTCACGCCGGCTGAGGCCGCCCGCCTCGCTCCCGGGCTCAATGTCGACGGTGTCATCGCCGCCAGCTACTGCTCCCGCGACGGCATCGCCGACCCGAACGGCCTGACCACTGGCTTCGCCCGCGCGGCCCAGACCGCGGGTGTCGAGATCGAGCGCGATACGGAAGTGACCGGTATCACGGTCGATGCCGATAGGATCGCGGGCGTCACGACGACGCGCGGCACGATCGCGACCCCCGTCGTCGTCAACGCCGCCGGCCCGCACGCCGCGCGCGTCGCGCAACTGGCCGGCGTGAATCTCCCCGTCGAACCGCTGCGCCGCCATATCTTCATCGCCCAGCCGCCGGCAGCCGCCGTCGCCGGCGCCGACTTCCCCGAGACGCACCTCATGGCGATCGACTTCGCCACATCGTTCTACTTTCATCGCGAGGGCGCGAATATCCTGTTCGGCATGGGCGATCCCGACGAGGCACCGGGCTTCGACATGACGGTGCAATGGGATTTCCTCGATTCGGTCGTGGAGGTCGCGTTGACCCGCCTGCCGGTCCTCGCCGAGGGCACGATCTCGCACGCCTGGGCCGGGCTCTACGCCATGTCGCCGGACGCCAACGCCATCATCGGCCCCGTGGAGCAAGTCAAAGGCCTCTACCTCATCAACGGCTTCAGCGGCCACGGGTTCCAGCACTCGCCGGCCGTCGGCCGCCATCTCGCGGCGCTGATCGCCGGCCACCAGCCCGACGTCGACCTCGACTCGTTCGCCCTCGACAGGTTCTCGACGGGCACGGTGCAACCAGAGGCCAACGTCATCTGACGGGCTCCCCTCATCAATGCCCGACCCAACTGCCCCCTCGCGTTCCCGGCTCACCCGGCGGCGCTTCCTCACGCTGGGAACCGGGGCCGCCCTAGTCTCGGCGTCGACCGGCTGCGCGCCTGCCGACGATGGCCCGACATGGGGCACCCTTCGTGTCGTCGATGGTATCGACGACGCGGTCAGCCGGGCCTCGCTTGCCGACGCCGCCGCGCTCTTGCGCGCGGCCGGTGCGGTCCTGGGCCCGACCGCCTTCGCGGCTGGACCCGACACGCTGCTCCTCACCTCGAACGTCTCGGCCGCCACTTCTTCGGCCTGGCGGTGCGCCAGCCAGGCGCCCGGGGCCTACCGCCTCCTGTCGCCGCCACAGGGGCCGGCGATCGTCATCTGCGGGTCCGACACCGAGGGCGCGCGCAACGGCCTGTACGCCTGGCTCGCATCGCTCGGCTTCGGCTTCTTCCGGGATGGCGATACGCGGCCGTCGCTTTCCCCCAAGGCGACGCTGCTCCCAGTCGACGACCACGAACAGGTCCCGGCGTTTCGGTGGCGCGGGGACATGATCTGGGACAACTACCTCGGACCGCGCCGATTCTGCGCCGCAACCTGGGAGGACGCCGACTGGGAGCGCGCCCTGCTTTTTCTGGCGCGTAGCGGTCTGAACTTCCTCGAGTTCTATCCACCGATGGAGGCGGTCTTCCATCGCGCGTTTCCCGATGCGGTCGGCCTCGACCACGGCGCGGTCTGGGCCTCCACGGCGAAGGAGGCGCTCGCGCAGCGAGTCCTCGCGCGTGGCCGGGAGCTCGGCGTCCGCTTCATGTACGTGATCGCCTACGGTGCGTTTCCCGACGCGGTGCGCACGCTCCATCCGGATCTCGAATGGCGCGGCGGCTTCCTCTGCGCACATCAGCCAGAGCTGCGTTCCTTCACGACCAGCGTCTGGCGAGAACTCGTCGCCACGTTCGGCACAGATCACCTCTACGCCATCCGCCACCGGGGCGAGGAGGGCCAGTCCTATAGCGATCCTTGTCGATCCGTCACCAAGGCCGATGGTTTCAGCCAGGCCTTCGAGGTCCTGCGAGCGATCGATCCCCAGGCGATGCCCACCGTCTGGACCTGGGCCGAGCAGGTCCCGGAACTGTTCGAGGCGCTGCCCGATCCGATCCAGGCGGTGCACATTCGACATGGGATGGGCAGAGTGTTCGACGACGTCGGCGTCGGCCGGGAGCAGGCTGACGGGCGCCCCGACATCCCTGCCGGTCGGGTCTGGCTCTCGGGCCAGTTCACCGTCTTCAGCGGCGCCGACACCTTTCTCCAAACGGCCTGGTCGTCCGGGCGTAGCCTCGCGCGCGACGCGCGCGCCGCCGCCGCCGACCCGTCCTGCCGCGGATACTTCCACTGGCCCGAGTGGTCCGACACCTCACCGTGGCTATCGGAGATCATCCGTCGTCTCGCTTGGGACCCAGACGGGTTTGTCCAGGATGTCGCGTTGGAGCAATTCGCCGTCGCACGTCATGGCCAGGCGGCGGATGCCTTCATGGCGGGCTTCCAGCCCCTGCTCGCCGCCGGCAACGCGCGCGTCGTGGCGACCCCGCGCAAGCGCCTCCTGGTCCCCTACTTCCTTGCGCCGGATCAGCTTCGCCTGCTCATCGACACACGCTCCGGCCTCGCCACAATGGCGGCCGGCACCGGCCGCGCTGCCGTGCCCGCGCTCTTCGGACGCGACCTGACGGACCTGATCGCCTGGGTTGCCGTCAGGCAGGCCCACGTCCTCGAAGCCGCCGCGTCGCGCGCCCATGGAGCAGGTGACTATGAGGGCACGCGACACTGGCTCGAGGCTGCCGAGACGACCTGGGCCGCACTTGGCCGCGCTCTCGCGCCGTATCCCGAGCTGTCCCTGGTAGACACGGCCCGCCGGATCGGCACGACCGCGCCGGTCTCGAACCGGGCAGTCGACTCGCTCTGGACGCTCGGATGCGACTTCTACAACGGCTACCCTCTGGTGCTCTCGCCCGAAGCGATCGAGCTCGTCTACCTCGAACAGACGCGCGCGCTTCGGCGAGTGCTGTCGGCAGGCGCCTCACCAGACCCGCTCGACAGGCCGGGCTGGTTCTGGCACGATTTCCCCGACCGGGCCTGGGCCGACCGCGTCCGCGAGCTGCCTCGCGAGGATGCGGCCAGGTTCGAGTCGGTGATGCGCGAACGATTTGCCGCGGCGGTGGCACCGGTTTCGCCACCGCCGGCGACGCCCCGGGCGCGCCCGATCGTGCCGGCTTCCCCGAGCGATGGCGACGTGGCCGCGCGGCTCGGCACCGTGGAAACTCTCGTGGGGCTCGAACTCCCCACATCGTCGACGTTGGCGGACGCCTAGCCGCCATCAATCACACGACACAGGAGGACATATGCGACCCGCACATCTCAGCCGACGGGGCTTTCTCTCCGGATTCGTGGGCACCGGCCTCGCCGTTCCCGGTGCTGCACGCGCTGCCTCGACCACCCTCCAGGACAGATCCGATCGCCCTCTCGTCGTCACGAGCAAGACGAACAACGCGGTTCGGGAGGAGATCACGACAACGGCCTGGGACATCATGCGCGCCGGTGGGAATGCCATGGACGCGGCCGAGCGGGCCACGAACGTCTCGGAACGCGACCCGCGCGACGCCACGGTCGGCTACGGCGGCGACCCGAACGAGGATGGATTCCACCAACTCGACGCCGCGGTGATGAACGGTGCCGACAACAACAACATCGGCGCCGTCGCCGCACTCGAGAACATCAAGACGCCGTCGTCGGTCGCGCGTCTCGTCATGGATCGCACCGACCACTGGATGCTCGCCGGCCGCGGCGCGCTACGCTTCGCCAAGATGCACGGGTTCGAGGAAGAGGACCTGCTGACCGACGCGGCCCGCCAGCACTGGGTCGACTGGAAAGAGAACCTCTCGAACCGCGACTACTACTTCCCGCCCAGCGCGCCCTCCGAGCCGCCCGGCGGCACGATCAACGTCCTGACGCTCGACGCCAACGGCGACATCGCCGGCGTGACCAGCACCATCGGCCATCATTTCAAGCTCGTCGGCCGCGTCGGCGATTCGCCGATCATCGGCGCCGGACTCTACGTCGACAACGAAGTGGGCGCCGCTGGAGCGACCGGCCACGGTGAAGAGTGCGTCAAGAATTCCGGCAGCTTCCACGTCGTCGAGTTGATGCGGCAGGGACTGTCGCCGCAGGACGCCTGCGAGAGCGTCTGCCAGCGCGTGATGGACCGGCATAACGGCAAGCCGATGTTCAATCTGAAGTTCGTCGCCCTCGACAAGCAAGGTCGCTACGGCTGCGGTGCGCTGCGGCGGACGGGGTTCGCGGTCCACGACGCCCGAGGCCACCGCGTCGAAGACGGCCGGGCGCTTCTGCCTCGGCTGACGCAGGCCGAAATCGATTCGCTCCCCTGGCGGTAGGCTCACGCCACGGCACGATGGCGCCACGGATGCAGGTTAGCCGCTCTCCGCGCGTCTACGACGTCTGTGTCGTCGGGTCCGGCGCCGGCGGCGGCATGGCGGCCAAGGTGCTCACCGAAGCCGGCGCCGAGACCGTCCTGCTCGAGGCCGGCCCGATGTGGGATACCGCGAGCCAATCCCAGATGCTGGCGTGGCCGTACGAGTCGCCGCGCCGCGGCGCGGGCACCGACCGGCCATTCGGTGAATTCGACGCCTGCCTCGGCGGGTGGGAACTCGAGGGCGAGCCCTACACCGTCGGCAACGGGGAGCGATTCGACTGGTTCCGCGCGCGGATGCTCGGCGGACGGACGAACCACTGGGGCCGCATCTCGCTCCGCTACGGTCCGGACGACTTCCGGCGCCGGAGCCTCGACGGCCTCGGCGACGACTGGCCAATCACCTACGACGAGCTGAAGCCCTACTACGACCAGCTGGATCGTCTCGTCGGCTTGTACGGATCCGAGGAGGGCCTGCCGAACGAACCCGACGGCGTCTTCCAGCCGCCGCCGCGGCCACGATGCTACGAGCTGCTGATGAAGCAGTCCTGCGATCGGCTCGGCATTACGTGCGTCCCGTCCCGGATCTCGATTCTGACCCAGCCGCTCAACGGACGCTCCGCCTGCCACTATTGTGGCCAGTGCGGCCGCGGATGCCGCACCTCGTCCAACTTCTCGTCTCCGACGGTCCTGCTCCCTCCGGCCCTGGCTACCGGCCGGCTGACATTGGTCACCGGCGCCATGGCACGCGAGGTGACGACGGGCGCTGACGGTCTCGCGACCGGCGTGTCCTACGTCGACACGACCACCGGGCAGGAACATCAGGTTCGCGCGCGTATCGTGGTGCTGGCCGCGAGCGCCTGCGAATCGGCGCGCCTGCTCCTGAATTCGACTTCCGCGCGATTTCCCGACGGCCTGGCGAACTCCAGCGGCGCCATCGGCCGCTACCTGACCGATTCGACTGGCGCCTCGGTCTCGGGCTTTATCCCGTCGCTCATGGACGGTGTGCCCCACAACGAGGATGGCGCCGGCATGCACATCTACATGCCATGGTGGCTCGACAACGCCTCGCTGGACTTCCCGCGCGGGTATCACATCGAGCCTGGTGGCGGCCGCCGGATGCCGGGCTTCGGAATGCTGGGCACCGTCGAGCGGTATCCCTCGGGCGGCGGCTGGGGCCGCGGCCTCAAGGCGGACTACCGCCGATACTACGGCGCCGTGGTCGGCTTTGCGGGCCGAGGCGAGATGATCCCGAATGCCGACAGCTACTGCGAGATCGACCCCGGCGTCGTCGATCGCTGGGGTATTCCCGTCCTGCGCTTCCGCTTTCAGTGGAGCGACCACGAACGCCGGCAGGCGCGCCACATGCAGCGGACCTTCCGTCAGGTCATCGACGACATGGGCGGCACGCCGCTGACGCCGGAGCCCGCACCGGGCGACGAGTTCGGGCTGGAGCCCGGCGGGCGGATCATCCACGAGGCCGGCGTTACGCGGATGGGCGATTCGGCCGATACCTCGGTACTCAACGCGCAGTGCCAGGCTCACGACGTCCGGAACCTGTTCGTGGCCGACGGCGGCCCGTTCACCTCCCAGGCCGACAAGAATCTGACCTGGACGATCATGGCGCTCGCGATGCGCACCTCCGAGTACATCGCCGACGCCAGAAACCGAGGGGAGCTGTGAAGCGGCGCGATGCCATCAAACGGCTGACGGCTCCGGTCGCCGCCGGTCTCGTCTGGACCGCCGTCGAGGCCCGGTCGGCGCGGGAGCGCTCCGACCGGGCGCGCCGCGAAGCCCTTGCCACCCAGACGCCCTACACGCCGCAGTTCTTCACGGCGGTGGAGTACGCCTCGCTCTCGGCGCTCGTCGAGATCATTCTCCCGGCCGACGATCGCTCCGGCGGCGCGGCCGACGCCGGCGTGCCCGAGTTCATCGACTTCATGATGATCGACCAGCCGGTTCGTCAGGGCGCGCTGCGCGGCGGCCTGGCCTGGCTCGACATCGAGTGTCAGCGGCGCTTCGAACGGCAATTCACGGCCTGCGACGCCGCTCAACGCGGTGCGGTCCTCGACGACATCGCCTGGCCCGACCGGGCACCGGACTCGCTCAGCCAGGGCGTCGCGTTCTTCTCGAGCGTCCGAGACCTGACCGCCACCGGCTTCTGGACGAGCCAGATCGGCATCGACGACCTGCAGTACCTCGGCAACGAGTACCTCGTCGAATGGCGCGGGTGCGCGCCCGAGGCGCTCGATCGCCTCGGCGTCCGCTACGACGACTGATCCGCCTCGCCGGTGGCCGAGGGTGACCGCAGAACCCGCGAGACCGCGGCGATCGTGATCAGGCCGCCCAGCATCCCGAACGTCCGGAACGGGAACGCCACCGCACCCGTCGCCGCATCAGCGCCGTACGGCAGCAGCGCCGGGATCCCGAGCAGCGGCTCCCCGGCGCCCACCCGCAACACCAGCGAGACGGCATAGCCTGCAAACGCTCCCACCCGCTGCGCCCGTCGGTCGTACAGCGCACAGACCAGCTGCGGGAACAGGATGCAGTAGACGAGATCGCTGCAGAGGAACCACAGTGCATAGACGCTCTGCACGTTCAGGGCCACGAGCGTCGCCCCGCAGCCGACGATCACGATCACCCTCCGGACCACCCGGGTCAGTTCGGCCGACGTCGCGGCCGGACGCACCAGGGGCCGGTAGACGTTCCAGGCCGCCATCGAGGAGGCCGACAGGATCGACGAATCCACCGACGACATCACCGCCGCGGCGAGCGCGCCGAGACCGAGCAGCGCGACGAACGGCGGCGTGAGGTGGCGCAGCACCAACGGCAGAATCATCGCCGCGTCGGGGTCGGACACACCCAGTGCGTTCCAATCGACGGCCGTGCCGATGACGCCGATCGCCAGCGCCGGCACCGCCACGAGGAGGCTGAGCGCCCCCGCCCAGATCGACAGTCGGCGGGCGGCGGCCGGCCCGGTCGTGGCCAGGACCCGCTGAAAGTACACGTGCCACGGGATGCCCCCAAAGATGAGCAGCAGCGCGGAATCCCACCAGGCCAGCCAGGACCCCGCCGCCGGCGGCCCGGAAACGTCGTTCGCGCTGTAGGACGCCCACGCGGCCTCGACGCCGCCGACCTCCCCGACGGCGACGGTCGCCGCCAGCCAGAGCCCGATGAACAGAAGTACCATCTGGACGACGTCGGTGATGGCCACCGCCCAGAGCCCGCTCCGCGCGGTGTAGGCGATCGCCACACCCGCCGACAGGACGACGGCCGGCGCGAAGGGGATGCCCGCGATGACCTCGAACGTCGCGCCCAGCGCCACGAGAATCGCGGCGGTCCAGAACAGCTCGCCGGTCAGCGCCGGCAGGTACAGCAACGCTGCCGCCTCGCGGCCGTAGCGCTGCTCGAACGGATCGAGCATCGTCGTGAAGCCGCGTCGCCGCATCGTCGGCGCGAACCAGAGCCCGCCCAGCACCAGACTGAGCGCGTAGCCCCAGGGCGCCTGCGCCTGCCACAGCCCCCCACCGTAGGTCGCCTCGGCCGTGCCGTTAACGTAGCCGCCGCCGACCCACGTGGCCGTCATTGTGAGGACGCCGAGGCCCAGGGGCAGGCTGCGCCCGGCCAGCGCCATCCCGGCGAACCCCGCACGCTCGGCGCGGCGCGCTGCTCGCGAACCCAGAAGATAGAGGAAAAGGTAGAGACCGGCGATGGCGGCGACCGCGGTCCAATCGAGCGCCGCAGCACCGTCCATGGCGTCGTCGAACGATCGATCAGCCCCTCACGCCGGCCGGTTCCGGAGCGGACCGCGGCGCGGGGTCGAACCGTCATCGTGCGTGAAGAACATCGCGAACAACGCCAGGACCCCCGCCGCCCCGAACGCCGGGATCAGCCAGATGCTGCCCCACGCATGCGCGCCGTCGGCCAAGCTGAACCGGTCGACGATGACACCCGATGCGTACGAGCCGATGAACATCCCCACCCCGAGCGTCACGAACGCGATCAGCCCTTGGGCCGCACCGCGAAGATGCTCCGGCGCCTTGCGGTCGACGTAGATCTGTCCCGTGACGAAGAAGAAGTCGTAGCAGATCCCGTGCAACAGGATGCCCAGGTACAGCATCCAGACCGCGGACCCGTTGTCGCCGTACGCGAACAATCCGTAGCGCACCGCCCAGGCGATCATGCCCAGGAGGAGCATCCGCTTCACCCCCAACCGCACGAAGAACCAGGGCATCACCAGCATGAACCCGATCTCGGACATCTGGCCCAGGGTCATCTTGCCGGCCGCATTCACCATCCCGAGTTCGTTCAGGAAGAGGTTCGCGAACGCGTAGTAGAACTGGAGCGGGATCGACACCAGGAACGAGCCGACCACGAAGATGGCGAACGACCGGTCTTTGAACAGGGCCAGCGCGTCCAGACCCAGCACGTCACGGGCCGTGACCCGCTCTGCGACCCGCTTCGGCGCCGTATGCGGGAGGGTCAGGCAGAACAGGCCGAGCACGACCGATGACGCGGCGCCGATGCGCAGCGGTACCGCCGTGGACTCCAGGCCGAGGAACCCGATCGTCAGGCCGGCGACGATCCAGCCGATCGTCCCGAGCACGCGGACCGCCGGGAACTCCTTCTCCGGATTCCGCATCTGGTGAAACGACAGTGAGTTCGTGAGTGCCAGCGTCGGCATGTACAGCAACGTGTACACGAGCAAGACGACATAGAACGGACCGAAGGCCTCGAGCGTCGAGGCGGCCATCAGAACGAACGCCCCGGCCAGGTGCAGGACCGCCAGGATCCGTTCGGTCGCGAAGTAGCGGTCGGCGACCATCCCGACGAAGAACGGCGAGATCATCGCCGCGACGGCGGTCGTGCCAACCGCCAGCCCGATCTGCTGACCCTGAAACCCGAGGGTTTCGCCGAGGTAGGTGCCCACCGTCACGTACCACGCCCCCCAGACGAAGTACTGGAGGAACATCATGACGAAGAGCTTGCCACGAACCGCCGCCGGCATCGCTACTGTTCGCCGGCCGCCGAGCGACTACTGGGTAGTTCGCGCACCTTGATGTTGCGGAAGTAGACCGGATCGCCGTGGTCCTGGATGGCGAAGTGTCCGCTTCGCGCGCGCCCGAACTGCGGGTAGGCCGAGAACTTGCTCGCCGCCACGCGGGCCTCCCAGTCGGCGGTCCACAGCTCGTACTCGACGACCCGGACGCCGTTCAGCCAGTATTCGACGTGGCTGCCGTCGGCGATGATGCGGACGGCGTTCCACTCGCCTATCGGCTTCACCGTGTCGCGAGATCGGCCGTAGAGCGCGTAATCGCTGCCCGCCGACGTCATCATCGATTTCCCGTCAGGGTGGGTGCCGTCGTCGAGCACCTGCATCTCGGGTGCCGTGTGGAAGACTTCCTCCGCGTCCTCGGTAGCGCGGAAGAAGACGCCGCTGTTCCCGCCGACCTCGAGTTTCCACTCCAGGTACAACTCGAAGTTCTCGAACTGGTCCTCGGTGATGATGTCACCGCCCTGGCCGACCCTGGCCAGTGCACCGTCGACTGCCTGCCAGCCGTCGGGCATCGAGTCGGCGTTGTAGCCCCGCCAACCCGCCGTCGTTTCGCCGTCGAACAGGAGCGTCCAGCCGTCGGCCCGCTCGGCCGCCGTCAGAGTGTTAGGTTCAGCCTGTTCTGCCTGCATCCCCATGCTCCCAAGTAGGAGGCCCAGCACACCGATGCCAACTGTCACCCGCATCATCTTCATGTTCATGCCTCAACCCTTCGCCTTCAGTCTTCGAGCCCCGCGGCCCATCGGATCCCGCCCACCAGGTGCTGCGTGAAGCGCGCATCACGCCAGAGGTCCGGCTCGTGGCCCAGGGCGGTATAGAAGACCCGCCCGTCTCCGAACGACCGTGTCCACGACAGCACGAAATCACCGTCGGTGCGGTTGATCCCGTCCGCGCCCATGTCCACCGAGGCCGTATCGACACTCACCAGGACGTGGACGTCGCTCCGGGCCCAATCACGAATCTGGTAGATCTCGTCGGAGAGCCGCTCCGACGAGGCCAGGTGCCGCGTCGACGGGTGCGCATCATCCTCCACCGTGACCGTCACCTCCTGGTGCCACGGGTGGCCGTCGAAGTACCCGCCGAGCATCTCGCCGTACTCCGGCCATTCGTAGAAGGTGTCCGTGGCGCTATGCACCCCGACGAAGCCGCCGCCGCCGCGGATGAATGTCAGTAGCGCCGCCTTCTGCGCCGCGCTCATCGGCAGTTCACCCGTCGTGTTGAACATGACGACGTCGTGCGCGGCCAACTGCGCCGGCGTGATCGTCGCCGCGTCGCCGACAACCGTCACCTCGAGTGCGCCGGCGCCGAGTTCGCGCATCACCTCTTCGGCCACCGGCAGCACGGCATGGACGAACGCCGCGGGGTGGGTCACGTACAGCACCCGCGGCCGCTCCTGGGCCGCCAGCGAACTCCCCCAGAGCGAGCTCGCGACGAGCGCCGCGACGCCGATCGCGACCGCCAATTTCAAGACATCGCGTCGCGACGCCCCTGTTCTCTGCATAGAGTCCCCTTGTCAAACGGACGATCCGCATCCGACTGCCCGGCATCTTACTGCGCGCCGCCGCCGATTTGCATTAACATTTAGGCCAGCAGCAGGCGTTTGGCCTGCATCGACCGGAGCCACCGCCATGAACAGACATGGAATCAACCGTCGCGACGCTTTGAAGACCCTGACCGCCGCCGGCGCGGGGGCGGCGACCTTGCCGCTTTGGGTCTCGACCCTCCAGGAGGTGGCCCAGGCTCGCGCGGCCGGAGGGGCCGCACAGGCTGCCGCCTCGAGCGTCTTCACCCAGGCGCAGTACGACACGGTCGATCTGCTGAGCGAGCTGATCATCCCTGAGACCGACACGGCCGGCGGTCGTCGGGCCCGGGTCGCGGCGTTCATCGACACCATCCTGGCGGATGTGCCCAGCGCCGAGCGCGGCCGCTTCCTCCGGGGTCTGGCCTGGCTCGACGCGCGCAGCGCCGAGCTGTTCGGCGCGACGTTCGCTGCCGCCGCCCCCGGGCAGCAGACGGCACTCCTGATTATTCTTAGCTCGCCCGACAACGACACGCCGGCTGACAAGGTTGGCGTCGAGTTCTTCCAGGCGATCAAGTCGTTGACCGTGACCGGTTATTACACGTCGCGGATCGGCATGCTGCAGGAGTTGGACGACAACGGCGCAGTCATGTTCGACGAACAGCTGGGCTGCCAGCATCCGGAGCACAAGGCATAGCCATGGCCGCACAAGATCAGCAGTACGACGTCGTCATCGTCGGCTCGGGCGCGACCGGCGGCTGGGCCGCCAAGCAGCTCACCGAAGCCGGCCTCTCGGTCGCCGTCCTCGAGGCCGGTCGCGAGCTAGACCCCGAGGTCGACTACACCGAGCACAAGCGGCCGTTCGACATGCCGTTCCGCGGCCGTCGCCTCGGCACCCAGGCCGTGCAGGCTCGCCAGCCAGTGCAATCGCTCTGCTACCAGTGCGACGAGTACACGAACCACCTGTTCGTCGACGACACGGAGAACCCCTACACGACGCCGGCCGACCGGCCGTTCACCTGGCTCCGTGGCCGGCACGTCGGCGGCAAGTCGATCATGTGGGCCCGGCAGACCTACCGGCTGAGCGACTACGACATGAAAGCGGCGTCGCGCGACGGCTTCGGCATCGACTGGCCGGTCGACTACGCCACGCTCGCGCCGTACTACGACATCGCCGAACGCTTCATCGGTGTCAGCGGCCGGGCCGAAGGCCTGCCGCAGCTCCCCGACGGGCAGTTCCAGCCGCCGATGGCGCTCACCTGCGGTGAAGAGTTGCTCAAGACGGCGATCCGCGACGAGTTCGGTCGAGCCCTGACAATCGGTCGCTGCGCCATCCTGACCGAAGACTTGAACGGCCGTCCCAAGTGTCACTACTGCGGCCCGTGCTCGCGCGGTTGCCGGACCGGGTCGTACTACAGCAGCGTCTCGTCGAGTCTCCCGGCGGCCGAAGCGACGGGCCGCCTGACGCTCATCCCGAATGCCGTGGTCAGCCACGTAGAGGTCGACGACGTCGGGAGGTGCCGGAGTGTCTACTACATCGACCGGATCACGCGGAACCAGCGCGAGATCTTCGGCCGGGCCGTCGTGCTCTGCGCCTCGACGCTGGAATCCACCCGCATCATGCTGAACTCCACGTC
The DNA here is from genome assembly GCA_002730525.1 of Acidobacteriota bacterium. Taxonomy (GTDB): domain Bacteria; phylum Acidobacteriota; class Vicinamibacteria; order Vicinamibacterales; family UBA823; genus UBA2161. The sequence continues at coordinate 83,102 of PCAK01000036.1, read as the reverse complement.
GGAGCACCATCCGACCGGCCTCGCCAACTCGAGCGGCGTCCTCGGTCACTACCTGATGGATCACGTGATGGGTGGCGGCGCCTCGGGCGTCCTGCCGGTACTGAAGGGCTTCCCCGACACGCGCGGCAACCGCCCGAACGGGATCTACATCCCGCGCTTCCGCAACCTCGAGGAGCGGCATCCCGATTTCCTTCGCGGATACGGCTATCAGGGCGGATCGAACGTCGTGAAGTGGGGACACGCGATGGCCATCCCTGGCTTCGGCGGCGCCTTCAAGCAGGACGTCCGCGAGTCGCGGCCGTGGCAAATCTCGATCGGCGGGTTCGGCGAGCACCTACCCCGCTACGAGAACTCCTGCGAACTCGACACGACGCACGTCGACGCCTGGGGGATCCCGATCCTGCACATCTCGGCCGCCTACGGCGAGAACGAGCAGACCATGGTCGACGACATGGCCGACGCCGCCGAGGAGATGCTGCGCGCCGTCGGCGCCGAAGACATAGAGGTCGAGCGAGAGATCTCGAATCCCGGCCTGGCGATCCACGAGGTGGGCACGGCCCGGATGGGCGACGACCCCGGCACATCGGTCCTGAACGGCTACGAGCAGGCGCACGACGTGAGCAACCTGTTCGTGATGGATGGCTCGGGCCTTCCGTCGTCGGCCTGCCAGAACCCGACGATCACGTTCATGGCACTGGCGACCCGCGCCTGCGAGTACATGGTCGAGGAGTTCAGGGCGAGCCGCGTCTAGAGTGTGGCGTAGGGCAGGGCTTCAGCCCTGCCAGGGCGAGCCCGAACCTATTGAGGCATCCGGGACCAGGCCAACCCCGGCCGGTCGATCCTGAACGTCACCAGCCGGCCGTGCTCCATCTCCGTGACGACGGCCGTTCGGCCGTCGCGCCCGCCGATGCAGATGTTGCTCGGTCGCTCGCCCAGGACGTCGATCTCCTGCAGCACCTGACCGTCGGGCGTCATCTTCAGGACGACGCCGGCGCCGTGGCGCGTCACGTAGAGATTGCCGTCGACGTCGACCCGCATCCCGTCCAGTCCAAAATCGGAGAACGTGGCGATCACTCGGCGATCCCCGAGCCCGGCGTCGGTGAGATCGATCGCCAGGATCCGGCGCTGCGTGCTCTCGCCGACGTAGAGCGTCCGGCCATCGGGGCTGACGTCGATGCCGTTGGTCGTGCCCATGCCCTCCGCGAGCCGCGTGGCCTCGCCGTCCGGCCCGATCCGCCAGAGCTGTCCGGTCCCTTCCGCCCAGTTCGGATCCGACGCGTACAGCGTCCCGTCGGGCACGATCGACAGGTCGTTCGGCTGGTTCATCGCGGGCTCGTGCGCGTGGACCGCGATGACCCGCGTGACCCTATCGATCCTCAGCACGTTGTGCTGCGGGTAGTCGGCGACGAACAACTGGCCGTCGGGACCGAGCCGGATGCCGTTCCCGATGCTGCCGTCGGGCAGATCCACGAACAGCTCCGCCGCGCCGTCGGCCGTCACCCGGCCGATCGTCCCCTGCCGCGCGAAGTTGACCGCGTAGACCGTTCCGTCTGCGCCGCAGGCCGGCCCCTCGACGCCTGACGTGAAGCTGTTCGTCTCGGTCAGGGGCGAAGCGACGAAGAGGGTGTCATCCTGCGCCCGCGCATCGACGGCCATACCCATGGCGGCCGCGATGACGGCGACCACCAGCGCGGCGCGCCCGAGGAACCGCCACCGACCGTCTCTACTCATGGCACCACCCGATCGCCGGCTCACCCCGTTCACTGCGGCTGCTCGGTCGTTTCCGTCCCGCCCCGCGCGTGCTTCTCGAACCAGGCCTGGAGATAAAGTTGCTGCAGCAGTCGGTGCGACGGCCGCCGCCAGCCGTGGAACTCGTCGGGCATCCGGACCAATAGCGTCTCCTTCTTCAGCATCTTGAGCGCCCGGTAGTACTCCTCACTCTGCGACATCGGCGTCCGGAGGTCGGCCTCGCCCGTCATGACCATCGTCGGCGTCGTGACGTTCGCGACGTAGTGCAGCGGCGATCGCACCGCGTACTCCATCGGGTCCTCCCACGGATACTGCTCGAACTGACGGTACCAGCCCGACCCGTCGGTCGTGCCGACGAACGAATGCCAGTTGATCACCGGACGCATCGACACCGCCGCCGCGAACCGTGTGTCGTGCCCGACGATCCAGGCCGTCAGCACGCCGCCGCCGCTCCCGCCGCAGACGTACAGGTTGTTCTCGTCGATCCAGCCCGTGTCGACTGCCGCGTCGACGCCGGCCAGCAAATCGTCGAGGTCCTTCCCGGGATAGCTGAACTGGATGCCGTTGACGAACTCCTGACCGTAGCCGGTACTGCCGCGCGGGTTCGTGTAGAGGACGGCGTAGCCGTTCGCCGCGAAGTTCTGGAACGCCCAGTTGAAGCCGACCGAGTACATCGACCACGGACCGCCGTGGATCCAGAGCAGTAGCGGGTACTTCTTGCTCGGGTCGAAGTTCGCGGGCTTGATGAGCCACCCCTGCACGTCGAACCCGTCGCTCGACTCGTACCACAACTCTTCGGCGTCGCTGAGGTCCAGGCCCGACAGGACGTCGGCGTTCACGTCGACGAGCGACCGGACCGCCGGCTGGGTTCCCTGCCCCAACCGGAACGTGACCAGCTCCCCCGGCTGCGTGAACGAAGAGCGCACTGCGGCGGCCTGCCCGTTGTCGGCGACGCTCAGGCCGGCCAGCGTGTGTGTCCCCGTCACCATCTGCCCCGGCTCACCGTCGAGCGGGGAGAAGTAGACGTTCGTAACGCCGCGCTCTCCCACGGTGTAGTACACGCCCGAACTGTCGGCCGCCCAGCGTAGGCTGCCCGGCGAGTTGGCCAGGTCGGCCGCCCACGCCCGGCGAGCCGAGCCGTCGGCGCGCATCACGTAAAGCGACCGGAGCGTGCTCGTGAAGTTCTGGTCGTCGTAACCGGTGAAGGCAACCCACTCGCCGTCCGGGGAGACGAGCGGCGCCGTGTCCGGCCCGTTCCGGTCGGTCAACTCCGTGGCCTCACCGGTCTCGACATCGAAGGCGTAGATCTCGCTGTTGCCCCGGAGGTACTCGGCCTCCGGCTTCCGGATCGCCGAGACGTAGAGCGTCCGACCGTCGGCCGCCCACTCGGGGGAGTTGTGGTTGTAGTCGCCGCTCGTGATCTGACGCGGCGTCCCGCCGAGCTCAGATCCGATAACGTAGATGTGCGTGAAGCCGGGCTCGACCGGGCCGCGCCCATCGCGCGCCCAGCTCAGCCGGTCGATGACGACGGCCGACGCCGCACGTTCGGCGCCACGCGGCGGCTTGGGCAGCGTTACCGGCAGGATCGCTGCCTCGTCGGGCACGAACGACGTGAACGCAATCCGCGTCCCATCGGGCGACCACCGCAGGTTCGACGGCGCACGCTCGAGGTGGGTCAACTGCGCCACCTCGCGCGTGTCGACCCACATCACGTGCACCTGCGTCGTCTCGTCGCGATCCGAGAGGAACGCGATCCGCGTGCCGTCGGGCGACCAGACTGGCGCGCTGTCCGACCAGTCGCCGTGGGTCAACTCACGCACACGGTCGCCGTCGGTCCCAACGATCCAGAGGTTGCTCCTGAACCGATCGGCCTGCTGGTCGACCCACTCGCGCGAGAACACCACCTGGCTCCCGTCGGGCGCGATCGCCGGACTCCTAATGGTCTCCATCTCGAAGAACGTGTCGTGATCGAGCAGCGAAGGCTCCTGGGCCACGACCGGAACCGCGACACCAGCCGCCAGAATGCCCGCCAACGCCAGCCGCGACGCAGATTTGAATCTCATCGTTCCCCTCCCGCCTTCCGGATGCCGCACCCGCTACGGCCGGGCCGCCCGCATCCGGAGACACTGGGATTATTGCCTCCTTCGCCCGGCGACACGCAACTTTCCTCCCGTCTGGCCCTGGCGACCTGACCTCCTGAAACCGTTCCAGCCCGAGTGTTAGGATTTCGGGCGCAACGACCAGGAGGCAGGATGCCCAGGAAGCGGTACAGCACGGAGCAAATCGTCACGCAACTGTTGTTACTTGCGATTGCAGTCGGGCTGTGGGTGAACGTGCTGGTCAATGATTTCGACCAGTTCCGGTGCAGGCAACTAGTGAGGCGACTGAGCAAGATCGGTCGTGGGAGAATTCTTCGGCTGACTCCCTTCGTTATGATCACGACTTGCTGAGCAGGAATTGGTGTAGGCGGTGCGGTTGCTCGGCTCCCCCCAGATCGCCGAGGCCCAACGCCTCGCCCGCGAGTGGGACGCCGCGCACCCGCGTGAGCCGTAAGGTCAAACGCTAACCGTCTAGTGTTTATACAGGAGGAAGTCTCATGGCAGACCGAATGACGAATCAGTCTACAAACGTGGCCTTCACCCTCTTGGACTTCCTGAAATAGGGAATCCAGATCGCCGAAGTAACCCCCGATCGTATCAATTGCTTGCCGCTTTCAATCGCAAACTCTTCCGCTCCCGCGACTAATTCAACAACGGAAAGGCCGACTGTGACCTGCGTGCGTTCCATCGTTCTAGCCTCCTGAGCTCCGAAGAAGCAGCGGTCGGCCCATGTTGTTTACAGCGCAGAATGAACAGCCGATCCATGAGTGTTGACGCATTGTCAATTCTTAGTCTTCAACGCGAAACCAAATCAGATCGAAAATAACGGGCCCGTCTTCGTCTTCTGATTTTGCGAAGTCACTAATAGTTTCCTCTTTGTGCCGCTTGCTTCTTCCCATCCAATCGTCCATCTGCACAAAGAATGCGTATCCCTTAGTAAGACCAGCCTCGTCGTTGGTGACCAAGATAAACGCACCTGAAGCCTGCGCTGAGATTCTCGTTTTTCGAGTAAGTTCAATTCTCCCGCCACTCGTAGGCTGATAAGTGATCATGTTGAGACTTTCGTCGGGAAACATGTACGGAGTCATCCAGCCAAGCGTCTGGCTTAGTTTGAAAAAGCGAATCGGATTTGTTGGGCTAGACCCTTCCTCGTTCGAAGGGCTGTATGTTCTAATCATGGCTTGAAGCCCATCAGTCTTACCCATGACAGCAAAGCGGGTCCCTTTGTCAGTGGCTGCTTGGGATTCACTTGATGCTCCAGGACTACGAAGAACTCCCGCCTTTAGATCGCTGGTAAAGTTCTTATCCCCAATCGTGAATCCCACGTTCTTGGCGGGGTCGGCGTTTTGAACGCATTCCAGATAATCTGCTTCTGAAATCATACGCAGCCCTCGCTGAAAATTTAGCTTGGCAAATGCCAGCACGCTCTCTCTCGGAATCTCGTCAGTGAGTCCAGAAAACTGCTGGCACACTTCAGACGAAGCAGCTGGCACCTCTTCGTCATAGAACAGTTCCATGTAGGTAGCGAAGTCTTCGAGGGGGGTATTCCCCCCGTATGGACTCGCAAAGCCTGCTTCAACCGCGGATTGCACGTCTGGATACTCGCACTTATAGTTCTCCCCCGCGTATCCTTTGTAATTATCCGATGCAATTGTTGCCGTTCCATGAAGACGCTGCCATGTGTCCGATAAAACCGCTGGGTATGGACCGAGCCCTTCACGTACGGTGTTCACATGGTCTAGCACGTCAGCCGGTAGATTCTCTTTAACGAGGGCCGCACTGGTGTCATCCACCAACCTGTGGAATGCGTGAGCGCTTTCATGGATCAGTGTTTTGCGGACACTCTGCGGTGAATGTCTTTCAAAGTCGATGTCATAGTCGTCGACAGAATCGGTCATGTCGTCGGTCATGTCGTCGGTATTATCTGGGAGCATAAACGGTTGAAACGACACCGCATTGATCACGATCTGGTTGCCAACGTTACTACCCCTCTTGATCCCTAGCGCCATGCCTTCATCACAAAGCGTGACGTGCGTTGCTCCTCCGCCAATATAATGTGCTACTGCGATACTCCCGATCGAGCCAAACAAAATGGGGCTCCGTACGGACATTTCTGAAAGGATGTCGTTTAGGATCGAGGCCCAGTAGTCGTCAAGGACCTCGACCTGCTCAGCCGACTCCTGATGGACTGCTGACAAGCCAGAGACGTCTGTTGGGAACAATATGTGCGGAAAAGCCGCGCGCAGGCCATCGACTGGAGTCGCCGCATGTGCGACAGGGGTAACCATAGAACGCAAGGCGTTCCAGTGTTTTACGGCCGGTGACGCAGGCTGGGTGGCCACGAGTGCGCCCAGAACGCTTCCAGGAAGCTCTGCAACCGTCTCACCGAGTGTGTTCAGAATACGTGCGCCTGTCGCCTCAGAGGCGTGCGGCAAGAAAACAATCACGTCTTGTTCTTCAAGGTGGACGAGGCGAGACTCGGTAATGTTTCCAGCGGTGGCCTCCTCAATCATTTCTGTGGGAAACGTAAACGGTGCAGCCGTCAGCACTCCTGTCGGTCCATCCAGAACGGCGTAATGGCCGCCTAGGCCCGTCGGAAATTCCGCGGCGGTTTCGACGACCGCACTGTCCTTGATCGTAATTGTCCCTGTGGCCGTATTTCGAGACACCGAGAGTCGTATAAACGGTCGCGGATCACGTTCTGTGGCTACTTCGCGTTCGGGGCTCTCTCCTCCCCGCCACCAGAAAACCAGCGCAACAGCACACACGCCCGCTACTCCAACAAGAACCAGGTGTCTTGAGCGCATGAATTTCACTCCTTTTACTCCCGGATAAAGTTTCCTCGGAGGGATAGGTGGCGCCATGAACCTTCAATGGGCCCCGAAACCCTGCTATTGTCTGTTCACATTACTCCTGTCATCCCTAACCGCCGTTTCATCCCCTCATCCATTCTGTTTTCAATCACCAACACACAATTTGCCCCAATTGGCGGCTGTTCTCAAGCGGAGTTACCAAACAACTGCCACTGGAGAGCCCACCTGAGATCAGACAACGGCTCAGGCGATATCAGGAACCCGGAGGTTGGCCACCGCCAGGCGCGCTACGTCCACCACGCCTCGGCGGGCTGTTCTTTCAAGATCGCCTGCTTCAGGACATCGATCGCGCCCATGAAGCCCTCGTCGATCGACGCGAGCGCGTCCTCGTGCTCGATGCTCATGACGTAGTCGTAGCCGACCATCCGGAGCGCGCTGACGATCTGCTTCCAGACGAGCAGGTCGTGCCCCCAGCCGACGGTCCGGAAGAGCCAGGCGCGGTCGATCATTTCGGTGTACGACTTGGCGTCGATGACGCCGTTCAACGCGACGTTCTGCGGGTCGAGCGCCGAGTCCTTGGCGTGGAAGTGGAAGATCGCCTTGCCACAGGCGCGGATCGCGGCCGGCACGTCGACGCCCTGCCAAAAGAAATGGCTCGGGTCGAAGTTGACGCCGAGGTTGTCCCCCGCCTCGGCCCTGAGCTTCAACGCCGTCTCGCCGTTGTAGACGAGGAAGCCGGGATGCGGCTCGAGCGCGACCTTCACGCCGTGCTCGGCGGCGAAACCGGCCGCATCCTTCCAGTACGGGATCGCCTTCTTCTCCCACTGCCAGGCCAGCACGTCCTGAAAATCCGGCGGCCAGGGGCAGGTCACCCAGTTCGGGTAGCTCGCCGTGTCGGAGTCACCCGGGCATCCCGAGAAGGTCACGACGACCGGCACCTCGAGCTGCTCGGCCAGCCGAACGGTCTTCCGGAAGATCTCGTCGTGCTCGGTCGCGATCGAGTCCTTGGGATGCAGCGGATTCCCGTGGCATGAGAGTGCGCTGATGGTCAGCCCCGAGTCGTCGACCTGCTTCCGGTAGTCCTTGGCCTTCGCTGGATCGGCCAGCAAGGCATCGACGTCGCAGTGGCTGTCACCCGGATACGCCCCGGTCCCAATCTCGATCGCGTCGAGGCCTGCGGCCTTCACCTTCTTCAGGGTGTCGTCGAACGAGAGCTGCGCGAACAGAACCGAGAATACGCCGAGCTTCATATCAGTACCTCACGTCGGTCCAGACGCCGCCGGCGGTCGAGCTGGCCAGGATCGCGTCAACGACGCGATCCGCCCGGTAGCCATCCTCGAATGTCGCGAACGCCGGCGGCTGCGGGTCGTCCGGCCCCTTGCCGCCGGCGATGTGCGTGTAGATATCGCGCATGATGTTGTGGAAGGCCGTCGCCCAGCCTTCCTGGTGGCCGCCCGGCAGGTGGGCATAGCCGGCCACGGACGGGTCCATCGCGCCGGGGTCCTTCGCCAGCTCGACGTTCCCGCCGTCGCGCCGCCCGACCCAGAGCTCGTTCTGGCGCTCCTGCAACCAGCGCAGCGACCCGCCCAGCCCATTGATCTCGAAGACGAGATCGTTCTTGTGGCCGGCACAGACCTGCCCCGCCGTGAAGAGCCCTTTGCAGCCGTTCCCGAACCGGACGAGCACCGACCCGAGATCCTCGACCGTCACCGTGAAATCCTCGCCCTCGTCGTCCGTCGCCTCGCTGAACGTCTCGCGCGCGACGGTCGGCTTCTTCCGCGTCGGAATGACGGTCGTGAGGTCAGCCAGGACACTTTCGATCCGGAGACCGCTCACGTGCTGGACGAGATCGCACCAGTGCGAGCCGATATCGCCCATCGCCGACGTCGGGCCGCTCTTCTCGGGCTCGATCCGCCACGAGAAGTCGGTCTCCTTGATCAGCCAGTCCTGGAGGTAGTGGCCGTGGATGAAGTGGACCCGGCCGATCTCACCGTTAGCGATCATCGCCCGCGCCTGCTGGACGAGCGGATTGCCGCGGTAGTTGAACGTCACGGCATGGACGACGCCGGCCTTGGTCGCGGCGTCGAGGAGTTGCTGCGCCTCGTCGCCGTTCATCGCCAGCGGCTTGTCGGAGACGATGTGCTTCCCCTTCTCGATCGCCGCAAGGTTGACCGGCAGATGCAGGTGGTTGGGCGTGCAGTTGTGGACGACCTCCACGTCGGGATCGTCGATGAGCGCCTGGTAGCCACCGTAGGCCTTCGGGATCCCCATCGCGTCGGCCTTCGCCCGCGCCGACGCCTCGTTGCTGCCGGCGACGGCCACGACATCGACGAAGCCGAGGCGCCGCACCGCCTCGACGTGCTGCGGGCCGATCAGGCCGGCGCCGACGAGTCCCATCCCGATCCGTTTCATGGTTCGGTCCTCTCGCACCCCTAAAGGGGTACGTCACCGGTCCTCCTGCTGGGTGTCATCAGTTCCCGTCAGTCGCTCGGTGTGCCGTCGAGCAGCGGCTCGAGCGCGGCTTCCTCGGCGCCGTTCTCGGTGCAAACGCCGTAGAAGGTCTCGCCCGCCGCGTACATCGAGACGCCGGCGTACTCGCCCCTGGCGTTCAGCGCGAAGAACCGGATGTTGAACGCCGGATCGCCATTCGCCTTCAGCAGCCGCCGCTCGATCGTGTTCTCCTTGATCCGTTGCAGGCCGGCCAGGCCGGCGTCCTTCGGATGCATCCCTTCACGCATCTTCTCGACAATCAGATACGACGTCAGGTTGTAGAGGTTCGCCTCGCCGCGCCCCGTCGACCCGCAGGCCCCGACGCCGCCGTCGACGTAGAGCCCGGCGCCGAGAATCGGCGAGTCGCCGGTCCGGCCGGGAATCTTCCACGAGAGGCCGCTCGTGGACGTCACGCCGCAGATGTCGCCGTTCGGACCGATCGCATCGCAGTTCACCGTGCCCCAGAAGTGACTCTCGTCGGCCAACCCCTCCGCCAGCATCCCGAGCGCCACGTCGTAGCCATGGCGGGCGCGCCGCTCGGGGTCGAGGTAGTGCTCGGGGTCGAGGCGACGTTTCCACTCGAGCCAGCGCTCGCGCGTCCGCGGCGTGTTCAGATCATCCTCGACCGTGAAACCCATATTCCGCGCGAAGTCCTGCGCGCCCGCGCCGACCAGCAGATGGTGATCGGTGTGCTCCATCACCGCCTTCGCCACGAGCGATGGCGTCCGCACCCCTTCGATCGCCGCGACGCCGCCGGCCTGCTTCCGGGGCCCGTGCATGCAGCACGAATCGAGTTGGACGACCCCGTCGGCGTTGGGCGTGCCGCCAAAGCCGACGCCAGATTCCTCGGGATCCAACTCGACGATGTTGATGCCGGCGAGGATCGCGTCCAGGACATCCTCACCGTTGGTGACTCCTTCGAATGCCAGTTCGATACAGGTGAGCCGCCCGCCGTTCCGGAACGCGGCACCGCTGCGGTCGGAGATGACGACCGGGCGGACCGATTGCGCCCGCACGCCGGGCGCCCGTCCGAACGCCTGCCCCGAGCTAGCCATCGCCGCCGCTGCGGCTCCGGCACCGACACTGACTCTCACGAACTCACGACGATCAATCTTCTTCGACATGGTGTCCTCCGCGGATCCCAGACGCGCACTCTACCCCACCGGTCGGAGGCCCGCAACGCGCGCCCTCGCGATCTGAACAGCCGGCCACGCCCAAACGGTCAGGGCGAGCAGCGCGAGGAGTCCGGCGATCGGCCGGTCGACGAACGCGAGGACGCTCCCCTCCGCCTTGATCATGGAGATCATGAATTGCTCCTCGACCATCCGGCCGAGGACCATCCCCAGGATGGCCGGCGTCAACGGAAAGCCGTTCTCCTCCATCAGGAATCCGACGAGACCGAAGACCAACATGACGACGATGCCGAACGCCGCATTGTTGATCGCGAAGGCCCCGACGATGCAGCACGCCAGGATGATCGGCATCAGGAGATCCCGCGGCACGCGCAGCAGCAGCGTCGCCGACTTGATCGCCGCGAGACCCAACGGCAACATCACCAGGTTGGCGAGAAAGAACGTCAGGAAGACGGCGTACACGAGTTCCGGTCGCTCGAGGAAGACGGTCGGGCCAGGATTCAGACCCTGCATGTACAGCACGCCGATGATGATCGCCGTCGTCGAGTCCCCCGGAATGCCGAAGACCAGCGTGGGGATCCAGGCGCTCGCCAGCGCCGAGTTGTTCGCCGAGGCGCTCTCGACGATCCCCTCGACATGCCCCTGGCCGTACAGCTCGGGATGGCGCGAGCAGCGCTTGCTGACCGCGTAGGCGATCCACGCCGCAATGTCCCCGCCGGCCCCAGGCAGGATGCCGATGCCGACGCCCAGCGCGTTCCCGCGGATGACGCTGCGCCAGTGCCGCCGACCGACCGCCGCCACGCCAGCGAAGATGTTCCCGATCCGCCGAGCCGGTACGCGCAGGTCCGGGGTCGACGCTGCCATGTGCCGGATGACCTCAGACACCGCGAACAACCCGATGAGCACCGGAATGAAGTTGATCCCGCCCAGCAGCTCGGTCCTCCCGAACGTGAACCGCGCCTGCCCCGAGACCACGTCCAGGCCTACCGTGGAGACCAGCAGCCCGAGCAACAGCGACCCGATCGCCTTCACGCGTGACTCTGCCGACATGAAGACGGCACAGGTGAGACCGAGCGATGCGAGCCAGAAGTATTCGAACGAGCTGAACTGCAACGCGAACTCGGCCAGCAGCGGCGCCGCCGCGGTCAGGACGACGGCGCCCACGAGACCGCCCAGCACCGAGTAGACGAGGCTCACGCCGAGGGCCAGCTCCGCATCGCCCGCACGCGACATGGCGAAGGCATCATCGGTGTAGGCGGCCGACGCCGGCGTACCCGGAATACGAAGTAGCGCGCCGGGGATGTCACCGGCGAAGATCGCCGTCGCCACGACGGTGACGACCACGGCCACCGCGGGCACCGGCTCCATGAAGATCGTCACCGGCACGAGGAGAGCCACGGCCATCGTAGCGGTCAAGCCAGGGATCGCACCGACGAAGAGCCCGAAGACCGCCGCGAGCGCGACGGCGGTCAGGACGTCCGCCTGCAACACCAACCCGAACGCCGCGGCCAGCGCCTCCATCGGTCTTTCCTCGACCTCAGAAGCCGGGCAGGAGGATGCCGGGTGGCAGCGGGACCCGAAGCAGGCCGCCGAACAACACCTGGATCGCACCGGCGGTCGCCAGCGCGATGACGACCGTCTCCAGGCGCCGTCGCCCGAGCGCCGTCATCAGCACGATCAGCACCGCGGTCATCGTGAGGTAGAAGCCGACCGTCGGCGCCATGGCGGCGTACGCGGCGATCGTGAACGGCACGAGGATGACGCGGCGGCGCCGACCCGGCGACCGTGTCCACGACGCCAGGTCGACCCAGCGGCGCTGCAGGCCCTGACGTCGGCCCGTCAATCCGAGGCTCACGCCGCAGACGACGAGGCCGACGCCGAGCAATGTCGGAAAGAGCGCTGGACCGTAAGGCTGACCCGCGAGCGTCGGCAAGCCCGACGCGCCGAGGATGACGCCGCCGCCGCCGAGCGCGATCAGCCACCCGATCAGGCCGTCGTGGATCCGCACCGATGGCTCCCCTACGGGACCAGCCCCACGGCGGACATCGCCCGACCGAAGCTGGCGTCGCTGCCCGCCATGTACTCCCGGAAGCCGTCCGCGTCCCGGTAGATCGCTCCGGTCCCCCGCCGCTCGATCAACTCGATGAACTCCTCTGAACGCGCCATGCGTGCGAGCGTCGCCTGAAGCATCGCGATCACGTCGGCGGGCAAGCCCGCCGGCCCCGCGACACCGCCCCAGGCCAGCGCGTTCCAGTCCGACCCAGTCGCTTCGGCCAGCGTCGGCAGATCGGGCCAGAGTCGATGCCGCTCGTTGTCGATCACGGCCAGCGGCCTGATCCGGCCGGCATCGACCAGGCCTCGCGCTTCGGCCGGCGCCGACACTACGAGATCGACGCCGCCTGCCGCCAGATCGGCCAGCGCCGGCGCGGCACCTTGGTGCGGCACCCAGGTCACCGCGCCGGGGTCTCGCGCCAGCGACTCCAGAACACCCGCGAGCGTAACGTGCCAGATGCCGCCCTGTCCCGAGCCAGACGCCTGCAGAATCTCGGCCCCGCGGTCGATCTCATCGAGGACGTCTTCGATGGATTCCCAGGGCGCATCACTCCGCACGAAGATGGCTCCAGGAGTCCCGGTCAGCATCGCCAGCGGCGTGAACGCCTCGTAGGTCAGATCCGTTAGGCCCGCCCAATGCATCATCGCGACCTCGGCGACGACATAGCCGAGCGTGTAGCCGTCCGGCTCGGCGTTCGCGATCGCCGTGTGCCCGACGACACCGCCCCCGCCGGTGCGGTTGACGACGTTGACCGGCTGCCCCAGGTCTTGTTCGAGCAGACCCGCGACAATCCGCGCATTCGCGTCGGTGCCGCCGCCGGCGCCGAACGCGACGAGCATCGTGATCGGACGATTGGGCCAGGCCCCTCCGTCCCCGCCACCTCCGCAGCCGACCGATGCCAGCGCCCCCAGCGCGATCACGCCGCCCAGTCGTCTCGTCATGCCGTCCAACGCGCCACCTCGACCGCCTGCTGCATCGTCTCGATGCCCGCGCGATGCAGCAACCCGGTCTCGGCGCGCTGAGTCTTCGCGGCGCCGCACGCGCCGCCGAGGCGGAGCACCTCGTCCCACGGCAGCCTGCGCGCGAACCCGACCGCCACGCCGCCGAGGAGGCAGTCTCCCGCACCCACCGTACTCTTGACCTCGAGGCCGTCGGGTACGCTCAACGTCCAGCCACCATCGTCCGTCGCCAACACGGCGCCCCCACCGCCCAGCGTCACGAGCGCGGCGCCCGCGCCGCGCTCGCGCATCGCTCCGGCCGCCGCCATCGCGTCAGCCGCGCCGCCGATCGCACGGCCGGTCAGCTCGGCAGCCTCGTCCCGGTTCACCTTGACGAGTTCCGGCGCAGCTTCAATCGCGCTCGTCAGTAACTCGCCACTGGCATCGACGATCGTCCGTGCTTGGGCGCCACGCACGCGCGCGATCAACTCCGCGTACCGTGAATTCGGGTACCCGCGCGGCACGCTGCCTGCGAACGCGACGACGTCTGTGTGCCCGACACCGAAGTGGACCGATGAATCGAGCGCGCCGCACTCCACGTCGTCCAGCTCCGGCCCCGGCTCCAGTAATTCGGTCGTCCGACCGTCGCTCTCGCGAATCGCGAGGCAGCCTCGAACGTCGCCGCCGACCTCAACACCCTGGAAGCGCACGCCGGCTTCGTGCAGACACTCGCTGAAGTAGCCTTCGTGCTCCGCATCGACAATACCAACGAGGCGCACTTCCTCGTCGAGGGCGGCGCACGCTAACGCGACGTGTAGCCCCTTCCCCCCTGGCGCAGCGCCAACGCGATCGACCCGGAGTACCTCACCGGGTTCGAGCCGAGCCAACTCGAGCCAGCGGTCGACCGACGTGTTGAATCCCGCAACTGTGATTATCACTCTCCTCCAAAGCACGCCGCGCGAAACGCCGCCAGCTCGTCCGCGTCAGCCTGCGTCGTCGTCCCGCCGAGGCCGCGGGTGGCCAGCGCACCGCAACAGACGCCGTCGCGGATACAGTCGACAAGCGCTCGCCGCCCGAGCCATGCCGCGAGAAAGCCGGCGTTGAACGAATCGCCCGCGCCGGTCGTGTCGACGACGCCCACCGCCGGCGCCGGCACCGACTCGGGTCGACCGTTCACCAACGCGAGACTCCCCCGCGCCCCGAGCTTCGCGACGACCTGTCGCCCCTCGGCCTCGAGTGCGGTCAGGCACCGAACCGGATCGGCGTCGCCGCCGATCCCCTCCAACTCGACCGCGTTCGGCAGGAAGAGATCGGTCAAGCCGACGGCCTCGCGGACGTCCCCCCGCCAGTGCCCGGTGGGATCGCCGCCCGGGTCCAGCGACACGGTCATCCCACGTTCCCGCGCCCGCCGGAACAGCTCGGGCACCGACGGTCGCAAGCCCTCCTGCAGATAGTACGACGAGACGTGTAGATGGGCCGCGCCGTCCCACGCTGCGCTCGGCACGTCGGCAGCGGTCAACTCGGCGATCGCGCCCGGATACGTCACCAGCGCCCGATCAGCCGTCGAGGAGATCGCGACCGTCACGCCGGTCCGCGTGCCGACCGATCGCTCGACGAACGTGCTGTCGACCCCCGCCCCACGCATCGTCTCCAGGCACTGGTCGCCCCAGACATCGGCGCCGATCTTCCCAACGAAGCGCACGGGCACGCCGAGCCGCGCCAGGCCCACCGCGGTGATTGCCGAGGCACTCCCGAGGGTCGCGAGGCACTCGTCGACGAGCACCTCCCGTCCGAGCGCCGGAAACGCGTTGAAGCCGTGCAGGATCAGATCGAGATTGATCTCACCTGGTATCAGGACGATGGACTGAGTCGAAGGCGGCATCCGGGTTCAGACTGGGTGAATCGGAAACGGCGACACCACCCGCGTAATGACACCGGCCGCCGAAGGCGCATCGGGCCGAAGGTGCTCGTGCAGGCAACGAAAAAACCCCAGGACCTGGCCGACCAGCACGTCCACCGCCGGCCAATCAGGATCACCGAGCACCGTCCCGAGGCCGTACTCGACACCGAGATCGCTCACGCCAACGGCGTCGCTCGGCAACTCCGGGCCGCAGACGACGAACCACTTGCCGAGTTCCTTTCGGCGCAACTCAGCGAGCAGATCCAGCTCGTAGGCCCGTCGCCGCGCCTCGCTCGACAGGAAGGCGACCACCAGGGTCCGTCCCGCCAAACTGGCCATCGGCCCGTGCCGGAGCCCGAGAAAGGTCTCGGCTCGCGTGGCCACGCGCCCGGCGCACATTTCGAGCATCTTCAACTCGGCTTCGCGGGCCGCACCGAACCTGGCCGCCGAGCCCAGATACAGCGCCCGATCGAACGGGTGGCGAGCGATCTCCGCCAGCGCCTGCAGCCGTGTCGCCAGCACCAGCTGACCGGCATCGGCCAGCCCACCCGCCGCTGCCGCGAAAGCCGCGCCGTCGGTCCAGGCGCCCAGGCCGCGCCCGGCGAGCCACATGCTCGTGAAGCTACTGGTCATGACCAGACTCTGGTCGTCCACCTCGCGGCCAAGGAGGATCGTGTCGACTCGCTCGTCCGCGGTGTAGCCGGTCGCGAGCCTTCCGTCAGGATTGCAGGTGACGATCAGGTGTCGGCAATCGGGATACTGGCCGAGCAGGAGGTCGACGACAGCGATCGACTCGGGGCTATCGCCCGATCGGCCGAACGACACGATCGTCGACGGATGGCCCGCGGCGATGAACGCCTCGGGCGCCAGCAGTAACTCGCCACACGCGGCGGATCGGACGCTCACGCCGAGGCTCGACTGCAGCGCCGGCGCCAGCGCGGCACCGATGAAGTGGGAACTGCCGGATCCGGTCAGGATGTACCCGCCGGCCGGTGCGTGACCGCGCACACCTCGAGGCTTGAGTTCCCGACCGAGTCGTCGCCAAGCCTCCGGCTGGCGGCACACCTCGCCGAGCGTATGGCCGTAGCCGCGCGCCACCTGCTCGCTCAGCGGCACGTTGCGCGTCAACTCCGCGAGCGCCGGAGAACCCGAAGCGAGGTCGGTCAGAGACGCGTCCACGGTCTCAGCGTCGTGCTCCGGCGGTCACGGGTTTGATCTTCACTCGCGCCCCGGCTATAAGCATACGCGCAGGCAGCGTACTGGAATGGAAAACGACCCGTCAACGCAACCGGCGACGAATCGTCGCTGGCTCTTCTACGCGATCGTCACGACGCTCACGTGGGGTGTCTGGGGCGCGCTCATCGAGATCCCCGAACAGCGCGGCTTCCCCGCCACACTCGGCTACTCGGTCTGGGCCCTCACGATGGTCCCCTGCGCCACTCTCGCCCTGCGCACCGACGGATGGCGCCTGGCCCGTCACCGTGAGGCGTGGATCCTCGGCGGCCTCGTCGGCTTCCTCGGCGCCGGCGGGCAACTGATCCTCTTCGAGGCGCTCAGGTCGGGGCCGGCCTTCATCGTGTTCCCCGTCGTGTCGCTGTATCCCGCGGTCGCGATCGTGCTGTCGGTCTGGTTGCTGTCGGAACGCGCCTCCCGACGGAGCCAAGTGGGGATCGCCCTGGCGATCCCAGCAATCGCGTCACTCTCATACGTCGCGCCCGACGACACGCTCATCAGCGGCTACGTCTGGCTCGTGCCGGCCTTCGGCGTCTTCATGATGTGGGGGATTCAGGCCTACGTGATGAAGCACGCCAACGCCCGCATGCCCTCCGAGAGCATCTTCTTCTACATGATGCTGACCGGTGTCCTGCTCGTGCCGATCGCGCTCTGGATGACCGACTTCACGCAACCGATCAACTATCGGTTCGACGGGCCGTTTCTCGCCGCGCTCATTCATGTCTTCAACGCCGTCGGCGCGCTCTGCCTCGTCTATGCGCTCAGAGACGGCAAGGCGATCATCGTCGTCCCGATGACCGCCCTCGCGCCGGTCATCACCATCGTCTTGTCGCTCGCCATCTACGCACGCGTGCCCTCCGGCTTCCAGCTCGGCGGCATGTCGCTGGCGGTAGTCGCCATCTACCTGATGGCAGAATAGCGCGGCGCGCCGACACCGCCGCCTTGCTCCGATCACCCCCGTGGCCTATCATCTGAGCCTCGGCCACCCCGAAAGCGGCTCGATCGCGGAATAGAGGATCACGAATGCGACTCCACTTACTGACACCACTCGTCGCGGCGCTGCTCGCGACGGCACCGACCGTCGCTCACGCGCAGGACGCCGGCATGGTGCGCGTCGTCATGACGACCTCGTTCGGCGACATCACGGTGGACATCGACACCGAGCGGGCGCCGGGCACGGCGGCCAACTTCCTCAGCTATGTCGACAAAGGATTCTACGATGGTGGACAGTTCCACCGGACCGTCACCATGGACAATCAGCCCGACAACGACGTGCGGATCGAGGTGATCCAGGCCAGCGTGAACCCGGACCACGCCGACCACGGCTTCGGGTCGATTCCCCTGGAGCGCACGACCGTAACCGGTCTGGCCCACGTCGACGGCGCAGTCTCGATGGCGCGCGGCGCCCCGGACAGCGCGTCGTCCAGCTTCTTCTTCTGCATCGGTGACCAGCCGTCGCTAGACTTCGGCGGCGATCGCAATCCGGACGGCCAGGGCTTCGCTGCGTTCGGCCGCGTGGTCGCCGGCATGGACGTGGTGCTGCGCATCCAGCAGCAGCCCGCCGACGGGCAAAGCCTCGATCCGCCGGTCGGCATCACCTCGGTCAGCCGCGCCGGTCGCTGACGGACTCAGACTAGACGACAGATTCCCGCACGGAGGGGACCCCACATGCTTCGCGTTGCCATCACGCTCACCGCCCTGCTGCTTCCCACGTTCGCCGCCGCGCAGGCCGCCGACCGTGACGACGCCTACGAGAGCGCCACCGGTACGGTCCTCGAAATGCTGCTTGACGAAAAGAACCTCAGCGGCAGCGAGGTCGAAGTGGGCATCCTGACGTTCCCCGCCGGGTCGGAGTCCGCCGCCCACGTGCATCAGTCGACCGAGGTGTTCTACGTCCTGGAGGGCCAGCTCGAGCACATCGTCAACGGCCAGAGCTACATCCTCGACGCGGGGATGCTCGGCTGGGTGCGCGCGCCCGATCGCGTGACGCACAAGGTCAGCGAGGACGCCGGGCCGACGCGCGTCCTGGTGATCTGGGCGCCCGGCGGTGAAGCCGCCAACATCACCGGCAACTGGACACGCCGGCCGTAACCCAAGCGAACTCTGGGGTTGGGCGCGGCGTCGGCGATCAGTACTCCCGCGATAGCCGCACGCGGTTCTTGAGTGGCCGCCCTCGCAGCTGGCGGTCGATGTTCTCGAAGATCAAGTCGAGCGTTCTTGGCATGTAGGCGTCGTTGTCGTCCGACCCCACGTGCGGTGTCATCACGAAGTTCGGCGTCCGCCAGAGCCGGGAGCCGGCGGGGAGCGGCTCGGGGTCGAACACGTCGGCGAGCGCTCCCTTCAACGCCCCCGCCGTCAGCTTGTCGGCAAGCGCGTCGTAGTCGACGATCTTCGCGCGGCTCATATTGATCAGGCACGCCGTCGGCTTCAAGAGGTCCAGCTCGCGCTGCCCGATCAGTCCTTCCGTCTCGCGGGTCAGCGGGATCGTCAAGAGCAAGAAGTCCGCCCTGGTCAGCACGCCGTCCAGCGCGTCCAGTGCGAACATCTCGTCCACGTCCCGCCGTGGGCGCCCGCTCCGCCGGACGCCGATCACGCGCATGTCGAACTGCCGCGCCCGGCGCGCCGCGGCCTGTCCCATGGCCCCGACGCCGACGACCGCCAGCGTCTTTCCCGCCACCGACGTGCTGAAGATCTCGTCCCAGACCTTCGCGCGCTGATTCGCGGCCAGCACCGGCATCGCGTTGTTCAGCATCAGGATCGCCATTATTGCGAACTCGCCCGCCTTCTGGGCGTGCACTCCGCTGTTGTTGATGACCGCGATCCCTCGCGGCAGCCAGTCGAACGGCACGAGGTGCTCGACGCCCGCGCCCCAGATATGGATCCACTTGAGCTTCGGCGCCAGCTCCGCAAACCGATCGTGGGGAAAGTAGAAGCCCGCCAGGGCGTCGGCGTCGAGCATCGCCGCGTCGAATGCGTCCCAGTCGGTGCCGATCGTCGCCTTCACGCGCTTGGCCACCTGCGGATGGCGCGCGGCGGCTTCGGCATAGCGCTCTGGCGTCACCTGGAAGACGGGCGGCGCCTTCGGGTTGCTCTGGAGGTGGAGCCGAAACGGGCGGGAGGGTGGGCGGTGTCTTCTCGGCACGATCGTCAGTCGAGGAATCCATCCGCGTGCATCAGTTCGGCGTTGAGGACAGCCGCACCGGCCGCACCCCGGACCGTATTGTGCCCCAGCGCCACGAACTTGTAGTCCAGCACACCGCACGGTCGCAACCGGCCGACGCTCACCGTCATCCCGCCGTCCCGGTCGGCGTCGAGCCGCGGCTGCGGCCGCAACGGAGCGTCGAGATAAACGACCGGACGGGACGGCGCGCTCGGCAGCTTCGCCTCCTGCGGCCGGCCGCCGAACCGGGCGAAGGCCGCCAGGAGATCGGCCTCGGGCGGCGCATCGTCGAACTTGACCGAGATCATCTCGGTGTGTCCGTTGATCACCGGGACCCGTGTGGTCGCCGCACTGATGGTCAGACCGTGCGGCTCCACACGTCCGTCCCGGAGGAGCCCGAGGATCTTCTTGGTCTCGGTCTCCATCTTCACCTCTTCACCGGGCACCTCGGGCACGACGTTGCCGATGATGTCGAGCGACGCCACGCCGGGGTACCCGGCCCCCGACACAGCCTGCGCCGTGGTCACGATGACCGAACGCAGGCCGAACTCGACAAGCGGCGCCAGGCCCATCGTCAGGACGACCGTCGAGCAGTT
Source organism: Acidobacteriota bacterium (assembly GCA_002730525.1). Lineage (GTDB taxonomy): Bacteria > Acidobacteriota > Vicinamibacteria > Vicinamibacterales > UBA823 > UBA2161. The sequence goes on along the minus strand of PCAK01000036.1, from coordinate 62,938 downwards.
CGGGTTCGTCACGATGCCGCCCCGCCACCCCTTCGCCTGCCGTTGCGCCGGGAGCAGGCCGAGGTGGTCCGCGTTGATCTCCGGCACGAGGAGCGGCACCAGGTCGTCCATTCTGAAGTTCCTGGCGTTGCTGACGATGGTGTGCCCCGACTCGGCGAACGCGCCCTCGACCTCCCCAGCCACTGCGGCGTCGAGCCCCGAGAAGACGAGCTGGGGCGCGCCCTCCGGCGTCGACGCCTCGACCGTGCGCCGGCCGATGTCGTCGGGGATCGCTCCCGGCAGTCGCCAGGGCGCCGCGGCGTCATAGCGCTTGCCCGCGGAGCGCTCACTCGCGCCGAGCCAGGTGAGCCTGAACCACGGATGGCCCTCCAGTTCCCGAACGAACTGCTGGCCGACCATGCCGGTCGCGCCGAGAACCCCAACCTCAATCTGCTTCGTCATGCGCCCGTACTCGCTACCCCCGCCACCGGCTGCGGCTGGGCCTTGAAGAACTCCTCGTGCACCACCTTCACCGCCCGCTCGAGGTGGCGCGACGCGATGACGCACGCCACCTTCATCTCCGACGAGCTGATGCAATCGATGTTGATCCCCTCGCGCGCCAGCGCCTTGAACATCCGCGCCGCCAGGCCCGGGGTCGAGCCCAGCCCCGAGCCGACGATCGAGATCTTGGCGACGTCGCGATCCACGAGGACGTCACTCGCCAATTGCTCCGCCTTCCAGCGGTCAAGCGCCTCGAGCGCGCCGTCCACGAACTCTTCGTCGAGGATGAACGTGATCCGGGCACGGCTCTCCGAACTGGCGCTCTGGATGATCAGCCGGATGCTGATGTTCCGGTCCGCCAGCTCCTCGAAGACCTCCGCCGCAATGCCCGGCCGGTCGGCGACGTTCAGCAGCGTGACCTTGGCGACTTTCTTGTCGCTCGTGACGCCAACAACTTCCGCCTGCTCCATGATCGACTCCCCTGCTCGGATCCACGTCCCCGCCTCGTCGGTGAAGCTGGAGCGCACATGAATCGGAACCCCGTACGACATGCAGATCTCCGCCGCGCGCGGATGCAGCACCTTCGCGCCACTCGACGCCAGCTCGATCGCCTCCTCGTAGGACATTTCGGCCCAGCGCCGCGCGTCTGGCACCAGGCGGGGGTCGGCCGAGAGGACGCCGTCGACGTCGGTGCAAATGTCGCACGCCTCGGCTCCGAGCGCCGCCGCCACGGCCGCGCCGGTCACGTCGCTGCCGCCCCTACCCAGGGTCGTGATCTCGTGGCTGTCCGTGATTCCCTGAAAGCCCGTAATGATGACGACCCGCCCGCCATCCAGCTCGCCTTGAATCCGCCGCGTATCGATCGACTGGATACGAGCCAGGTTGAACACGCCGTCAGTACGTATGCCGCACTGCGCTGCCGTCAGCGAGACGGCCGGCACCCCGCGATCCTGCAGCGCCAGGCCGAGCGTGGACACCGCAATCTGCTCACCCGAGGCCAGCAACAGGTCCATCTCGCGGCCCCGGGGCTCGCGCGACACCTTGTGCGCCAGGGCGACCAGATCGTCGGTCGTGCTGCCCATCGCCGAGACCACGACCACCAGCCGATCGACGGTCTGCAGGCTACGTTTGATCCGATCGGCGACCGCGATCACCCTCGCGGAGCTGCCGATCGACGTGCCGCCGTACTTCTGGACGACGAGGCCTGGCGTCTTCCTCATGAGCGCGCCTCGGCTTGGGCGTCGCCTGGGTCGGCCAGCCGGCGCGCTAACTGATGCAGGAACAGGCCCACATCGGTCACGATGCCGGCGGTCTGCGACGATCCCCGGTCGGCGAGCTTCGTGACGACGGCCGGGTTGATGTCGACGCAGACGACCCGTACCCACGCCGGCAGCATGTTGCCGACGCCGATGCTATGCAGCATCGACGCGAGCATCACGACCATCGAGGCTCCCTCGAGAAGCTTGGCGTACCGTTCCTGGGCCTCCACGAGGTCCATGACGGTGTCGACTAGCGGGCCATCGTCGCGGATGCTACCCGCCAGGACGTAGTCCACGCCGCGCCGGACGCATTCGTACATGACGCCCGTCGACAGCACGCCCGTCTCGACCGCCTTGGCCAGGCCGCCGGCCGAGTTGACCGCGTTGATCGCGCGCATGTGGTTCCGATGGCCATCCTCGACCGTGGCGCCCGACTCGAGGTCGACGCCCAACGACGTCCCGAACATCGCCAGTTCCGCGTCGTGCACCGCCAGGGCGTTCCCGGCCAGGACCGCATCGACGTAGCCCTGCCTGATGATCTCGCTGAAGTAGCCGACGCCACCGGTGTGGACGATCAGTGGGCCAGCGACAACGACGATTCGGCCGTCGGACTCGCGCACCTCGCGCATCATCGTCGCCACCCGCTCGACACTCACCTCGACCCGACGCTCCGACGAGATGTCGTTGGTCATGAAGGCAAAGCCGAGCCGGTCGCGTTCGCGGAACTCGGGCACGACCCGCACCCCGCCGGCGCCACAGACCACCGGGTCGCCGGCGCGCACGTCGCGGAGCTTGCGACACGTGGCCGCGCCATCCGCGACGACGATCACGGCATCCATCCGCTGCGCGCCCACCTCCACCCAGGCGCCCTGATAGCGAACGCGGGTGCGTTGATTGGTGGTCGAGTAGAAGTCAGGAGCGACGCAGCCGTCGCGTGGCGCGGAACGCAGCAGCGCATCACGCTCGGGCAGCGGGTGGCAGCCGAGCGGCACCAGATCCTCGAGCAGGTGATGCAGTGCCCCCTCGCTCTCCGCCTTAATCTTCAGGCGAAGACGCGACATGTCGTCGTTGGTTCGGCCGATCGTGAAGTCCAGCACCTCGAACGCCCCGCCCCGCTCGATAACCTTGTCGAAGATGACGTTGAGCAGGTTCGAGTCAATCAGATGGCCTTCGGCCTCGACGACTTCGGTCTGGTTGGGCTCTGTCTTCATAGCCACATCGCAGGACTACAGTCCCGCGCCACGCTTCACTGGAACCTGGCGCGCGGCCTCGGTCGGTCGCGACGCGAGGTAGGCCTCGAATTCCTTCAACGAACGGCCGAGCTGGACCGGTGTCGTCAGGCGATCCGAGACCACATCGGCCGTCTTGTACCCGTTGCCGGTGATCGCCACCACCACGGACTCGTCCCGAGGAATGACACCGTCCTCGACCAGCGCGAGCGTCGCTGCCAGCGTCGTTCCGCCGGCCGGTTCGGTGAAGATCCCCTCCGTGCGGGCCAACAGCTTGATCGCCTCGACGATCTGTTCGTCGCTCACCATGGCGCCCGCGCCGCCCGTCCCGCGGACCGTCTCCAGCACCTGGAACCCGTCGGCCGGATTCCCGATCGCGATCGATTTCGCAATCGTGTCGGGCTTCACCGGTTCGGGGAACTCCAAGCCCTCGTTCAGCGCGCGGACGACGGGTGCGCAGCCGGCCGCCTGCGCCGCGTGAATCTTCGGCATCTCGTCGTCGACCAGGCCGATCTCTCGCAGTTCCCGGAATCCGCGGCCGACCCGCGGCAGCAGCGTGCCCCCGGCCACCGGCGAGACCAGATGCTGCGGCAGCCTCCACTCGAGCTGCTCGGCCACTTCGAACGCCAGCGTCTTGGCGCCTTCGGCGTAGTAGCTGCGCAAATTGATGTTCGCGAAGGCCCAGCCGTTCCGATCGGCCATCTGCGTGCAGAGCCGGTTGACGTCATCGTAGGTGCCGTCGATCGCGATAACATGCGCGTCGGCAATCGCCGTGCCCAGGACCTTGCCGGGCTCGAGCGTGTTCGGAATAAAGACGTAGCACTCGAGTCCAATCCGCGCAGCGTGCGCGGAGACGCTGTTCCCCAGGTTTCCGGTGGACGCGCACCCGAAGACCCGGAACCCCAGCTCGACGGCCCGCGTCGCGGCCACCGACACCACCCGGTCCTTGTACGACAGCGTCGGGTGGTTGACTGAATCGTCCTTGAGATACAGACGCTCGAGGCCGACCTCCCGCGCCAGCCGATCGGCCTTGACCAGCGGCGTGAAGCCCGAGTTGAGCCCGGTCCGGGGCGCCCCCTCGACCGGCAACAGTTCCTTGTAGCGCCAGAGATTCTCGGGTCGAGCGGCAATCGCCTCTCGTGTCAGGACCTGCTTCACGCCGTCGTAGTCGTAGGTCGCCTCGAGCGGGCCGAGGCACTGGTCGCAGACAAAGAGCGCCTCACCGGGAAACTTCGTGCCGCAGAGATGACATTGCAGTCCGCTGAAAAAGCTCATCATGCTCCTCCCGCCCCGTCGAGCATCGGTAGGGCGGCCGAGATCCGCGTCGACCCAGCCGCCAGAGTCTCGATGGCCGCCTCGACCTCGGCCCCCGTCACGGCCGCCGTCACGAGCCGGACGCATCCGTTCGCCACATCGAGGCTGCGAGCCACCGACACGCCGCACGCCGCGAGTTGGGTCGCGGCGGCCGTACCGCCGCTCACGCGCAGGTAGTACGGCCGCGCGCCCATTGGATGAACCGCCTGCGGCTCGCCGTCGATCGGAAAACAATCGGTTGCCGCATGCCCATCTCTCCGGGCGATCGCCATCAGGTCAGCCACGACCGCGACTGCGGTCGAATCGCCGCCCGCACCGTGGCCCACGAATCCGGTCTGACCGCCCCGCGCGCCGTCCACCAGCACAACGTTCTCGCTCCCCTCGACCTGCGCGAGCCTCGAGTCCAGCCTCACCAGCGCCGGCCCCACGGCCGCGCGCACGCCCGCAGGCTCCATACGCTCGGCTGTCGACACCTGCCGAACGGCGCAGCCGAGGGTCCGGGCCGCATCGAAGTCGCCAGTCTCCAGACCCCGGATCGACCGGCACTCGATCGCCGAGGGGTCCACCCGGCGCCCGAGCCCGATTGCCGACAGGATGGCGATCTTGGCCTGCGCGTCCAGCCCATCCAGATCGGCCGACGGATCGGCCTCCGCGAATCCGTGCGCCTGCGCGTCAGCCAGCACCGTCTCGAACGCAAGAGGAGACGAGGCCAGCGCTGAAAGAATAAAGTTGCAGGTGCCGTTCAGAATACCCTGAATTCGCACGACCTCATCGGCCGCCAGGCCCTCCTGAATCCCGCGAATCACGGGGATCCCGCCGGCGACGGAGGCCTCGAACCCGAGGCGCCCGCCGTACCGCCGCGCCAGGCTGAACAACTCGGTCCCGTGATGTGCAATCGCCTGCTTGTTCGCCGTGACCACCGACTTGCCGGCCTCGAGCGCACGCCGCATCCACTCGAGCGCCGGATCCGTCCCGCCGATGAGTTCCACGACCACGTCGACGTCGGAGGTCAGAACGTCGTCGATTGATTCCGTCCAGCTCACCCGCTCCGGCACCCAGGCGACGCGTTTCCGCGCGACGTGACGGTTGCAGATACGGACCAGCCGCAAGCCCTCCGCCCCGCCGATCAGGATGCGTGCCACTGACTGGCCCACCGTGCCGAACCCGACCAGCGCCACGCCGAGCGTGCCGGCCGCCTCGCGTTCTCTCGTCATCACTTTCCGCACAAAAAAAGCCACCACCCGCTTCCGGATGATGGCCTCAGGTTCCTCTGTCGCTATCTGGGTCGGCTACATCATCCGGCGTTGTCGCGCACGCATCGGCGTCGCGAGCGTGATAATCCACGTCGCCGTCATCATATTCGGTGTCGCCGTCGTGCCGCGGGTCTGCGTCATGGTGATGCTGCCAGGGGGGACCATCTTCCGAGGCAGCCGAACGGCTATTCTGACGCGTCGCACCCACCAAGTCAAACGGCCCGTGCACCCTTGACATCGTTCCGGCCTTCACGTTTCCTGTAGCGATGCCTGATCAGCCAACACCCACTCCGACGCCCGTCACCGGATCCACCCGCATCGGCTGGGTGGGCGCCGGCGTGATGGGGCTCTCCATGTGCGGTCACGTGCTCGCCAAGGGCCATCCCGTGACAGTCTATTCACGCACCCGATCGAAGGCGCAGCCGCTCCTCGACGAGGGGGCCGCCTGGGCCGATTCCCCGCGCGAGGTGGCCGAGCAATCGGATGTCGTCGTGACGATCGTCGGCTTTCCGCCCGACGTGCGTGATGTCTACCTCGGCGAGGCTGGCCTCTTCACGCGCGCCAGAGCCGGCACGATCTTCGTCGACATGACGACGACGCAGCCAAGCCTGGCGCGCGAGATTGCCGCCGCAGGCGAGCGAGCCAAGGTCGCGACGGTCGATGCGCCGGTGTCGGGCGGAGACGTCGGCGCCAAGAACGCCGCGTTGTCGATCATGGTCGGAGGCGAGCGGACGGCCGTGGATGCAGTCATGCCGCTCTTCGAGACGCTTGGGAAGAAGATCGTCTACCAGGGCGGCCCCGGCAGCGGTCAGCACGCGAAGATGTGCAACCAGATCGTGATCGCCGGCACGATGATCGGCGTCTGCGAGAGCCTGCTGTACGGGCACAAGGCCGGTCTCGACCTCGACACGATGCTGGGCGCCATCAGCGGCGGCGCCGCCGCCTGCTGGACGCTCGATAACCTCGCACCCCGGATCTTGAAGCGCAATTTCGATCCCGGCTTCTTCGTCGAGCACTTCATCAAGGACATGGGCATCGCCCTCGACGAGGCCAAGGCGATGGGCCTCGCGCTGCCGGGTCTGGCGCTCGTGCATCAGCTGTACCTGGCGGTCCAGGCGCAGGGCTACGGCCAGCGCGGCACGCATGCCCTGATGCTGGCACTCGAGCAGATGTCGTCGCCGGCTCGCTAACCCCTGAGTTCACTTGACCTGACGGGGTCTGACGCCGGGTTGGGCGGCGAGGGCAAGGCGCGACGAGGGAGTTTGGCGGGCCCAAGTGACCGAGGAGCAACGCCGCCCCCGCCGTCCAGAACAAGCCAGGCACGTCAAGACAAGTGGATTCTGGGGTTACCGCGCCTGGCATCGCCGGCGCCGCGCCTCCAGCATCGCGTCGATGCAGGCATCATAGTTCTGCTGCATCTGGCGCTCCCAGCACTGGTGAATCTCCGGGGCCTCCGGCATCCGGCCCAGGTCGTTCGACTCTTCGATCCAGCTCGCCAGCGCCGCGATCGATGGACAACGCGGGGCGGTGTGATCGCTCGTCGGCCTCATGGTTGGTCTCCGGGAAACGGGAACAGATCGGACGGCGCGTGCGCCTCACGCATCAATTCGGTCATCCTGGCCACCACGTCGGAGTGCTCGCCGGCGACATCACGCGCCTCGATCGGATCGGTCGACAGATCGAACAGCTCGATTGGGCCCTCCGGATCCTCCAGGACCTCCAGTCGCACCGCCTTCCAGTCCCCCATCCGGACCGCCTGCTTGCCGCCCTGCTCGTGAAACTCCCAGTAGAGGTACTCGTGCGTCTGCTGCGGCTCGTTCAGGAGCGTCGCCGCAAACGAGAGACCGTCCAGGCCTGAGGCCGGCGGCGCGCCGGCCAGATCGAGCATCGTCGGCGTCACGTCCCAGAACGCCGACACGTGATCCGTTGTCGCCCCGGCGGCGACGGTGCCCGGCCCGCGCGCGATCATGGGCACCCGGATCCCGCCTTCGTAGAGATCGCGCTTGATGCCGCGCAGCCCACCGCTACTTCCGAAGAAGACCGGGTCGGCCCCGGCTTCCTGATGCGGCCCGTTGTCGCTCGTGAAGATCACGAGTGTCCGCTCGGACAGCCCCAGCTCGTCGACGAGGTCGACGATGCGGCCCACGTCTCGATCGAGCCTCGACACCATCCCGGCAAACGCAGCGCGCGGCGTGGCCTGCGTGATGTACCGGCGCTGCCCCTCCCAGGGCGTCTCGTCGAACTGGCCGCGGTACGGCGCCATCGAGTCCTCCGGCGCGTCGAGGCCGGCATGCGGGATCGTGAACGGGAGGTAGAGGAAGAACGGGCGGTCGTCAGCCTCACGCAGGTAGCGTAGGGCGTCCTCGACCAGCAGACCGTGGCTGTAAGTGCCCCGCGCACCATCGCGGTTCTCTTCGAGATCCACCCACACCTCGTTCCGCCAGAGGTGATCCGGATAGTACGAGTGGGCTTCGCGCTGGTCGTTGTAGCCGAAGAAATAGTCGAAGCCCTGCCGCGTGGGCACGCCCGCGGTCTCCGGCGCGCCCAGGCCCCACTTCCCGATCGCCGCAGTCCGATAACCCCCCGCCTTGAGCCGCTCCGCCAACGTCACGCGGCTGTCCGGAATCGGGTGCTGCCCTTCCGGCTGGACCTCTCGGTTCCCGCGAATCACCGTATGGCCGGTGTGCAGTCCCGACATCAACACCGCCCGCGACGGCGCACAGACGGTCGACCCAGCGTAGTGCTGTGTGAAGACCAGTCCCTCCGCCGCCAGACGGTCGAGGTTGGGCGTCGAGACCACGTCCTGACCGTAGACGCCGAGGTCGCCGTAGCCCAGATCGTCGGCAAGGATGTAGATGACGTTCGGTGGCGTCGCCGCGCCCTCGGCGGGCGCCTCCCTGGGCACCGGCGACGTACACGCCGACGCCGTTAGCGCAATCGCCGCCACCACCGCCGCCAGACCGCGTCTAACGTTCGTCGAACTCATCTCACCGCACCTCCCGTTCCAGCTTCGGATCCAGCGCATCGCGCAGACCGTCGCCGACGATGCTGAAACTCAGCACGACCACGGTAATGGCAACGCCCGGCGCCACCGCGGCGATCGGCGTGCTCCGCAGCAACTCTCGCCCCTTCGACAGCATCGCGCCCCACTCGGGATCGGGCGGCTGCACCCCAAGGCCTAGAAAAGAAAGACCGGAGGCGATGAGAATCGCCGTCCCGAGCATGATCGTCGCGTGCACGACGATCGGCGACAGACAGTTCGGCACGACGTGGCGGAGCACGAGACGCGGATGCGACGCACCCAAGGCCCGGCCCGCGCTGACAAAGTCCGCTTCGATGACGGAGAGCGCGGCACCACGCACGATCCGGGCGAACTGCGGCACGCTGTAGACCACCACGGCGATGATCGTGTTAACGATCCCTTCACCCAGCACGGCGATGATCGCGATCGCCAGCAGAATGTCGGGAAACGCGAGCAGCATGTCGACGACTCGCATCAAGACGACATCGACGATACCCCGGCTGTAGGCCGCCACGAGCCCGATCGCCATGCCGATGATCAGTCCGAACACCACACTGGTCACGCTGATGGTCAACGAGACGCGCGCACCGTAGATCATCCGGCTGAGATTGTCCCGACCCAGATGGTCGGTCCCGAGCGGATGCGCCCAACTCGATGACTGGTAGTTCGAAAACAGATCCTGCGCCAGGGGATCGTGGGGCGCGAACGATGGACCGACGACCGCGACCGCGATGAACAGCGCGATCACCGTTGCCCCACCCACCGCCGCCGTGTTCGCCCGGAATCGCTGCAGCATGTGCGCCCCGCTCAGGCCGTTCGCAGCCGCGGATCGACGATGGCGTAGACCAGGTCGACCAGCAGATTCGTCAGGACGAACACGGTCGCCACGACCAGCACCGATCCCTGAAGGAGTGGAAAGTCGCGGTTGAGCACCGCCTCGACGATCATCCGTCCCATGCCCGGAATGGCGAAGACGCTCTCCACGAGCACCGTGCCCGCGAGCAGGCCGCCGAACCGGAGCCCGATGAGGCTCACGATCGGGATGAGCGTGTTCCGCAGCGCGTGCTTGTAGACGACCACGACCTCGACCAGGCCCTTGGCTCGCGCGGTCCGGATGTACTCCTGACGCAGCACCTCGAGCATCGTCGACCGCGTCATCCGGGCGATGAGGCCGGCCGACTGCATGCCGAGCGTCAGGATCGGCAAGACGTAGTGCAGCGGCGTGCCGACCCCGATCGACGGCAACAGGCGCAGTTCGAGCGAGAACAGGAGCATCAACATCAGGGCCAGCCAGTACGACGGCGTCGACACGGCCACCAGCGTCAACACCATGATGAGGTTGTCCCAGAGGCGGTTGTGGTGGATCGCCGCCGTGACGCCGACCAGGAGCCCGAGCAGCGCGGCCAGCAGCGTCCCACCCAGGGCGATCCGAAAGGTGTGGGGAAACCGCTCGACAATCTCCTGCGCTACCGGCCGGCCCGTGCGAATCGACTCGCCCAGGTCCCCCTGCACCGCACCACTCAGGAAACGCCAGAACTGCTGGTGGAGCGGCAAGTCGAGCCCCAGCTCCGTCCGGATCCGCTCAACGACCTCCGGACTCGACTCGAGACCCGCCGCGATGACGGCCGGATCGCCGGGAATGAAGTGGACGACGAGGAAGACGAGCAGCGAGATGCCGAACAGGACGGGCACGACCTGCACGAGCGCACGCGCGACGTGACGGCCGAACGCGGCGAGGGCGGCGGTCACTCTCTGAAGGCGGCCCGCTCGAAGGTCACGACGCCGAGCGGCGATAGCGTGATGTCCACGACGCCGCTCCGGGCGCCCAGGATGAAGTAGTTGTCGTAGAGCCAGACTGCTCCAGGATCTTCGAGGTACACGATCTCCTGGGCGCGGCGATACAGCTCCTGCCTGGCGTCGGGATCGGTCTCCCGCATCGCCTCCTGGATCACCCGATCGAACTCGGCGTTCGAGTAGTAGCCGTAGTTGTTCTCGTTGGTCGGGTGGGTCTGGAAGATCGGCCGGAGCCCCCAGTCGGCGTCGGCCGTCGAGGCCCCGGCGCCCATGATGAAGATCTCCTGCGGATTGTTCTCCGGCAGCAGGCCCTCCCAGAACGCGACCATCGATCCCCAGTCCAACACGTTGATGTCGACCTCGATGCCGACCTCGCCGAGCTGCGCCGCCATGACCTCGGCCAGTTCCACGCCCATCAGGTACCTGGGCGTCGTTGAAATCGTCGTCGAGAAGCCGTCCGGATAGCCGGCCTCGGCCAGCAGCGCGCGCGCCCGACCCTGATCCTGGCTGATCTCGCCCAGTTCGGCGTAGCCCCGCATGATCGGCGTGAGCGCGCCGGTCGACACCTCGACCAGCCCAGGCATCAGATTCTCGACGATGGCGCGCCGGTCGATCGCATAGGAGATCGCCTGGATCACGCGCGGGTCGTCGAACGGCGGCCGCGCATGGTTGAACCGGAACTGCTGCGCGCCGATACTCACGACCTTGTGCACGTCGATTGCTGCCTCCTCCTCCAGGCGCGCGAGGTCCGTCGGCGGGATGTGGGTGATCACGTCGACGTCACCCGCCTCGAGGGCGATCACGCGCGACGCCGCCTCTGGAATCGGCCGATACTCGACCCGCTTCACCGGGGGCGCCTCGCCCCAGTAATCGTCGAAGCGTTCGAGGACGATCTCGAAATCCTTCGTCCACCTGACAACCCGGTACGGCCCCGTCCCGGACGTGGCTTCCGCGGAACGGCCAAACTCACCGCCGTGCGTCGCCGCCGCCGCCGGGCTCAGGATCGCCGCGGACACGTGCGCCATCGTCGGCTCGAACGCCCCGAACGGATACGCCGTCACGATATTCACCGTGTAGTCGTCTATCACTTCGACGTGATCGATCATCTCGAAGAGCGGCAACCGCTTGTGATTCTGCTCGGGGTCGAGGACGCGCGCGAAGTTGGCCCGCACGGCTTCCGCATCGAACCTGGCGCCGTCGTGGAACGTCACGCCTTCACGCAGATGGAAGGTCCAGGTCACCTGATCCTCGGCGACCTTCCAGCGTTCGGCCAGATCCGGGACGATGTTCATCTCCTGGTCGAACGTGATGAGCGTATCGAACAGCATCAGGACGACCTGATCGGACTGGCTGTCCGTCGTGTTGTGGGGATCGAGCACCGTGGCATCCGCCGGCGCCGCGAAGACAAGCGTGTCCCGCGCCTCCGGGGCCGGCGCGCCGCCGCACCCGAGACTCGCGCCCAGGACGCCGACGACCAGCACTGCCAGGACTCCGTGCCGAAGGCCCGCACCACTCGAAGTCGCGCTCATCACTCTCCCTCCCGTCGCGGCCCTTCTCGGAGACCCGCAAGTTCGAGTAACCTTCCCTGAACGGCCTCAGCCTAACATGCATGCCAGGCCGGAACCGGCCACGCTAGCCACCAATCGCGAACATGTCCGCGGATAGCAATCGCCGCAGCCCCCGCCGACCCGCGGCCGGCAAAGTTTCCAGTTCCAAGTGGCAGGCCCTGCCGACCGAAGCCATCAATCCGGCCAGCATGGGGATCGACAAGGCGTCGACCGCCGACATCGTCGATCTGATGGTCGCCGAAGACCGAAGAATCGTGAGCGCGGTCCACCGCGAGCGCGCGCGCATCGCCGTGGTCGTCGATCTGGTCACCGAGGCGCTCCGGAAGGGCGGCCGACTCGTCTTTGTCGGCGCTGGCACGAGCGGCCGACTCGGCGTGCTCGAAGCCGCGGAGATGTCGCCGACGTTCGGTACGTCCTCGACCCTCGTCCAGGCGATCATGGCGGACGGCCGCGACGCGTTCTTCCGGTCGAAGGAAGCCCTGGACGACAGCTACGAGAGTGGTGTCAGGGCCGTCGCGCGAATCCGACCGACCAAGCGTGACGTCCTGATTGGGATCTCGGCCAGTGGGATGACGCCGTTCGTCCGTGGGGGACTGACGCGCTCCCGCAAGGCCGGCGCCAAGACGGTCTTCGTCACCTGCTGGCCCGGCACCGAACTGCAGACCTTCGTCGACGTCACCATCGCGCCGGTCGTCGGGGCCGAGGTCATTGCTGGCTCGACGCGGCTCAAGGCCGGAACGGCCACGAAGATGGTTCTCAACATGCTGACCACCATCCCGATGGTCCGACTCGGCAAGACCTACGGCAATCTGATGGTCGACGTGAAGACCGGGTCGCAGAAGCACCGTGACCGAGCCCTCCGCATCATCGGCCTCATCACCGATCTGGAATACGACGACGCCGACGTGCTGCTGCATGATGCGCGCTGGAACATCAAGGCCGCGATCGTCATGCAGAAGACCGGTGACTCGTATACCAAGGCGATGAGCCGTCTCAAGGCCGCCGGCGACTCCGTCGGCGACGCCATCGGCGAGGACGCCGAGGCACGGCTCCGGCAGGTCCTTGACGCTCGACGCGGGTTGAGCTGAAGTGCCGCGTTGACAGTGCGTTAACCTGCCTGATACAGTCACTCGTTTCCTTTGCCCCCGACGACGCTCCCCATGCTCGTTCAGTCCATCCGCGCCCTCGCCGCGCTTCTGCTGGCATGCGTGCTGCCGACCTCGGCAGCGAGCCAGCCCCTGGATGAAGTACGGGCACTCTGGGTGGTCCGCACGTCGCTGACCTCACCCTCCTCGGTCGAAGCCATCGTCAGAACCGCCCGCGATCACGGATTCAACACGGTGCTCGTGCAGGTGCGCGGTCGAGGCGATGCCTATTTCACCGCCGGGGTCGACCCGCGCGCCGCGGCGCTGGCGTTCCAGCAGGCGAGCTTCGACCCGCTCCAGGCGCTGATCGCTTCGGCCCACGCCGAGGGCCTGCGGGTGCATGCGTGGGTCAACGTCAACCTCGTGGCCAGTGCCAACGACCTGCCGGCGTCCCGGCAGCACATCGTGTACCGGCACCCCGAGTGGCTGATGGTCCCTCGCGACCTGGCGGAGCAACTGGCCACGATCGAGCCGGACACTCCAAGCTACCTCGGCCGGCTGTCGCGCTGGACGCGGGAACACCTCGACGCCGTGGAAGGCCTCTATCTGTCGCCGCTCGCGCCGGGCACCGCGGAGTACACGGCCGAGGTCCTCGACGATCTGGTCGCCCGCTACCCGGTCGACGGTATCCACCTCGACTACATCCGATTCCCCGACGACCGCTTCGACTTCAGCCGGTCGGCCATGGCGGAGTTGCGCGCCGACGTCCGGCCGCATCTGTCCGGTGAGGAACGCCTGCGCATGGATGCCCGCGCCCGCGTTCGGCCCACGGCCTACGCCGACCGCTATCCCGAACGGTGGACCGCGCTGCGCCGCTCGCGTCTGACGTCGCTCCTGATGCGGCTCCGCACCGTGGTGAAGCGCCGCCGCCCCGATGCGGTCTTCAGCGCCGCGCTCGTCCCCGACGAAGCCGACGCCCTGGCGCACCGCTTCCAGGATTGGCGGACCTGGCTCGAAAGCGGCCTCCTCGATGTCGCCTGCCCGATGGCCTACACTCAGGACCCCGCCGTGTTCGAATCGCAGATCGCCGCCATACGGGAGATCGCCACCTCGAACGATCTCTGGGCCGGGATCGGGGCGTACCGCCTCTCACCCGGACAAACGATCGACAACATTCGCGCCGCACGCCGACACCGCGCCGACGGGATCGTCCTCTTCTCGTACGACAGCCTGACCGATCAGGCGCAGCACGGCGCTGACTACCTCGCCCAGGTCGCCGAGGCGGCCTTCGGCATCAACACCGTCGCAACCGGATCCCGGTAACCGCGGCCCACCGCGTCGCCCCGCGGCAGCGGTGGACCGCTCGGACATTCCCGATGCGCGCACTGGATCTCATCGTCCTGGTCGCCTACCTCCTCGGGACCGTCCTGCTGGGCGCCTATTTCTCGCGGGCGCAGCGCGACGTCCGCGACTACTTCATCACCGGACGTCGGATCCCCTGGTGGGCGATCATGGGCTCGATCGTCGCCACCGAGACCAGCACGGTCAGCTTGATCAGCGTGCCGGGATTCGCCTACGGCGCCGATCTGACCTTCCTCCAACTGGTCGTCGGCTATCTCGTCGGCCGAGTGGCGATCACCCTGCTGTTCATCCCGGCGTACTTTCGCGGCGACCTCCTGACCGTCTACGAGATACTCGGCCGCCGCTTCGACGACAACGTGCGCCGACTCGCCTCGGCGCTGTTTCTCGTCACACGCAGTCTCGCTGACGGCTTCCGCCTGTTCGCCACCGGGCTCGTCCTGTCCGCGCTACTGCTCGTCATGCCAGGCACCAGCGCGCTCGCGGCACGGTGGCTCCCGGGGCTGGAGCCCACGACCGGCCTGCTCGTCCTGTCCGTGCTGGCGATCGCGGCCGTGACCATTGCCTACACCTTTCTCGGCGGGATGAGAGCCGTCATCTGGACCGACGTGATCCAGCTGGCCATTTACCTGATCGGCACCGGATTCGCCGCGACGATCGCCCTCGACCGCATTCCGGGCGGCTGGACCGAGGTGGTCGAGGTGGCCGGCGCGGCCGGCAAGTTCCGGCTCTTCGACTTCAGCCTGAGCCTCTCTCGCGACTACACGTTCTGGTCGGGCGTCATCGGTGGCGCCTTCCTCACGACCGCCACGCACGGCACCGATCAACTCATGGTGCAGCGGTATCTATGCAGCCGGGGACCGCGCCAGGCGACGACGGCGCTCCTCGTCAGCGGCGTCGTGGTGTTCACACAGTTCGTCCTGTTCCTGCTCATCGGCGTGATGCTGTGGGTCTACTACACGACCTACGCGCCAGGCGACATCGCCGCGTTCACGGTGGGTGGAGCGGTACAGACCGACCGCATCCTGCCGCACTTCATCGTGACGCACTTCCCACCGGGGATCGTCGGCCTGGTCCTCGCCGCCATCTTCGCGGCCGCCATGTCCACGCTGTCGTCCTCCCTGAACTCGTCGTCGGCCGCCCTGCTCGCCGATTTCTACATGCCGCTGACGGGCCACGCCCGATCCGAACGGCACTACCTGACGGTCTCGCGCTGGGCCACGGTTGGCTGGGGCGTGGTCCAACTCGGTGTCGCCGTCGCGGCCATCGAACTGTCGACCCGCGTCGTCGACGAGGTCCTTGGCATCGCCTCGTTCACCAACGGCGTCCTGCTCGGGACGTTTCTGCTCGGCACCCTGACGACGCGGATCGGGCCGCGGGCCGCCCTGGTTGGCATCGTGGCCGGCATCCTCTTCATGCTCGGCATCCGAACGTTCACACCGATCTCGTGGCAGTGGTATGTCCTCATCGGCTCGAGTGCGACGTTCGGAGCCGCCTGGCTGGCGCACGCCCTCGCCGCCGATCCGTCAGGAGCAGCCGCGTGAGCTTCGGCGAGGTCTCGGCGATCATCGGACGGGCCGTCGAGGCCCGTATTTTCCCGGCGGCCACCCTGGAGATCGGCCGCGCCGACGGCCCGCTGTGGGTGGGCGCCTGGGGCACCCTGACCTACGACGCAGGCGCCGCGCCCACGAGCCTCGACACCGTCTTCGATCTCGCCTCGCTCACCAAGGTCGTCGCGACGACGACGCTCACCATGCATCACCTCGACGACGGACACCTCGCGCTCACCGACCGCATCGGCGAACACCTAGCCCTCTGGCGCGGCGACGACCGATCCGGCGTGACGATCGCGGACCTCCTGGCGCACACCGGCGGCCTCGCGGCGCACCAGCCGCTATTTCGAGATCGAGTCGGTCGCACCGAGTTCGAGCCACGGATCTGCCGGCTTCCGCTCGAGTACCGGCCCCGCACGAAGTCGGTCTACAGCGACCTCGGCTTCATCCTGCTCGGGTTTCTACTCGAAGACCTGGGTAAGGAGGGGCTCGACGCACAGTTCGAGCGCGTGGCTGAGGCCTGTGGCCTGGCCGGCCTGCGATACGTGCCGACGCCCGCGCCCGGTTCGATCGCGCCCGCCGGGGACAACCGCTGGCGTGGACGCCGCCTGGTCGGCGAAGTGCACGACGACAACGGCTGGGCGCTCGGCGGGGTGGCCGGCCACACCGGACTCTTCGGCACGGCCGCCGCCGTGGGACGATTCGCGCGCCTGGTCCTGAACGGGCTGGCGGGCGCGCCGACCCTCGCCCGGCCGGACACCGTGCGCCACTTTGTCCGGCGCGTCGGCGTGCCAGGCAGTTCCCGAGCGCTAGGGTGGGATACGATGCTGCCGACCTCGTCGTGCGGGCGCCGCCTGTCGTCCTCGGCGATCGGGCACACCGGGTTCACCGGCACCTCGCTCTGGATCGATCCCGCGCGCGATCTCTACATCGTGTTCCTGACCAATCGGGTCCACCCTGCCGTGCTCGAGGCCGAGGCTATCCAGGCCGTCCGACGCGCCCTGCACGACGCCGTGGTCGACGTGGCGGACCGCGCCGTCACCGACTGATCCGCCATGACGCTGACGGCGATCGACTGGGCGGTCATCATCGGATACTTCGTGGTCGTCCTTGCCATCGGCATGGCCTTCTACCGTCGTGCCGGCACTAGCGTCGACCAGTACTTTCTCTCTGGGCGCTCGCTGCCGTGGTGGCTCGCCGGCACGTCGATGGTCGCCACGACATTCGCGGCCGACACCCCGCTCGCCGTCGCCGGCATCGTCGCGCGGGACGGGATCGCCGGCAACTGGATCTGGTGGAACGCCGCCCTTGGGAGCACGCTGGCGGTGTTCTTCTTCGCCCGACTCTGGCGCCGCGCCGGCATCCTGACCGACGTCGAGTTCGCCGAACTGCGTTACACGGGGCGGCCCGCCGCCTTTCTCCGGGGCTTCCGGGCGCTGTACCTCGGCCTGCCGATCAACTTCCTCATCATGGGCTGGGTCAACCTGGCCATGGCCAAGATCCTGCTGGTCACGATGGGCTGGGACCGCTTGACGGCGGTGCTCATCAGCCTGGCCTTCACCGGGGTGTACTCGTCGGTCTCGGGCCTCTGGGGCGTCGTCATGGGCGACCTCGTGCAATTCATCCTGGCCATAGGCGGCACCATCGCACTCGCCTGGTTCGCGCTGCGGTTGCCGGCAGTCGGCGGCATCGCCGGTCTGCGGGAATCGCTTCCCGACTCGACGTTCCAGTTCATGCCAACGATCGGCGGCGACGCGTCGACGGCCGAGACGTTCGCTCTCCCGGTCGCCGCGTTCATCGCGTTCGTCGGCGTGCAGTGGTGGGCCAGCTGGTACCCGGGCCAGGAAGCCAGTGGCGGCGGCTACGTCGCGCAGCGGATGATGTCAGCGAAGGACGAGCGCCATTCGCTGCTAGCCACGCTCTGGTTCACGATCGCCCATTACTGCATCCGACCCTGGCCCTGGATTCTCGTGGGACTCGCCTCGATCGTGCTGTACCCGTCGGTGGCCGACCGCGAGGCCGCCTACGTCATGGTCCTCCGGGATCATCTGCCCGTAGGGTGGCGCGGTCTGCTGCTGGGCGCCTTCTTCGCCGCCTACATGTCCACGATCGGCACGCAGCTCAACTGGGGCTGCTCCTACGTCATCAACGACTTCTACCGGCGCTTCGTCCGTGCGGATGCGGACGACCGGCACTACATCAGGGCGGCGCGCCTGACGACGCTCATCCTGATGGCACTCGGCGGGGTGACGACCTTCTATCTCGAGAGCATCCGCCAGGCGTGGGAGTTCATTCTCGAGTCCGGCGCCGGCATCGGTCTAGTCCTGATTCTCCGGTGGTACTGGTGGCGCGTGAACGCGTGGTCGGAGGTGACCGCGCTGGTGGCGCCGGCGATCGGCTTCGCCTACCTCAAGCTCTTCACCGAGGTGGCGTTCCCGTCCACCCTCTTCTACCTCGTCACGTGGACGACCGTCTGCTGGCTTGTCGTGACCTTCCTGACCCCACCCGAGCCGATGGATCACCTCATTGCGTTCTACCGGAGGGTCCGGCCGGGCGGTCCGGGATGGGCCCGAATCGCTCGCGCCGCCGGCGATCCACCGCCGGAGGCGATCGGCAGTCTGGTCATCGACTGGATCGCCGGCTGGGTGCTCGTCTACAGCACGCTGTTCGGAATCGGTGCGCTGCTCTTCCAGTCGCTCTCGGCCGCGGTGCCGTATGCCGCCTGCGCGCTGGGCGCCGGGTTCCTGCTGCACCACCACCTGAAGAAGCGCGGCTGGAAGAGCGTGACCGACTAAGCACAGGCCACCCGCGGCCTCGACCGCTCAGCGCGGCGGTGGGGGCCGCTGGCCAGCCGGCCCTGCCGGACCCGCACCACGCCCTCCGACGCCGCTCGACTGGCCCGGCCGACGCCCACCCGGCGCCTGACCGCTACCGCTCCGACCACCGGCGCTCGGACGGCGGCCGGCGCCGGCGCCTTCAGCCCCGGGACCGACCTGCCCCGCTGCGCCAGCGGCGCCGGCGCCGGCCTGCCCGTTCACGTTCGTGTACAGGAAGACCCACTCGTTGTACCGCGAGCGCCCCTGGTAGAGCCTCAGCGACTCGGCTTCGCTCTTGCTGACGACCCCGACCACGCCTCCCCGAACGCCACCCTCCCCGGTGTCGAACGCCGACGACCCTGACGTTGACGAGAAGGCGTTGGCCGGCGCCGTCGACCCGCCTCGCGCACCGCCGCCGCCCGCTGCCGCACTGCCCGGCAGTCCGGCCCCTGGCGTGGTGCCTGGCACCGCAGTGGTCTGATAGAGCACCTGGAACTCGCCGTCCTCGACCATCGGATCGGCGTACTCCTGGCGCAGAAACCTCTGCTCGACCAGCAGTTCGATGCTGGGGGGAAAGGCGCCGGCGAACTTCCGCTGGAACAGCGCGACGGCTCGCGCGTACTGCTCCCCCCGGAAGACGAGCTCGGCCTCCTTCTCCCGCTGCATCGCCTGCCGCCACACCGGCAGCGCGACCGAGAGCATTACGCTCATCACCGCCAGCGCGACGAGCAGCGCGGCCATCGCGTAGCCGCGCGCATCGGCCAAGCGCACCGCTTGCCCCCCTCCAGTCATGCCGACATCATCGCCTTCGGGTTCGATGAGATCAAGGACGCTTACCTCGCCGTGGCGGCGCGCGGTGCTGGTTACCGTCATCGCCGCAGCCGTTCTCGGCCCCGGTGCCGCCTGCAACACGGTTCCGCTCCTCGCCCCGACCCAATCGGCCATCACGCTCGCCATCTCGCCGCTGCTGCTGCCGATCAACGGCATCGCCGTGCAAAATGGCACGCTGGTGACGTTCACCACGACGCTCGGTACGATCTCGCCCCGCGAGGCACGTACCGAGAACGGGAAGGTCCTCGTCAGACTGAACGCCGGACGCCGGTCTGGCCTGGCCACCGTTGGCGCCCTCTCGGGCGACGCCATCTCCGAGAGCGTGGACGTCCAGATCGGCGGCGCCGCGGCCTCGACCATCGTCGTGACGGCCAACCCGAGCGTCGTCCCGTCGACCGGCGAAACGGTGCAAATCGTCGCGTTCGTGACCGACGAGACCGGCAAGCGGGTGGCCGGGGTGCCGGTGGCCTTCACGACGAGCGCCGGTCACTGGCCAAGACGATCGTCCCGACGAACAACGCGGGCGAAGCCGCGTCCGGCTGACGACCAGCCAAGATGCTACGGTCACCGCAACGCTCGGGAACGTCTTCACCGACATCGCGGTGACGGTGATCATCGCGCCAACCGTCGCCCTGACGGTGCCTTCCCCCGTCACCGAGGGCGAGGGTGCCACGTTCACGCTGTCGGTCACAGCGGGTGCGACTCCGATCCGGACGATGACGATCGACTTCGGCGACGGCTCGGAGCAGTCCCTCGGCGCGCTCGCAGGCACGGGCACCGTGGCGCACGTCTACCGCCGTGACAGCACCTATGTCGTCACGGTCACCGCGACCGACACCGGCGGCGACAGCACGACCGTCACGAGTACCGTCGTCGTGGCCGAGGAAGAGGTGACCCCACTGAGCCTCACCCTGACCTCCGACCTCACGAGCGGCACGGGCACGGCGCCCGTGAACGTCACGTTCACAGCGGCGGTCACCCCGACCACTGCCAACATCGTCCGCTACGACTGGACCTTCGGTGACGGCACGTCCGTCACGACGAGTGGCGCCGTCACCAGTCACGTCTACGGCCCGAGGATGTGAGCATCCAGACCGTGACCGTGACGCCATCGACGCGGACGGCCGCCGGGCCTCGGCGCAGATTGAGGTCTTGATCCAGTAGCTGCGCGGCGGCGATCGCCGCCCGCTACCATTCGGCGTAAGGAGTGCCGTCGAGCGCCATTCCTTCGGCGCCGCTCTTCACGTCGAAGACCCCGAGCGTGGCCGTTGGATTGTCGAAGTCGGGTTCGGCCAGGACGGTCTGCCACGTGGCCGGCGATCCGGTAAACGGGTCTTCCGGGACCTGGCGGATGTAGCCATCAGCCACGAGCGAGTCCAGCGCCGGGGGATAGACCGACTTGTCGGCAAAATACTGGTCGATGGCGTCGCGCATCCGGAAGAGATCTTCCTTCAGCACCGCCTCGCGCGATCGGACCACCGCCGTGCGGTACGACGCCAGGGAGATACCCGCCAACAGCGTGATCAGCGAGATCACGATCAGCAGTTCGACCAGCGTCCAACCACCGGCACCGCTCCGACATCGGCCCCGCCACCAACTCGCCGTCATGTCCACGTCCGCTCCGTCAGCCCTCACCACGTCCGATACTCGGTCCCATCGAGACCGGTGCCCCGGCTCGTGGTGAAGACGTCGTACACGTTCTCGCCGCCCCAGGACCTGGTATCAGCGTCGTCCTGATACGAGCGAAGGCCCCACTCGTTGCTCTTCGTCAACGGGTCGATCGGGATGCGGCGCAGGAACTTCAAGGTCCGGCCCGACGCGTCGTTCGCCATCGGCACGCCCTCGACGAGCGTGTCGAGATCGGGCGGATACCCCTCGCTGCCGGGCTCCACATCGATCAGGCTGATGGCGCCGGTGTCCACGGCGTCCTTGTAGCGGTCGATCGCCGTCCGCATCTCCCGCAGGACGCGGCGCAGTTCCACCTCGCGCTGCCGCTGCATCGTCACCTGCGCGAGCGGCATGATCGCGGACGCCAGCGCCAGCAGGATCGTGCTGACCACCAGCAGTTCTACGAAGGTGTAGCCGGCGCCGCCGGTCAGGCGCTTCATCGGACCGTAATCGCGACCGGTGGGAACGCGAGCGGCACGAGCTCGCCCTCGGGCGTCGTCCCGACGCCGCTCAAGCCCAGCGCCGCGGTTCCGGCCACCGTCGCCTCGAACAGCACGGCGGCCAGCAGGCTCGACCCCGATGCGCCGATGCCGTCCGCCGGCCAGGCCGTCGAGAGCCACCTGGGGTAGTCCCGACACGCCGCTCGCTCCCCCAGGCTCGCCTGCTGCCGTGCCCCCCCGGGCCGCCGCCCGCTGCTCCCGAGCCGGCCCCGCCCGCACGACACCGCGAACACGGTAAACGTGGCAACCGCTGTCATGCCAAGCAGCCCGGCCGGCCTCCGGACCACCTCGCGCGGATCACGCATCAGCATCAGACTGATCCGACCAGAAGTACGTCGAGACCTCGAGCGTCAGGACCAGCGAGGTCGCCTCCTCGTCCGGCTGGACCAGGCTGACCCCCTCGATCACGACGAACGCGTCGGCGGTCTCCAGCTGATAGATAAACTCCCGGACATCGGCGTATTCTCCGGCCAGCACCATCGTCGTCCGCAGGCGCGCCAAACGGCTGCCCCGATCCTGCTCGGCTACGCTGCTCCGACGATCGTGGCGGAGGTTCGCGCCTTCGGCCATCGCCGCGAGCTGCGCGTAGGTAATCCGCCGCGCGCTGGGCAGACCGAGCGGCAACACCTCTTCGTAGAACGTCCGAAGATCCGCGTCCGCGCGCGACTTGCTCTCGAGGATCGCGAGGGCTTCGGCCTGCGCCTGCTCGGCATCCTCGAGCGACTCGACGGCCGCCGCTGCCAGCAGCTTGGCGTTGGCAACTCGGACCGTCAACGGGTAGACCGCCAGCGCGAACAGCGCGGCGTTGAGCGCAAGGCCCACGACCAGCGGCAGAATGAACAGGCGCTTCTCCGCGGTGATGCGCTTGAGTGCCGTCACGGCCCAGGCTCCGCGGGCTGCGCGCCCACCGCTGCCGCCGCTACACCAAGATAGCGACCGCGCAGCACCGTGCGAAACATTCCGTCGTCCGTTGCTTCTTCCTGGCGGGCGAGCAACTCCTCGAACGACCCCGTGGCCTCCAGCGCCTCGATGAATCGATCGATCGCTTCGATCCGCCGGCCCAAGACGACCATCGCGACCGACACGTACTCGCCGTCGACCTCCGGTCGGACCGACGTCAGCATCACGTCCGGCGGCAGCGTCGTCTCGATGCGGTTGAACAACTCGGTCCACGAGAACATCCGCAGCCCGATCAGCCCGTTGGCCTCGCGGACCGCGTCGGTCACGACCCGCAACTCTGCACCGTCGATCTGCAGCCGCACCGCCTCGGTCTCCCCGACCATCTCGCGCGCCGCGGCCTCATCCTGCGCCACGCGCAGGCCCAAGTCAGTGTGGCTGCGCGACAGCTCCACGATTCGGGTGACGTTGAAGCCGGTCAGGCCGACCACCACGATCGCCAGCGCGACCAGGCCGACGTGGATGCCGCGCTCATTGTAGAACGGTCGGGTCGCCAGGTTCGTTCGCAGCATGACCGGTCTCGCCTAGGTCGCGGGGTGCTCCCTGACCAGGACACCGAGGGGGGCGGTCAGCCGATCGAGCAGGTCGGGCGACGCATCGATCCGGTCCGCCAGCGAGGCCACGCGGCGCGGGTCCACCGACTCGACGCTCCCGCCCAGTCGACCCTCGAGCCCCTTGCGAATCGCCTCGCCCACACCGCCCGAGGCCCCGACCAGGAACACCAGCGCAAAGCCCGTGCCCAACAGCCGATCTTCGTAGTACATCGACGTCTGATACACGAGATCGGCCAGCTGGGCACCGGCCTCGGCCGGCCGGTTGCGAAACAGGATGAGCTGGTCGCCGCGCATGATCGTGATCGTGCTGCTCTCGGGCGCCACGTGCACCAGCAGCCAATCGCCATCGACGCGATCACCGCTGATCACCGTGTTGACGATGTTGAAGCTCGACAGATCCACCACGCCGGCGTGCACGCCAACCTCCGCGCACACCTGCTCGTACTCCTCGATGATGCTCCGCCGGGTCAGGGCCACGACGAAATCAGTCGCCCCGGTGTCGTCGGTCAGCCCGCGGCTGTAGACCACCTGCGCATCCTCGATCCGGAACGGCGCGGTCTTCCGGACCTGCCATCGGACCAGCTCGTCGAGGTCGTGACTCCGCGTCGGCACCTCCTCGAACTTCACGATCGACACCTTGGCCACCGCATCGGGAACGACCAGCGCCGCCCGCCGGGGCCGGCGTCCGAACTGGTCCAGGGCGCGGCGGAGCGCCCCGGCCACCGCGGCCGGGTCCTTGATGTTGACCTCGTTGACCGCCGGCACCACGGCGCCAAACGGCAGCGGCTCGGTCGCATGACTGTTGACGATCACGTTCGACCCGTTGCGGGCAAGGCTGACCGCCGTGACCGCGTCGGACGCGATTTCGATTCCCACAGTGGGACCGGGCGTCGAGAGGATCGATCGCAGCAGGCTCATTCGACGAATGTCACCTTGTTGATTTCCTTGAGCGTCGTTATCCCGTTCACCGCGCGTTCGATCGCGGATTCGCGCAAGTACCGCATCCCTTCCTCCCGCGCGGCCCGCTTGATCTCGGAGGTGGGCTTGCCGTCGAGGATCATCTCGCGGATTCGGTCGGTCAGGTCCAGCAGTTCGCAGATGGCGGTCCGCCCCTTGTAACCGGTACCGCCGCACTCGATACAGCCCGCCCCTTCGTAGAACGTGTGCACGGCATACACCTCCGCGTCCAGCCCGGATTCGATGAGCATGGCCGGGTCCGTCGCCACGGGCCGTTTGCAGTGCTCGCAGACCATACGCACGAGACGCTGCGCGAGCACGCAGTTCAGCGCCGACACGAACTGGTAGCGCTCGACGCCCATGTTCAGGAATCGCCCGAGCACGTCGACGACGTTGTTCGCGTGAACCGTCGTGAAGACGAGGTGCCCGGTGAGCGCGGACTGAATGGCGATCTGCGCCGTTTCAGGATCACGTATCTCACCGACCATGATCTTGTCCGGATCGTGGCGCAGAATCGACCGTAGGCCGCGCGCGAAGGTCAGGCCCTTGCGCTCGTTGATCGGAATCTGCGTGATGCCGGCCAGCTGATACTCCACCGGGTCCTCGATCGTGATGATCTTGTCCTCGATCGACTTGATCTCCGCCAGCGCGGCATACAGCGTCGTGGTCTTGCCGCTGCCAGTTGGGCCGGTGACCAGCACCATGCCGTAGGGCTCGGCGATGTACTTTCGAAACCGACGCAACTCGGCCTCCGGGAACCCGAGGATGTTGAGTCGCAGCTCTTGAAACTGTTCGCTGATCGATTCCTTGTCGAGAATCCTGATGACGGCGTCCTCGCCATGGACGCTGGGCATGATGGAGACCCGGAAATCGATGGTCTTGGCGGCGAGCCGCAGCTTGAACCGGCCATCCTGCGGAATCCGCTTCTCGGCGATGTCCAACTCCGCCATCACCTTGATGCGCGAAATGATCGACGCGTGGAACTGCCGGTCGATCGGCCGCATCGCCTGCTGCAGCACGCCGTCGATCCGGTACTTCATGTGGACGGCATCGTCCTGCGTCTCGATATGAATGTCGCTGGCCCGCCGCTGGATCGCCGTGTAGATCGTCGAATCGACCAGTCGGATGATCGGGCTGATGTCGCTCGTCAACCGCTCGACCGTCAGACTATCCTCGCCACCTTCGTCCTCGTGCAGCAACTGCAGCTGAAAGCTCTCGGTCGCCTCATCGAGGACGCGCTGCGAACTCTCGCTCTTCTGCAGGATTGACTGAATGGCCGATGGCGCGCCGACCGTCACCCTGACCGGCGACTCGAGCAGCAGCGCCAGTTCGTCGAGCATCGGCAGATCCGTCGGGTCGGACACGACGATGACCAACGACTCCCCCTCCCGACGATAGGGCACGAAGCCGTATCGCAGCATGAGGTCCGCCGGGATCGAGCGAAACAGATCGTGATCGATGTGGAATTCCGACAGATCGATGAACGACAGGCGGTACCGCAACGCGAGCTGCCGCGCCCGCGCGATCTCGGCGGCCCGGTCCACCGTGCCCGCCTCGGCCGCTCCGGCGTACAGGTCGGTGACCTCCGCGGACGGCGTTGGGGCAGCCGGGCCGGACACAGCACTCGGACGTTTCTCGGTCATGCTCTCACCACGGACGACAGCTGGATGAGCGGCATGTACAGCGCCAGCAAGAGCGCGGCGATGACGATGCCCATCATCACCAGCAGCGCCGGCTCGATCGTCGTGATGAACCGGCCGAGATTGGTCTCGATCTCCTCATCGAAGAAGTCGGCCAGGCTGTTCAGCATGTCGCCGAGCGCCCCGGTTGATTCGCCCACCTCCACCATCCGGATCGCGACGTCGGGAAAGACCCCCCGCGCCGCCAAGGAAGCCGCCAGCCCCTCGCCTTCCCGGACGCGCTGCGCCACCACATTGAGCTCCAGGGCGAGGTGGCGATTACTCATCGCCCGCGCCGCCACGTCGAGCGCGGTCACCAGCGGCATCCCGCCATCGAGCAGCGTGGCAAGCGTCCGCGCCATCTGCGACGTCGCAAACTTCCAGGAGATCTGCCCCAGGCCGGGCACTTTCAGGAGCCAGCGGTCGAGGCTTGCCCGCCGATCGCCTCGTCGGAACCAGACCCAGCCGGCGGCGCCCGCCACCCCGGCACCCAGGGCGAACACCAGGAAGTACTGCCTTGCCACTGCCGACATGCCGACGATCACGCGGGTGCTCAGCGGCAGGGTCGAGCCGAAGCCGGCGTAGAACCCCGCGAACTCCGGTACGACCCGGAGCACGATGATGCCGACCACCACGAGCGAGAGCGCGAGCAGGATCGCCGGGTAGACCATCGCCGAGATCGTCTTCCGACGCACGCCGCCAATCAGTTTCTGGTAGCTCACGTATCGGCGGATGACTTCCTCCAACCCTCCGCTCTTCTCGCCGGCGAGAAGCGACGCGGTATACACCCCGGGGAAGAGGTCGCCCTGGGCCTCGAACGCTTCCGAGAGCGAGGCGCCACCGCGCACCCGTTCGTGGACGTCGTCGAGCACAGGCTTGAAGATCGGATGATCGATGCGGGTCCGCAGGATGTCGAGCGACTGCACCAGCGGCAGGCCGGCGCGCAACAGCGTGGCCAGTTCCTGATTGAAGACCAGGAACTCGCGCGATCCGATACGCCGCCGGCTCGAGCGTGCCGCCGTGAACCAGGCGAATCCGCCCCGACGCCTCAGCGAGAGGACGTGTATGCCGCGCTGTTCGAGATCGTGGCGCAGCCGTGATTCGTTCTCCGCGACGTAGGTCCCCTCGACGACCTGCCCCGTCGCGGTCCCGAGTCGGCACTGGAATTCCATCGTCCCGCTATCGCGCCTTGCCACGCCGCCGGGCCTTCCGGTGGCGGTCGCAACATACTGAGAGAGAGGACGTTATCGCCGTACGCTGACCTGCGAATTATACCAAAGGCGACCGTGACACGGCGCCCGCCCAACGGGGCACGCTTCACGGATCGGCACTGCACGGCGTGGCTCCGCACGCCCGCAGGCGAACCCGCCGCGCCGTCTACTGGATGAGGAAGATCTCGAACACGCGGATCCCCAGTTCGCGCGTGTCGTCCGCGTTCGTCGCCGAGCGCTCGGCCGGGATGAATGACCCGTCGACGAGGATCTGCAACTCGATCATGTCTTCCTCGCCGAGCTGCGCCTGTGTGATCGGCAGCAATCTCAACTCGGCATCCGTGTTCTCGATCGAAAACCGCGCCACCTCGCGGTCGGCGATCTGCAACACCACGCCCTGCGGCCCCCCGACGAGGTCGGGACGACCGTCGGCCCTGAGGTACAGCAGCACGTCGCGGCGCGGATTCCGAAACGCGAGTGTTGCGTTGTCCTGCGTCCACCGCCACTCCGAATCCGGCGTGTCAGGGACCCCCTCCGGCGCGTGCCACCCATCCTGGTAGATCAGGAAGACGTTCTCCGATTGCGGCAACAACTCGAGCGTGCTCACGGCGTACGACCGCGACCCGTCGTCATCGCCGGCCAGCGGAACCCGATCGCTGCCATCGGTCGGATACAGGCCGACCCGGATCGTCGAGGCCCCCACGTAGGGGTACAGCGGGAGGAACATCGTCCGGTCGTAGCTGATCGTCTGGCCCGGCTGCCAGCGCGAGGTCGGTACAGGCGGGTCGTGATCATCGGTCCATAAGACCGCGCCGTCCGCGTCCGCGAAGTGCACGAACACGCGGTAGTCCTCGGTCATCGGCTCCTGGCCCTCGAAGACCGAGAACTGATACGACATGCCGACGACGCCGCCGAGCGGCGCCGCGCCGCGATCCAGAGCGACCACGACGCTGGCCACGGGCTCTGGCGGAGGGCCACCGCAACTCGCGACCGCCGCTACCAGAATTAAGACCGTCCCGAGCCTTCGCCGCATCGCTTCGCCTCCTGAAGGTGTTGTAGGTTGCCGTCGCCCGAGGTACCGCCGCACGGCACCGCACTGAGAAGTGCTCGAATGGTAGCACAGACCGGGTTGTCGTAGGTGCTGCGGTATGTTACATTTCCGGCGGCTCGGGCGTGTCGCGGTGCACCCGGGCGACATCGCTCCACGGATCGTCAGTTGGAGGAACCTGAATGTCACTCGAAGCGCTTGGCCTGATCGAAACCAAGGGGCTCGTGGGCTCGATCGAGGCGGCCGACGCCATGGTCAAGGCAGCCAACGTGGTGCTCATCGGCAAGGAATACATCGGTGCCGGGTTTGTCACGGTGATGGTCCGTGGCGACGTCGGCGCGGTCAAGGCCGCCACGGACGCGGGCGCCGCCGCGGCGCGTCGGGTCGGCGAACTGGTGTCCGTGCACGTCATCCCGCGCCCACACAGCGAAGTCGAAAAGTTTCTTCCCAAGGCTTCCTCGAAATAGCGGCGCCGCCGCCGCCCGCTCCAGCCCGCCGTGCACGGCGGGCTTTCTTGACTCGAAGGAACCCCGATGGCCGACGTTGCCGCTTCGGATCGAGACCTCGCGTCGATCCACGAGGCGCGCACGCTCGCGCGCCGCGCGAAGCAGGCGCAGGCCGCCCTGGCTGAGCTGTCCCAGGAAGAGATCGACGCGATCGTGGACGCCATGGCGGCGGCCGCGACCGAGCATGCCGAAGCGACCGCCCGACACGCGGTCGAGGAAACCGGCTACGGTGTCGTCGCCGACAAGATCCAGAAGAACCTGTTCGCCTCCCGAGAGGTCCATCGGTTCATCCGACCGCTCAAGACGGTTGGCGTCATCCGTCGCGACGAGGCGCGCAAGCTCATCGAGATCGCCGAGCCCTTCGGAGTCGTGGCGGCCGTCGTGCCGTCGACCAACCCGACGTCGACGACGATTTACAAGGCGCTGATCGCCGTCAAGGCCCGCTGCGCGATCGTCCTCAGTCCGCACCCAGCCGCCGCGGGCTGTATCACCCGCATCGCGAACGTCCTCATCGAAGCGGCTGGCAAGGCGGGCGCCCCCGAGGGCGCTATCAACGTCATGCAGACCGTCACCCTGGAGGGCACCCAGGAGCTGATGCGACACCGCGACGTCGCGGTCATCCTCGCCACGGGCGGCCTGGGCCTGGTGCGGTCGGCCTACAGCGCCGGCAAACCCGCGTACGGCGTCGGCCCAGGCAACGCCCCGGCCTACATCGAGCGCACCGCCGATGTCGCGAAGGCAGTCCGCGACATCGTCACGGGCAAGACGTTCGACAACGGCGTCCTCTGCTCGTCGGAGAACTCGGTCGTCACGGACGCCGCGATCGTCGATCAGGTGCGACGGGCGTTCTCGGCGAACGGCGCCTACTTCCTCTCGGCAGCGGAGATCGACGCGGTGGGGCGTGAACTCGTCAGCCCGCAGCGCCTCCCGAATCCGAAACTGGTCGGCAAGTCCGCGCCGCAGATCGCTGCGGCCGCCGGCATCGACGTGCCGCCCGAAACCCGCGTCCTCATCGCCGAACTCGCCGGCGTCGGCCGCGAGCATCCTCTCTCCATCGAGAAACTCTGCCCGGTGCTGTCGTTCTATGTTGTCAAGGACTGGCGGGAGGGGTGCGATCGCTGCAAGCAGATCCTCCGGTACGGCGGCATGGGCCACACGATGTCGATTCACTCGAACAACGACGAGGTCATCCTCGAGTTCGGGCTGAAGAAGCCAGCCTTCCGGATCGTCGTCAATACTCCGACCACGCACGGATCAATCGGTTTGACGACCGGACTGAATCCCGCCATGACCCTGGGTTGCGGGGGCTACGGCGGCAACATCACGTCGGACAACATCTCGCCGCTGCACCTGCTGAACGTCAAGCGCCTCGCCTACGAGGTGAAGAGCGTCCAACCCGCCGCCGCGACAACTGCACCCAGCACCGAGACGCCCGCCTTGCCGCGCGCGCCAGTCTCCATCCGGCCAACCGGCCTGGCGGCCGATGCGCTGACGCATCGGATCGACCAGTTCCTGTCGACGCGTGGCGTCAGAGCGCCGCTCAGCGCCCTGCCACCGTCACCCGCGCCGCCACCGTCACCGCCGGCCGCCGAAGGCGCGGCCGGCGCTGCGGAGTTCGTCTGCGAAGAGGACGTCCGCCTCGCGCATCAGGAGGGCCGGCGTATTCGGATCGACGACGACACGATCGTGACCCCGTCGGCGCGCGACTACGGCGCCGCGCACGACCTCTTCATCCATTCCGACTGGCGCGGCTGAGCGCCGCGCCGCCCCCGGCGGCGCAGTATCTGCTACCCCCCAACGTCTTCGACTGATCAGTCTCGGCAGCCCCGGCCGGGTCAAGGCCCCGCTCCCCGCACCACCACCGCCCGGCCATCATCTTGCAGGATCTCTGATCGACATCCGTGCTCGCCTGCCTCCGCGCCGCGACCGTGATCGGCAGCGATGCCTCGCTCGTCGACGTGGAGGTCGACGTGGAGGTCGACGTCTCGTTCGGATTGCCCTCGTTCGCCATGGTCGGCCTCCCCGACGCGGCGATCCGCGAGAGCCGCGACCGCGTGCGCAGCGCCATTCAGAATTCTGAGCTCGAGTTCCCTCCGCACCGGATCACGGTTAACCTCGCGCCCGCCGACTTGCGCAAGGCCGGCACCCGCTTCGACCTCCCCATCGCGCTGGACATCCTCGCGGCGTCGGGACGCCTCTCACACCGACACGTCGAAGACCTCCTCGTCCTGGGCGAACTGTCGCTCGATGGCACCGTGCAGACCTCGACCGTGGTCTTGCCGATCGCCGTCGCCGCCCGCCGCCACCAGTTGCGCGAATTGCTCCTGCCGGCCCCGAATGTCGCGGAGGCTGCATTGCTCGGCGACCTCCACGTCACACCGGTCGGCACGCTCAGAGAGGCGGTCGACGCGGTGGCTCACCGACCGGCCGGCCCGCCACCGCCGCGGCCGATCTCCGTAACCGGCGCCGCGCCCGACTTCGAGGACGTGCAGGGCCAGGTCCTCGCGAAGCGTGCCCTCGAGATCGCCGCCGCCGGTGGTCACCATGCGCTGCTCGTCGGCCCGCCAGGCAGCGGGAAGACGATGATGGCCAGGCGGCTCCCCGGCATCCTGCCACCGCTGAGCATTGACGAAGCACTTGAGACCACAACGATTCACTCGGTCGCCGGGCTGCTGCCCGCGAACGGTGGTCTTGTGCGGTGCCGCCCGTTCCGCGCGCCGCATCACACGACATCCGACGTCGCTCTCGTCGGAGACGGCAGTCTGCCCCGACCCGGCGAAATCAGCCTGGCCCACAACGGCGTGCTCTTCCTCGACGAACTCCCGGAGTTCACCCGCCGAAGCCTCGAGGCGCTCCGCCAACCGCTCGAGCAAGGCGCGGTCCGCATCGCGCGTGCCGCGCAGATCGCCAGGTTTCCCGCTCGCTTCATCCTGTTGGGCGCCATGAACCCCTGCCCGTGCGGGCTGTACGGACATCCCGTTCGCGCCGTGTCGCTGTACTCCGGGCGAGTGCCAGCGCTACCGCCCGCGCCTGTCGGGGCCGCTGCTCGACCGAATCGACCTCGCGGTCGACGTACGACCGGCGCCAACCGGAAATCTGCTCACGCGACCGAGCGGGCTCACATCGACGGCGATCCGCGCACGGGTGCAGGCCGCGCGCGAGCGTCAGCGCGCCCGGTTGGACGGCCGAGCGGAGCGTTGCAACGCGGAGTTGTCCGAGCGCCGCCTGCGGACCGATTGCCGGTTGGACCGCCCAACCGCCAGGCTCCTCGAGACCGCGGCCACGACGCTGACGCTGTCGGCGCGCAGCCACGTTCGGCTGCTGAAGCTGGCCCGGACGATCGCCGACCTCGACGGTGTGGCCGCCATAGGCCGCCCGCACCTCGCGGAGGCCCTACAGTTCCGGATGGTGGAGTGACGATAAGACAGGCAGAACCGTGCAGTCCCGCGTAGTCCGTTCGAGACGAGTGAGTTTCGGTCGATGTTCGCTCTGAAGTCCAAACGCTTCCAACGCCGCGGCGAATGTGGTAGTTTTCATAGGTTTTGCACGGCGAACCGGCCTGCCTGGCGGGTTCGTTACGCCGCGTTACCCGTCAAATGCTAAGAAACCGGTACACCGTCGTCGTCGCGGACCGCTCGAGCGGGGTGGTGCGTCGGTTCACACTGAGCCTGCGCTTGACGCTCGGCCTGACGATCGCCGTGCTGGGCACGCCTATCCTGCTCGGCCTGGGCTTTCGCTCGGTGGCCTCGACCGAGATCGACCGGCTGCGCACTGACCTCGCCACGCTCGAGGTCGAGAATGCCGGCTACCGGACGGCGTCGGCCGCGCTCGCCAGCGAAATCGCGTCGTTGCAGACCGTCGTCACCGCCCTCGACGAGCGCGCTATGCTGGACGCGGTCTCCCTCGAGGCCCTGAATCAGTTGCCGCCCGAACTGAAGGCCCGGGCACTGGCCGGCACGAGCGGTGCCGCAGCCCTCGCGCCCGATCCGCTCTACGCGGTGGCGCTGGCCTCGCCGCGAACCACGTTCACGTTCCTGACCGACCTGCTGGGCAATCTCGGTGGCCGCTTGCAGGGCATCCGCTACGGTGTCGAACGGCGGCGCGCCCTGGCCGCCGCCACGCCGGCCATCTGGCCGACGCGAGGCTGGCTGACCAGCACCTACGGGTATCGGATCGACCCGCTGACCGGCATCCGGACGTTCCATCGCGCACTCGACATCTCGACCAGCCGTGGCGAGCCGGTCTACGCCACGGCGGCTGGACGCGTCGCCTCGGCAAAGCGGAGCGGCAACCTGGGCAACCTCGTCGTCCTCGAGCACGGCTACGGGCTCCGGACGCGCTACGGCCATCTCTCGCGGTTCGCCGTGGGCGCTGGACAGCGCGTCGAGCGAGGCGATCTGATCGGCTATGTCGGCTCGACGGGACGTGCGACCGGGACGCACGTCCACTACGAGATCTGGGCGGACGGCCGGCCAATCAACCCGTACCGCTTCTTGACTCCCTCGGACACGCTGTCGACCAACTGACTGCCGACGGCGCCTCCCCACGCCACGTCCGGTTTTCTTGACGGATCCGCGCGGCTCTCGTACAATCAGTCGAATATCCGCACCGAAACGCGGCCCTCTGTCTCCGTTTCGAACCGCGTATGTTCGACACCCTCCTAGCCAAGGTCTTCGGGACCAAGAACGAGCGAGAGCTCAAGCGTCTGCGACCGATCATCGCCGCGATCAATGACGCCGAAGCTGGTGTCACGCCACTGAGCGACGAGCAACTCCGCGACAAGACAGCCGAGTTCCGTCAGCGGCTCAGCCATGGCGAAACGCTCGACGACATCCTCCCCGAGGCCTTCGCTGTCGTCCGCGAGACCGGTCGCCGTACTCTGAACATGCGGCACTTCGACGTCCAGCTGATCGGCGGGGTCATGCTGCACCGCGGCACGATTGCCGAAATGAAGACCGGCGAAGGCAAGACGCTCGTGGCCACCCTGCCGGCCTACCTCAACGCACTCGGGGGGCAGGGCGTGCACGTCGTCACCGTCAACGACTACCTGGCCCGGCGCGACTCCGAGTGGATGGGCCGCATCTATCGGTTCCTGGGTATGAGTGTCGGCGTGGTGCAGCACGAGCTTCGCGACGCCGAGCGCCAGGTGGCGTACCGCTGCGACCTGACCTACGGCACGAACAACGAATTCGGCTTCGACTACCTTCGCGACAACATGAAGTTCGAGCTGTCGCAGTACGTCCAGCGCGGGCATCACTTCGCGATCGTCGACGAGGTAGACAGCATTCTGATCGACGAGGCCAGGACGCCGCTCATCATCTCGGGTCCTGCCGAGCAGTCGACCGACCTCTACAACGAGGTCGACCGAATCATCCCGAAGCTCAAGCCCGGCGCGGTCACGCAGGGCAACGTCAAGGCGGAGGACCGCGACGCGCTCGAGGAAACCGGCGACTTTCTCGTCGACGAGAAGCACAAGACGGCGACCCTGACCGAGAGCGGCATGGCGCAGGCCGAGACGTTGCTGGGCTCCAGGCTGAGTCCTGGCGGGCTGTACGACCCGGCCAACATGCCGCTGCTCCACCACATCAATCAGGCCCTGCGCGCGCATACGCTCTTCCGGCGCGACGTCGACTACATGGTGAAGGATGGCCAGGTCGTCATTGTCGACGAGTTCACCGGGCGCTTGATGCCCGGGCGACGTTGGAGCGACGGCCTGCACCAGGCTGTCGAGGCTAAGGAAAAGGTCAAGATCGAGCGGGAGAACCAGACCCTCGCCACGGTCACGTTCCAGAATTACTTCCGCAAGTACAAGAAGCTGGCCGGCATGACCGGCACGGCTGACACCGAAGCGGTCGAGTTCGGCAAGATCTACAAGCTCGACGTTTCGGTGATTCCCACGAACCGTCCGCTCCTGCGACACGAAGAGCCGGACACGATCTATCGAACCGAGCGTGAGAAGTTCGACGCGATCGTCGAGGACATCATTGAACAGCAGGAAGCGGGACGGCCGGTCCTGGTCGGCACGGTCTCGATCGAGAAATCCGAGCGGCTGTCATCGCTGCTCAAGCGCCGCGGCGTCCAGCACGTGGTCCTGAATGCGAAGTATCACGCGCGCGAGGCCGAGATCGTCGCCCAGGCCGGCCGGCCGGGCACCGTGACCATCGCCACGAACATGGCCGGCCGCGGCACCGACATCCTCCTGGGCGGCAACGCCGAGTTCATGGCGCGCCAGCAGTGCCTCGCTGACGAGATCGTCGAGCGCCTCCCCAAGGGCGACGAGCGCTTAGTCGACGACGACGAGCAGATTCACTTCAACCACCTTAACAGCGTCTATCGCGTCGCACGGCCCGAGTGGGAGTCGCGCCTGGCCCGCTTCGAGGCGCAGACCAGCGCCCATCATGACGACGTGGTCAAGGCGGGCGGACTGCACATTCTGGCCACAGAGCGGCACGAGGCCCGCCGCATCGACAATCAGCTCCGGGGCCGCGCGGGCCGCCAGGGCGACCCAGGCTCGTCACGCTTCTACCTCTCGCTCGAAGACGATCTGATGCGTATCTTCGGATCCGATCGGATCTCCAGCCTGATGCAACGGCTCGGGATGGAAGACGGCGTGCCGATCGAGCACAAGATGGTCACCCGGGCCATCGAGCGCGCGCAGCGCCAGGTCGAAGCGCAGAACTTCTCGGTCCGGAAACATCTGCTCGAGTACGACGACGTCATGAACAAGCAGCGTGAGAGCGTCTACGCGCTGCGCCGCGAGCTCCTCGACAGTAACATCCGCATCACCGAAACAGAGCGGGTCGACACCCGCCAGTACCTGTTGACGCTGGGCGAGGAGGCGCTCGATGCCCGCGTCAGCAGCAGCTGCGGAGACGATGTCGAGCCTGAAGAGTGGGACCTCGACGCAGTGCGCGAGGCGGGCACCGAACTGTTCGGCCTGGGGCCAGAGGATTTCGAGACCGTGGACTTCGACGGCGCCGGCGCCGAGGCCATCCACGACGCGCTCTGGGCGCGCGCGCGCCTGGGGTACGAGGAGAAGGAAGCCGAGTTGGACGCCGAGGTCCTCCGGCGCATCGAGCGCGACATCATGCTCCAGATCGTCGACTCGCAGTGGAAGGACCACCTCTATGCGCTCGACCATCTCAAGGAGGGCATCGGCCTGCGCGGCTACGGCCAGCGCGACCCGCTCGTCGAGTACAAGCGCGAGAGCTTCGCCCTGTTCCAGGCGATGAAGGAACGGATCGACGAAGAAACCGTGCGCTATCTCTGGCGCCTTCGCCCGATGGTCCAAGACCCGTCGGCGCCGCCCGTCCGCCGGCCCGCCGCCCCACTGACCCTCAACGACCCGGGACAGAATGTCCCCGCGTTCGCGGGCGCGGCCGCCGCCGCGGGGGCGGGGGCGGCCGCGCCGGCGGGGCCACGCGCCACCCGGACCGGCGGGGACGATGCCGCCGTGCGCACGATCCGGCGCGACACGCCTAAGATCGGTCGCAACGACCCGTGTCCGTGCGGCAGCGGCAAGAAATACAAGAAGTGCCACGGAGCTTGAACTAGCGGGTGCGCCATGCCTCTACAGACGAAGACGAACGCTGACGCCGCGACCTCGCCACACCGAGAGTCCACCATCGAGACCGCCCTGACCTTCGATGATGTGTTGCTGGTGCCCCAGCAATCCAAGGTCCTGCCCAGTCAGGTCGACGTCGGAACCTGGTTGACGCGCAACCTGAAGCTCAACGTACCTATCGTGAGCGCCGCGATGGACACGGTCACCGAGTCGGGGCTGGCGATTGCGATGGCCCAGCACGGCGGCATGGGCATCATTCATAAGAATTTGCCGATCGAGGAGCAGGCCTCCGAGGTCGACCGCGTCAAGCGATCTGAAAGCGGCATGATCGTCAACCCGATCACGCTCTCGCCGACCAACCAGATCCACGAAGCGCTTGCGCTCATGCGGAAGTACCGCATCTCGGGTGTGCCGATCACGGAGAACGGGCACAAGGAAGGCCGTCTCGTGGGCATCCTGACGAACCGCGACCTCAGGTTCGAAGGCGGCACCCACCGGCCGATTGGGGACGTCATGACGCGCGAGAACCTGATCACGGTGCCCGTCGGCACGACGCTCGACCAGGCGAAGGAGATCCTGCACAGACACAAGGTCGAGAAGCTCCTGGTCGTCGATCAGGACTACATGCTCAAGGGATTGATCACCGTCAAGGACATCCAGAAGGTGATCAAGTATCCAAACGCCTGCAAGGACGACCTCGGACGGCTGCGCGTCGGCGCGGCCGTCGGCATCGCGAAAGACACTCCCGAACGGGCCGCGGCGCTCGTGGCCGCCCATGCCGACGTTCTCGTCGTCGATACGGCCCACGGGCACTCCCAGGGCGTCATGGAGATGGTCAAGCGGCTGCGGACCGTCTTCCCAGACACCGATCTCATCGCGGGCAACGTGGCGACCGGGGAGGCCACGCAGGCGCTGATCGACATAGGGGTCGACGCGGTCAAGGTGGGTATCGGCTCGGGCTCGATCTGCACGACACGGATCATCGCGGGCATCGGCATGCCGATGATCTCCTCGATCGACGACTGTGCGTCCGTCGGCGCGCGCCACGGCATCCCGATCATCGCCGACGGCGGAATTCGGTATTCGGGCGACCTCACCAAGGCCCTCGCCGTCGGCGCGAGCGTGGTCATGATCGGCAGCCTGTTTGCCGGGACCGACGAGAGCCCCGGGGAGTTGATCCTGTACCAGGGCCGCAGCTTCAAGGAGTACCGCGGCATGGGGTCGATCGGCGCGATGCGGCAGGGCAGCCGCGACCGGTATTTTCAGGACGAGTTCGAACTGGAGGGCGCTCCGGAGGACGGCCCGAAGCTCGTGCCCGAGGGCATTGAGGGGCGCGTGCCGCACAAGGGCGGCCTGGCCGTCCTCCTCCATCAACTGGTGGGCGGCCTCCGCGCCGGGATGGGCTACTGCGGCTGCGAGACGGTCGTGGACCTTCAGCGGGGCGCGAAGCTGGTACGCATCACGCCCGCCGGCATGCGCGAGAGCCACGTCCACGACGTCGTGATCTCGAAGGAAGCTCCGAACTATCGCGCGGAGTGAACCGGCCGGGCTGGCGCGTGCGCGCCCGCCGCGTCGATGTCGATGTCACGCCGGTCCCCACCCCGATCGGCAATCCGCACGACATACGCCCCGTCCAGCGGACGGGGCAGCCGATCGGCCCACTCGATCACGACGACCGCATCGCCCTCGGCCAGTTCATCCAGCCCGAGATCATCGATCTCGCGGCCCGCGACCCGGTACAGGTCCACGTGGTGGACCGTCATCCGCCCGCGATACTCCTGGATGAGCGTGAAGGTCGGACTACTGACCTGCTCCGGCTTGACGCCGAGTCCGCCGGCCAGTCCTCGGACGAACGCGGTCTTGCCCGCGCCCAACTCGCCGTAGAGCAGCACGACGGCACCCGGACTGATCTGCACCGCCAGTGCCGCGCCGACCTGTTCGGTCTCGGCCTCCGAGGCCGTCCGCTGGATGGACATCGCTAGGGACCGTGTCAGGCGTCGGGGTCGCGCCGGCGTCCGGAGAGTTCCCGCACGGCGTCCCCAAGATGGAGCGGCAGATCGGAGGCCGTGAGCGCCACCTCGCCCTCGTCCGCCTCGGCCAGGTCACCCGCCAACCCGTGCAGGTAGACGCCGGCCTTGCATGCCGCCTCCGCATCAAGAAGTTGCGCCGACCAGGCGGCGATGATGCCGGTGAGGACGTCGCCGATGCCGCCGGTCGCCATGCCCGGATTACCGGTGAGATTGATGAACGTCCGGCCGTTCGGACATGCGACGACCGTGCGATGCCCCTTCAGGACGACATGGACCGCGTGGGTGGTCGCGAACGATCGCGCCGCCTCGATCCGGTTCGCCTGAACGTCCTCCACCGTCGTACCCTGGAGCCGAGCCATCTCGCCGGGGTGCGGCGTGATGATCAGATCGAGCCCGTCGCGGCCGTGGAGCCGCTCGGCATCGCCGACGCACGCATTGAGCGCGTCGGCATCGAGGACCAGCGGCGCGCCGCTCCGCTCGAGCAAACCGTGGACGAACGCGACCACCGACGGCCCCTGACCCAGGCCCGGACCCGCGGCGATGACATCGGCGGTCAGCTCGAGCACCTGGTCGAGTGCCAGCAGGTCGACGCAGCCCTCGGGCGTGTCCTCGAGCCCGACCGTCATGTAGTCGGCGGCATAGCCCGCAACGACGGCCTGGCACGACCGCGGCGTGGCCACGGTCACGAGGCCCGCGCCGCTCTTGAGCGCGCCGGTCGCGGCGAGGCCGGCGGCCCCGCTCTTCCCCACCGAGCCGGCCACGACCAGCACCCGGCCGAAGTCCCCCTTGTGCGACTCTGCCGGCCGAGCGGCGACCATGTCACGGACGCCCTCGCGCGTGATCAGTTCGAGTCGCGGCCCCTCGAGCGCGTCGATCACCGGCCCGGGGATCCCAACGTCGGCGACAACGAGATCGCCAGCGTGCGCCTCGGCCGGCGGCAGGACCAACGGCAGCTTCGGTGCCCCCATCGTCACGGTCAGGATGGCCTCGATCGCCTCGCCCACGACATCGTGCGAATCCGCCGACAGCCCGGTCGGCAGATCCACCGACACGACCGGAATGTCGAGGCCGTTGACGTCGGCCACGAGCGTCTGCATCAAGCCGACCAGCGGAACGCGGATGCCCGTCCCGAGAATGGCATCGACGATGACGTCGAACGCGGCGATCTCGGAATAGTGCAGCTCCCAGGCCTGCTCGTCGGGAATCTCGACGACCGTCATGCCAACCTGGCCGAGGATGTCCAGATTGCGACGCGCGTCGCCCTGCACGCCGGCCAGTGGGCCAAAGACGAAGACCGCCGCCTCGATATCACGCTGCTTCAGTGTCCGCGCAATCACGAACCCATCGCCGCCGTTGTTGCCGCGTCCGCACAGCACGGCCACGCGCTGCGTCGCCAGATCGTCGAAGTGCGCCTCGAGCGCCGCCACGACCTGCCGCCCGGCGTTCTCCATCAACACGACCGACGGCAGCCCGATCTCTTCGGTCGTCCGGCGGTCCGCCTCGCGCATCTGCTCGGTGTTCAGGACTCGCATCGGAAGGAGCGGCGCCACCGCCGAGAAGTGACGGGGCGACCGCTTGCACGAAGTCTAGCACAAGAGTTACGCTGCCGGAGTCGACGGCGCGACGCATCGCACGCGGGCGACGGCCGCACCGGACACGACCCGATTCGCAGCTGGAGGAGCGACAGCGGATGTCAGCCACCGTGAACGTCAACGGCACGATCACCGACGGTGCCACGGCGTCGATCTCGGTGTTCGATCGCGGATTCCTCTTCGGCGAGGGTGTCTACGAAACGATCCGCACCTACAACCGACTTCCGTTCCTGTTCGACCGGCACATGGATCGGCTGCGCCGTTCGGCCGCGCGCATCGACCTGGCGTGCCCGCTCGATGACGCCGGCGTGCACACGCGTATCATCGAGACGATCGCCGCCGGCGCCGCCGAAGGCGAGGCGTACGTTCGCCTCCTGCTCACGCGCGGGGTCGGCGACATCAGCTACGACCCCAAGACCGCGACGACGCCGTCGCTCGTCATCATCGTGAAGCCGCTTCCCGAGGTGCCGGCCGAGTTCCAGGCGACGGGCGTCGCCGTATCGCTCGTCTCGGTCGTACGCAATCACCCCGACTCGGTGCACCCGGCGATCAAGTCGAACAATCTGCTGAACAACGCTCTGGCGATGCAGCAGGCGCTTCAGGAGGGCACCTACGAGGCGCTGATGCGCAACTACCAGGGCGACCTGGTCGAGTGCTCGCAGTCGAACTTCTTCATCGTCCGGGATGGCACGGCGCTCACACCGCCACTCGACGCCGGGCTGCTCGAGGGAATCACGCGCAACTTCGTCTTCGAGGTGGGTGCGGCCATCGACGTGCCTGTCGCGGAGGCGGTGCTGCAGGACGGCGACCTCGCCACGGCCGACGAGGCCTTCCTCACCAGCACGACCCGCGAGATCGTGCCGATCGTCAAGGTGGGTGCGAGGACGATCGGCGCTGGTCAGCCCGGCCCGGTGACCCTGACGCTCCTGGCCGAGTTACGCCGGACGGCCGCGGCGCTCAACCGCACTACCTGACCCTCAGCTCGACCCCGGGCGGCTAGTCCTCGCCCCGGGCCTCGACCGGCGGACAACTGCAGATCAGATGCCGGTCGCCGTAGGCGTTGTCGATCCGGCCAACGCTCGGCCAGAACTTCTGGGCCCGAACGAAGGGCCGTGGAAACGCCGCGGCCTCCCGAGAATACGGGTGGGACCAGGTGTCGGACACCACGGCCGCCGCCGTATGAGGGGCGTTCTTCAGCAGATTGTCTTGACGGTCCGCGTGACCGTCGGCGATCGCCTGGATCTCACCGCGAATCGCGATCAGCGCCTCGCAG
The DNA here is from genome assembly GCA_002730525.1 of Acidobacteriota bacterium. Classification (GTDB taxonomy): domain Bacteria; phylum Acidobacteriota; class Vicinamibacteria; order Vicinamibacterales; family UBA823; genus UBA2161. Next base: position 21,836 of record PCAK01000036.1, on the reverse strand, counting down.
AACCGGTCCAGTTCTTCGAGTGGCTCGCTCTCGGTCGGCTCGACCATCATCGTGCCCGGCACGGGGAACGACACGGTGGGCGCATGGAACCCGTAGTCGATGAGCCGCTTCGCGACATCCTGCTCGTCGATGCCGGTCGCCTCGCGGAACGGGCGCAGATCGAAGATCAACTCGTGCGCCACCCGCCCATTCGGGCGCGCGTAGAGCACCTCGAAGTGCGGTTCGAGCCGCGCCTTGAGATAGTTCGCAGTCAGGATGGCGTAGCGCGTGGCGTCGGTCAGCCCGTCCGCGCCCAGCATCCGGATGTAGGCGTAGGAAATCGTCAGGATGCTCGCGCTGCCCCACGGCGCCGCCGCCACGGGCGGAATGCCTCGCGCCATCGTCGGCCCGGCGACCGGGTGCCTCGGCAGGTAGGGCGCCAGATGGGCCGCCACGGCGATCGGCCCCATTCCCGGCCCCCCGCCGCCGTGCGGAACCGCGAAGGTCTTGTGCAGGTTCAGATGACAGACGTCGGCGCCGATCACGGCCGGGCTCGTCAGGCCCACCTGCGCGTTCATATTGGCCCCGTCCATGTAGACCTGCCCGCCGTGCTCGTGGACCGTCACGCAGATCTCACGGATAGCTTCCTCGAACACTCCATGCGTCGAGGGGTAGGTGATCATCAAGGCGCTCAGCGCCGCGCCATGCTCCGCCGCCTTCGCGCGGAGGTCGTCGACGTCGACGTTGCCCGCGTCGTCACACGCCACCACCACCACCTGCATGCCGGCCATGACCGCCGACGCGGGATTCGTGCCGTGGGCCGACGACGGGATCAGAACGACCCGGCGCCCATCCTCGCCGCGATGATGGTGGTACGCGCGGATCACCATCAGACCCGCCAGTTCACCCTGGGCCCCCGAGTTCGGCTGCAGCGAGACGGCGTCCAGGCCGGTGATCCCGCACAGCGCCGATTCCAGCTCCGCGAAGATCTGCGCGTAGCCGGCGGCCTGATCCACCGGCACGAACGGATGCAGATCGCCGATCGCCGGCCAGGTGACCGGGAGCATCGCCGCCGCGGGATTCAGCTTCATCGTGCACGACCCGAGCGGAATCATCGAGGTGTCGAGCCCGATGTCGCGGCGTTCCAACTGCTTCAGGTACCGCATCATCTCGGTTTCGGACTGATGGGTCTGAAAGACGGGGTGCGTCAGAAACGCGCTCTGGCGGGCGACACCGTCGGAGAACGCCTCCTCGCCCGGAGCGTCGTCGCCCGCCTCGACCGGATCGCGCCCGAGCGCCTTGCCGAACGCCGCCACGATGTCGTCGAGGTCGGCCTCGGTCGACGTCTCGTCGAGCGCGATGCCCACGTCACCGTCGTCGAACCACCGGAAGTTCAGATGCGCCGCCTCGGCCGCATCCGGCACCCGGGCCGCCAGCTCGAGGCTCCCGACGCCGATACGCAGCGTGTCGAAATACTCCGCATTGCGCTGCTCGCAGCCGAAACGCTCGAGCCGGCGCTCGAGCACGCACGCCAGGCGATGCAGCCGCCGACCGATCGCCTCCAGGCCCTGCGGTCCGTGGTAGACGGCATAGAAGCCGGCCATGTTGGCCAGCAGCGACTGGGCCGTGCAGATATTCGAGGTCGCCTTCTCTCGCCGGATATGCTGCTCGCGTGTCTGCAGCGCCATGCGATATGCCGGCGCGCCGTGGACATCGACCGAGGCCCCGATGACGCGGCCCGGCATCTGGCGGATATGCGCCTGACGGGTGGCCAGGAACGCCGCGTGCGGCCCGCCATATCCCGGCTGGACGCCGAAGCGCTGCGAATTGCCGACGACGACGTCGGCGCCCATCTCGCCCGGCGGCTTCAGCACGGTCAGCGCCAGCAGATCGGTCGCGACGGCCACCAGCACCCCGGCGGCGTGGGCCCGCGCGATCGTCTCCGTCAGATCGGTGGCCGCGCCCGAGTCGTCGGGATACTGGAGCAACACTCCGAAGACGTCGTCCGAGAAGGTCGCGGTGGATGGGTCGGCGACGTCCAGCTCGAACCCGAGCGGCTCCGCGCGCCCGGCAACGACCGCCCGCGTCTGCGGGAAGCAGTGTGGTGACACCAGGAACCGGCGGCCCCGGCCACGGCTCACGCGCGACAGCATCGCCATCGCCTCGGCCGCCGCCGTCGCCTCGTCGAGCAGCGACGCGTTGGCGACATCCATTCCCGTCAGATCGATGACCGTCGTCTGAAAGTTGAGGAGCGCCTCGAGGCGGCCCTGCGCGATCTCGGCCTGGTACGGCGTGTAGGGCGTGTACCACGACGGATTTTCGAGGACGTTGCGCAGGATGACAGCAGGCGTGATGCACCCGTAGTAGCCCATCCCGATATACGACCGGTAGCAGCGGTTCTTGGCGGCGATCCGACGCAGCCGATCGACGCACGTCTGCTCCGACTCGCCCTCGGGCAGCTCGAGCGGCCGCGGCAGCCGGATGCTCTTGGGAATCGTCTGGTCGATCAGGACGTCGAGCGACTCGGCGCCCACGGCCTCGAGCATCCGATCGCGATCGGCCGGCCGCGGGCCGATATGTCGCCGCACGAACCGATCGGTTGCGTCTGAACTCGTGCCCATGCGGCTGGCGGGCGCCGGCCTCACCCGAGCGACGCCTGGTAGCCTGCGCTGTCGAGCAGGCCCTCGGCCTCGGACGGATCGCCCAGCTTCAAGGTGATCATCCAGGTGTCATGCGGCTTCGAGTTGACGACCTCCGGGTAGTCGCTGAGGTCCGCGTTCACCGCCGTCACCTCGCCCGACATCGGGCAGAACAGCTCGGAGACGGCCTTCACCGATTCGATCGTGCCGAAGATCTCGCCCCGCTTCACGGCGCGGCCCACCTCGGGGAGTTCCACGTAGACGACATCGCCCAGCTGTTCCTGCGCGTACTGCGTGATACCGATCGTTGCCTCGCCGCCCGAGAGCTTGACCCACTCGTGATCCTTGCTGTACTTGCGGTCGTCCGGATACATGCGCCTCAGCTCCCCTGCCGCTTGTAGAACGGCATCTTCACGACCTTGGCACGCGCCCAGCGGCGGCGGATCTCCACCTCGAACTCGGTGTCGGCCTTGGCCCGCGCGGCCGGCAGATAGGCCATCCCGATCGCCTTCTTCACGAACGGCGTCTGGGTGCCGCTGGTCACGGCGCCCACCACCTCGCCGTCCACCCGCACGGGATAGCCCGGGCGGGCGATGCCGCGGTCGACCAGTTCGAATCCGACAAGCCGCCGGCCTACCCCAGCGGCCTTCTGATCGCGCAGCGCCTCGTGGCCGATGAACTCCGTCTTGTCCCAGCCGACCAACCAGCCCAGCCCAGCCTCGAGGACGGTCGTCTCCTCGTCCATGTCATTGCCGTAGAGCCGCATCGCCGCCTCGAGTCGCAACGTATCGCGCGCGCCCAGTCCCGCCGGCACCAGCCCCAGCGGCGCACCGCTCTCGGTGAGCGCCTGCCAGACTCGGTCGGCTGCCTGCGGCGCCAGGTAGATCTCGAGTCCATCCTCCCCGGTGTACCCGGTGCGGGAGATCGTCGCGAGCTGCCCCGCCACCTCCCCCGTGACGAAGCGGTAGTAGCCCAGCTCCGACAGCTCGACGCCGGTCACGGGCTGCACCGTCTCGACGGCCGCCGGCCCCTGCACGGCGACGAGCGCGTAGCGATTGCTCGCGTTCACGGCCACAGCATCGCCGACCGGCTGGATCTCGTCGGCGATCCAGCGGTAGTCCTTGGCGATGTTGGCGGCGTTGACGACGAGCATGAAGTGGTCGTCCGCCAACCGGTAGACCAGCACGTCGTCGATGAGCGTGCCGCGCGGCGTCGTGAGGCCCGAGTACTGCGCCTGGCCCACCTCGAGCTTCGACGCGTCGTTGCAGCAGATCCGCTGCACCGCCGCCAGAGCGTCAGCGCCGGCCACCTCGATCTCGCCCATGTGGCTGACGTCGAACAGGCCGACGGCCGTACGCACCGCCATGTGCTCGCTGACAAGGCCGCCGTACTCGATCGGCATCTCCCAGCCACCGAACGGCACCATGCGCGCGCCCTGCGAGAGATGGCGGGCGTGGAGCGGCGTCTGCTTGAGCGTCTGGGCGGCGTCGGTCATGCGGTCACGTGTTCGGGGAGCCTCCCGCGGCGCCGCGCCACACGGCGCGGGCCTCGACCGGCCGCCAAACCGGGCTACCGTACTATGCGCTTCGAAGGTGGGTCAAGATACCGCCCCGCACTAGAGCAGTCCGATGCCGCGCAGGAAGATGAGGACGATGGCCGGGGGCGCCAGGAAACGGAGCACGGCGAGCCAGCCGCGGTAGACGGCCTCCGGCGCCCCTTCGTCGAACTGCCCGCGACGAACGCCGGGACCCAGTCGCCAGCCGACGAAGAGCGCAAATCCGAGGCCGCCGAGCGGCGTCAGCCAGTTGGTGACCAGATCGACGAGGAAGTCGAAATAGCTCCGGCCCACGAGGGCTTCGAACCCGCTCCCGAACACCTCCGTGCTGCCGGTCAAGGCGCAGGGCAGCGCGAGCACCGCGATGATCCCGCCCACCCGTGTCACCGCCTGGCGTCGGGTCCAGCCCCGCTCATCGATGAAGTACGACGCGGCCAGCTCGAGCATGCTCAGCCCACTCGTGAGCGCCGCGCAGATGAGCAGGACGAAGAACACCGCCCCGACGAAGCCACCCGCCGGCATCTGGGCGAAGGCCATCGGCAAACTGACGAAGATCAGCCCGGGGCCCTCGGAGGGCGGCAGGCCGAAGGTAAAGGCCAGCGGAAAGACGAGCAGGCACGAGAGCATGGCCACGACGGTGTCGAGCAGGACGATGGCCACCGCGTTCTCGACGACGCCGCTCCGGCCGGGCAGGTAGCTCCCGTAGGTGAGCATGCCGCCCAACCCGACGCTCAGCGTGAAGAACGCATGCCCCAGGGCTTCCAGCAGGCCGCCCCGGTCGAGCGCGCCCAGATCGAAGCGGAACAGGAATGCGACCCCCACGGCAAAGCCGTCCAGGGTCGTCGCGTAGCCGATCAGGCCGAGTAGCAGCACGAGCAGCGCCGGCATCAGGATGCGCGACCAACGCTCGACCCCGCGCTGGATGCCGGCGCCGACCATGGCCACGTTCAATCCGATGAAGACCAGCGCACCGGCCACGCTGCCGGCACCATCGCCGGCGATCGTCCCGAAGGTCTGCTGGACCTCGGCGACGCCGCCGCGGCTGAGCGCGCCGCTCACGGCGAGGAAGGCGTAACGCAGCATCCACCCGGCCACGACCGAGTAGAACGACAGCAGCAGGAACCCGACGGCGACGCCGAGCCAGCCCAGCCCGACCCAGGCGCTTCGCCGTCCCGCGAGCAGCTGGAACGCACCCACCGGCGTCCGCTGCACCGACCGGCCCATTCCCAGTTCGGCGACGAGGATCGGCAGCCCGAGGAAGACGATGCAGAGCAGATAGACGAGGACGAACGCGCCGCCGCCGTTCTCGCCGACGATGTAGGGGAAGCGCCAGATGTTGCCGAGGCCCACCGCCGAACCGGCCGCGGCCAGGACGAAGCCCCAGCGGCTGACCCAGACGCCTCGCTCGGGCGAGGGCGCGCCTGGGGTCACGCGTCGAGTGCCCGCATCGCGGCGCCGACGCCGGCGCCAAGTTCCACGGCCACATCGAGGTCGGCCAGGGACCGTTCGAGAATGGCGAGCTGGGCCGCCAGGTAGGCCGGATGCGCCGCCTGCCCCATGTGCCCGAGCCGGAACAACTGTCCCGCCAGCTCGCCGTAGCCGCCGGAGATCATCACGCCGTAGCGCTCGCGCATATGACCGCGCAGCACCTTGTCGTCGACGCCGTCGGGCATCGCCACGCCGGTGACCGCCGCCCCGGCGATCGCCTCGCGCGCCGCCCAGAGTTTCAAGCCGAGCGCTTCGACGCCCCGGCGGCAGGCCCGCGCGATCGACTGATGGCGCTCGACGTAGCGCTCCACGCCCACCTCGAGCATCGCCAGCAACGCGGCCTCGAGGCCATACACGGTGCTGACCGACGGCGTGTAGGGGAAGGTCTTCTTCGCGAGCCAGGTATCGCGCCAGTCGAGCAGCGACAGGAAGCTGCCCCGTAGCGGCGGCCGGTGGCGTTCCATCGCCTCCCAGGCCGCCGGACTCACCGTGACGAGCGAGAGCCCCGGCGGCGCGCCGAGACACTTCTGCGGCCCGGCGATCGCGATGTCCATGTTCCACCCCTCCGGGCTCAGCAGTTCGCTGCCCAGCCCAGAGACCGTGTCGACGATCGTCAGCACGCCGTGGGCCCTCGCGATCCGGCCGATCGCCTCGATCGGGTTCACCGTCCCGGAGGGCGTCTCGGAATGCACGACCGAGAGGTACTTGATGTCGGGCTGGGCCTCGAGCACCGCCTGCACCTCGGCCGAGTCGATCGCGTCGTTGTAGGGCACCGCCAGTTCGACCGGTTCGCCGCCGTACCTTCTGATGAAGTGCTCGTAGCCCTTGCCGAAGATTCCCGAGACCAGGTTCAGCACCTTGTCGCCCGGCTCGAACAGGCTGGCCGCGGCGGCCTCCAGCGCGAGGATCGCCTCGCCCTGCATCAGCACCACGTCGTACTTCGTCCGGAAAGCCTGCTGCACCAGGTGGCAGACCTGGCCGAACAGCTCGATGAACGCAGGGTCGTAGTGGTAGAGGACCGGCCGCGACTGCTCGCGCAGCACGCGCGGCGACACCTCCACGGGGCCCGCCGCCAGCGTCAGGGCGGGCCAGGGCTTCTTGCTCGTCATGGCGTCATTCCCTCTCGGCTCCTGTCTGGTGACGCCTCATCCTAGCAAGCGCGGCGCGGCATCGGCTATCCTAAGAAACGCTCTCCCGAAAAACCGATGCCCCGCCTCACGACACTAGCCGTCGCCGCCACACTCGGCGTGCTCGGCCCGGCCGCCGGCGCCGAGGCCCAGCGCGCCCCGAACCCGGAGGACGCGACCGTCTTCATCCGCACGATCGGCGCGCGCCAGACGCGCAGCAACTATCTGCGGCAAAGCGAGACCGCCGAGGCGACGTCCAGATTGCGACCGGCAGCGGCTTCGTCGTCTTGCCGCTCGGCTACGTCGTCACGAACCACCACGTCGTCGCCGAGAGCACCGAAGTCCGGATGGAGGGCGGCGTCGCCGTCGAACTCACCCGGACCCCGAACCGGATCGAGGTGGTCTTCCCCACCGGCCTGCCGAACCGGCTCGTGCCGACTCCGGCGCTCGAGGCCACGGTCTACGCTGCCGACGAGGCGCTCCCCCGCATCAAATGAGTCGCGACGTCGCTACCCACGCCCAACGCGCCCCAGGTGACGTTGCCCGCCGGCTGGGAACTGCAGCGCGACGAGCCCTGGGCCTGCGCCGGACTCCCCCGACCGCGGGTCACCTTGGCGGCGTCGGCCCCGGGCGACTTCACCGTGCAGTTGCACTTCGCCTGGTAGGTGTCGGGGATCGATGCCGCCGGCGCGGCGGCTGCCTGTGCCACCGCCCGTCCGGGCAGCGGACTGACCGGCTACACGGCTGCCGCCGATCGGCTCGGCCTGCGCTACGAGGGGGAGGGCCTCTTCTTCGATCTCGGCGACAACGGCGTGATGCAGGTCGAACTGGTCGCGCCGGCGACCGCGATGCCGTTTGCGCGGAGCCTGATCGACAGCTGGGCTGACCCGCGCTAGCGGCTACCGGTGGTCGAGTCCCAAGTTTCCCAGAATCGCGGCAACCGAGTGCGCCTTGTTCAGGGAGTAGAGGTGCAGCCCCCGCACGCCCTCCCGGATCAGTTCCTCGCACTGCGCCGTCGCATACTCGATGCCGAACGCCGTCGCCCCGGCGTCGTCGTCGGCCAGGTCTTCAAGCCGTGTCTGCAACGCAGCCGGAATGCGCGCGCCGCAGAGGTGCGTGAACCGCGTGATCTGCTTCGACGAGAGAATCGGAAGGATGCCCGGGCAAATCGGCACCGTCACGCCAAGTTGGCGCACCATGTGGTCGCGAAACGCGAAGAAGTCGGCATTGTCAAAAAAGAGCTGCGTCAGGACGAAGTTGGCGCCGGCATCGACCTTCTGCTTCAAGTAGCCCCAGTCGGCCAGCTTCCTGCCCTCGCAGGCCAGGTGGCCTTCCGGAAACCCCGCCGTCCCGATGCAGAAGTCGCCGTGCGCCCGGATGAACTCCACGAGCTGGTAGGAGAACTCGAAACCACCGTCAGGCGTCGTGAACTCGGCCTCCCCCGCCGGCGGGTCGCCCCTGAGGGCCAGGATGTTCCGGATGCCCAGCGCCTTCGCCTCGTCGAGAATCGCGGCGATCTCGTCGCGCGTGTGCCCGACGCAGGTGAGATGCGCCATCGCGGTCAGATCGAACTGCTTCTGGATCGCGTCGACCAAGGTCAGCGTCTTCGCCCGCGTACCGCCGCCCGCCCCGTAGGTCACCGACACGTAGTCGGGCGCCAGCGCCATCAGCGCCGGCATCGTCACCTCCATCAGCTTCACGTCGCCCGCGTCGGTCTTCGGCGTGAAGAACTCGAACGAGATGACCGGGCGGTCGCCCGGCTCCCGTGCGGAATGGAGATCGCGGATGCAGTGGATGGAGGAACTTCCGGTCGACGACATTCAGACAGTGTATCGGACGGACTCGGTCCCACCCGCCAGTCGCGCCATGGATGAGCCAATCGGAGCGATGAAACTACGGCTTGAAATGCTCGAAGCGCCTCAGTGAGGCCCTCCCGAGCCGATCGGCAGTTCTATCCGTTCCGCTGAACCTCCGGGCACCACATGGACGAGCGGGGGAACGGCGTCGACCTCAATACCGGCGCATTCAGCCCAAACGAGCCAGCGGGCGGGAATTGGGATCACGCGCTCGGGCCAGCCTGCTACTGCCGCAATACTTCCTGAATAGCACGATAGCCTTGTTCGATCGCCGCTTCAGTCATGGCGTTCGCATCGGCATCCGAGTTCGCAAAGGCGATACGACCAAATTGTTGGCGGCCCGTCAGCCACACCTTCCTAGCGTCCGTCCAGCCCTCTGACCAGTAGTTCATTTCATCCGCATCAGCGTCATAGCCGACCGCATAGCCGTGCGGCCAGCGATTGACGGTGATGGCTTTGATGTCGCGTGCCGGATCGAAACCACCCTCCGCCAGCATTCGGCCCAGTTGCGAGCGAATATTACGTTCAAATACTTCAAACGGTGTACTCAGGAGATCATAACGGCCCGCAAGAAATTGCTCGCCGGCTGGCCCTTCGCCGGGCAGTGGAATGCGGTACAGGTGAACTGTCATGGGCTCTTCAGGTGTTCTTGCGGATTCGTAGTCGGCAAACCGCAGCGGGTATGTCAACCGGACATCGCTAAAGTAGCAGCCGGGGCAATATGCTGCGAACATTCCAAGGGTTTCGAAGGCTGTCCAGTTGTCAACGAGCACGTTGATAGAGACCAGGGGCATGCGAATTGTTTCAGCCAGCGCCGCCCTCTGCTCACTGGGCAACTCCGGGCACAGGTGAGGAATGATTGCGTGGTAGCAAGCGAGTACGCAGTGACGTGCTCTCACTCGCAGGGCACTCTCACCTTGCACGTAGGTCATCTCGACTGAAGTGGCGGATGTCGGTTCACCGACATGACGAACTCGCACCGCCGTTGCGTTGAGTCGCAACCGGACTGGTGAGTCGTCGCGATCCAACTGCCTGTAATCGAATGGCGTAGCGACGATGTCATGCATCGAGTGGCCGGGCGCCACCCCAGGAATCAATTTGCGCACTAACAGTCTGGCGATCGACGCGTTACCATCTGGAAAATGAAGATCCTCTTTATAACTATGCGCCAGCCATTCCGCTGATCGTTGAACCTCAGGTTCGAGCAGCAGACCGATAGTGCCAGGCAGGCCGTAACGCATGGCAGAGAATGCGGGTGTCAGGTCGGTGCCATGGCCCATGTAGCTGCCTCGCCACATCCAGAAGAAGTCGACGACTTCCTGGCCAGCACCGACCACGTCGGTCAGGAAGTCGACATAGCTGATCGACTTCAAGAGCGAGATCTTGTCGTTCGTCGATTGGCCCTCGAGATAGTCTCGACCGCCGCTAAACAATTGCAGGATGTCCTGTCGCGCACTGACCGAAAGTGGCGTGCGGTCGAGAAACGCATTCACCGCATCCTCGTCGCCGATACCTTGTTCCAGTTCTGCAGGCAGAGTGACATAGGCGAATTGATGATCACTCAGCGGAATGCCCGGTGCGCCCACCACGAGCCGATCGGTACCGAAGGTTTCCCCGTCGAAGAAAATACCACCGCGAAGATTCAGCGACGGATACAGACCGTAGTCGAAAACCTCCTGCGCCTGATCCGTATCGACATTCAAGTCGTCCAGCAATGTCTTGGCAACGGCCGGATAGCGCCAGGGGGCCTCGATGTACTCTGTTCCGCCTAGGTCGACACGCATCTTGCCTTTGTAGTGAAATTCGTTACGCTTCGCATGGCCGCCGAAGTCGTCGTGATTGTCGACTATGAGAATGCGTGCCTCTGGGCCTGCCTCTTTCTGATAGAAATGGGCAGCCGCGAGTCCGCTTATGCCACCGCCAACCACCACCAGGTCGTACTCTTCTCCGCTATCGATCGAATCGGCCGGGTCATCCCAACGCTTGCCGTCACGGATCATGTGGGCAACTTCGAATGAACCCGGATGACTGCCCCGTAAGCCTTCACGTGTGGGCGGGTAATAGCCGGGCGTCATCTGTACTGATTGTTCGTCGGCCGCAGATTCCAGTGCAGCAAGCGCCGGCGTCAGTGGCGTTGGCAGCATCGATCCGCCCACCGCAATGCTGACGCCATTCAGGAAGTCGCGCCGTGTGATGTCACGGTCCATCCCCAGCTTCCGGTCTTTCTTCAGCATCGCTCCTTCCCCGCCAAGCACGCGTGACAGTTTATAGCGCCGCGTCTTCCCTGTGGTAGATTTGGCCGTTCACCAATATGCCTCTAACCTCCGGCACCACGCTCGGCGACTCCATGCCACGTAGCCTGATGATGAGCGTGGTCCTGCTCTCCCTCATTGCCGCCTGCGGTGGCAGCGAGCAAGCGGTGGCCCCGCCGGAGGAGGCGCGGGCTGCAGCCGCCGAAGAGCGGTTCTTATTGACCTACCCGAGCCTGGCGAATCCTAACGGTGAGGTGCTGCTCGAAAACGAGCGAGTCGTCGTGCAACGGTTCGTCGTTGGTCCGGGTGAATGGGAGGGCATCCACGCTCATCCGGGCAACCAGCTCTACGTGCACGTCAAGGGCGGGCAATGGTCCGCCATTACCGGAGGCGGTGAACCGACCTCTTCCGGTGCCCCCTCTGAGGACGGGTCACTGGGCTGGATGGACCCCATTCCGCTCAGCGAGGGGCACGAATCCGGCAACACCGGCGACACCCCGATCGATTTGATCTGGGTCACGCTGAAGGACGATGCGCCGTCAGCTCCCGAAGTCGATCACGCCCAGCAGACCTATCCGAATATCCCGCTCGAGTTATTGCTCGAGAACGACCGGGTGATCGTGCAACGGTTCCAGATCGAGCCGGGAGAGTGGGAGGGGATTCACTCGCATCCCGGCAACCAGGTCTACATCCACATCAAGGGAGGAGTCTGGTCGGAACGCCGCGGCGGCACGCAGGGCGATCCGTCACCGTTCTCGGAGATCGGCTCCGTGGGGTGGATGGAACCTGTCGCCCTGAGCGAGGGCCACGAGTCGGGCAACACGGGCGACACCACCATCGATCTGATCTGGGTGACGCTCAAGTAGTGGCGGGGCGACCTGGTTCACCGAACTCCAGGCGCGGGTGCCGACGGGACGGTAGAGGCCGGATCAGCAACTCATCCACGACCCGCGCTCTCCAGCGGTGAGTCCCCAGAGTGCTATTCAGTTGCACTCATTGCGAAAACAATAGCAACACTCCAACAAACATCGCTCCTACAAGAATCGCGTTCAGACTGGTCGTTAGTTTCTTCTCGATTTGCTGAAGGCGGTCCTCGTGGCGTTCCTGCACACTCTCAAGCGTCTCTCGGAGACGGGACACGGCATCGTTGAGCAAGCCGTTGTCCAGGTCGCGGCCATCGGTGGTCGCGACGATTAGATCCCGGAACTCTGCGGCGAGTGTGGCCCACCCACGTTCACCCTTCTTCTCCTGCGCTTCTTCAGGCTGCGTTTCGAACAGTGAGTCTGGATCGGCGTATTGCGCAGGATGCTTCTTCGCCCAATGCCGAGCGAGGAAGCGTTGCCTCAATCTCAAATCGAAGGCGGTCGGGTAACCGGAGTCCTCACCGGCCTGGTCGAGGAGTTCGAGTTCGTGGAGGAGTTCATCGAAGAGCGTTCGGACTTTGTGATGACCTTTATGGTAGAACCAGGGATTTTCGACTCCAGCCTCAACGAACTGCATCTTGTCTCGGTCGTAAGCAGCCTGAACGCTTTCCACGTCAACCGGCTTGAAACTCTGATAGTACCCTTGTCGAATGCATGGGTCCTCGTGGTCGCGAAGAAAGTCCTGCGCCGGAGCGCTGACCATCGCCGTGGCACTGGGCGTCGCGTCGGTCTCGGCCTCCCGGCCGACGCCGCCGATGCAGGACACCCCGCCAGTGGTGCACGTCAACGCTGACCGGCTTCCCTGGCACACGGAGCCGAATGTGTCCCTTCGCCACCAGCGCCTCGTCGGACCGGACGCAGGAGGCATTCCGAGAGGCGATCTACGCATCCACCGGCTGGCCCTAGAGCCGGGACAGGGCGTCGCCGCGCGCTCCCATCGCGTCCCGGAGATCCATTTCATCGCCGCCGGCGCGGCAACCTGGACGATCGACAACGAGCAGTTCAGCGCGACGCCCGACACGGCCGTCTTCGTGCCGCCAGGTGCGACACACTCGTTCATCGCCACCGGCTCGGACGATCTGCTCGCGATCGCGTACCGCTGCGCACCGGGTGGAGATCGGGAGGCGTTGCACGCCGGCTCGACGATGACAGACGACGTGCCGGACTACTCGTCTCGCCCGACGACGGCGACGCTCACCCGATACAAGGCCTCCACTGAGGCGAGCGACCGCCTGCACGTCCGGTCAGTCGATGTCACCTGGACGACGAACTGGACCTACTCCGAGTCGCTCTGGCGCGTGTACCGGTACAAGCCGCTCGTCCGCAGCGCGCTCGCCAACTGGCCTGGCGTGACCCGCGACGACGTCCGCATGAGCCTGCAAATGCTTGCCGCCGGCGCGGCCTACCCGACGCACTTCCACCCGTCGCCCGAAGTCTATGTGATGCTCGACGGGCACGCCCGGTGGACCGTTGATGGTCGCGGAATCGACGCGGGGCCTGGCACGGCGATCCACACACCGCCGAACGCCACGCACCGCATCGAGAACGTCGGGGAGGGTCCGCTGCGCTGGCTCTACTTCTGGTGGGCACCGAACGGTGACGTAAGTGGGTTCGACCCGGGCTTCTGAGCGGCTCTCTCTGAGAGGCAGGGCTCCGTCACGATGAAGGCCTGGGAACTACTCGGACAAACCTGCACGCCGGACGGAAGCGACATGCAGCTCGCCCGGCAAGACGCCGAGTACGTCATCCGCGTGAACGGCAAGACCTTAATGTCGAGTCGGGCCCACGGGTCGGAGGAAGCACTGGCCACGGCCGCGTGCCTGCGCTGTCGCGCATCGGAGGAGCCCTGCGTGCTCATCGGGGGCCTCGGGATGGGGTTCACCCTGCGGGCGGCTCTGGATCTGCTCCCGCCGAAGGTCACCGTGACCGTGGTGGAACTCGTGCCGGCGGTGATCGAATGGAACCGCGGGCCGCTCGCCGCCCTAGCAGGACATCCGCTGAGTGACAGACGCGTCCGGGTCGAGATCGGGGACGTCGGCGTCACGATGCGCCAAAGCCCGGACCAGTTCGACGCGATCTTGCTAGATGTGGACAATGGCCCCGTGGCATTCACCGCAGCTGCCAATCACGATCTGTACGACAACGCCGGTGTCGCGGCCGCGTACTCAGCGCTCAGGACCGGAGGTACGCTGGCCGTGTGGTCCGCACGCGAGAATCGACGATTCGAGCAACGCCTTCGCTTCCACGGGTTTGACACGCAAGTCGACCGCGTGCGGGCTCGCCTCAGAAAAGGCGGCGCCCGCCATACGATCTTCCTGGGTCTCAAGTAGGCCCAGGTGCCGACGGGACGGTAGGGCGGCGACCCGCACACATGCACGCTGAGTCACATCCTTCACTTTAAAGACAGGAGCTAATCATGTCAGACCAGAATCCAGCGCAACTCGCAACCGCACTCGTCTCCGCGTTCAACAATAACGATTGGGACACCTATCGGCAGAACCTGACAGCCGACAGCGTCTACGACGAGGTCCCGACGGCCCGAACCCTGGAGGGCGTCGAGGCAGTCGTCGAGGCGCTCAAGGGCTGGAAGGAAGCCTTCCCTGACATCAAGGGGACTGTCGGAAACGCGATGTCCACCGGGAACACCGCCGTCCTTGAGGTCAGCTGGACCGGCACCCACACGGCACCGATGCAAGGACCCACCGGCACCATCGCGGCGACCGGGAAGCAGCAGACGACCCGCTCCGCGTGGGTGCTCGACTTCGACGGGGGGAAGCTCAAACAGAGTCGGCAATACTTCGACATGCTGAGTTTGATGCAGCAGCTCGGCCAGTCGTAGGCGCGCGGACTGCCACAGCCGCGTCCTCTGCCACGGCCACGCCGCCCCCCCCTCAAAGGGGTGGCGTGGACGTGCAGGGCAGCCATCAGGAATAGCCGGTCCGTTGGTCCTCACCTGGCACTCCAGGCGCGGGTGCCGACGGGACGGTGAGCCGACTTCCCTGCTCACGCGGCCAGTTCCACACCCCCGTCGAAGGCCACACCGACCGTAGTCACGGTCGACTCTGACTCACAATCATCGGTTGAATGTCGAACCGGTCGACGTCTTCCGACGACGCCGTGATCAGCACCCAGTGCATCCGCGGATGACCGAACGTCTCCACCCGCGTGAAGTTCGTCAACAGCTCGCCGGTTTCAGGGTTCGAGATCGGCTTGTCGACCCTGAAAGTGTGCGTGTCGCCGTGGAGCAACAGCACCGGCCCGTCGAACGTGTCGACTTCGCCATACAGGGCCTCGAGAAACACCGAAAATGACGGATTCGGCTCCCCGCGGTTGAAACGCTCCCACCTCGGGTTGGCATGTATCACGACGACCACACTGGGGAGACTCTCCTGCCGAGCCAGCTCGAACGACTGCCGCATCCAGGCAATCACGGCTTCGTTCCTCTCGACGAACTCCGCCCTCGGCTCGGCGTCCGGGCCCCGGTTGTTGCCTCCACCGACCACGTGTAGCGCGACATAGAGGTCACCACCGAACCGCCAGCGGACGTGCTCACGGAACTTCTCGTAGCCGGACTGACTGCTCTGGCGCTCGATCGGCAGTTTGCGTCCGCCGAGAGATTCGTCCCCCTGCGTGAATGTGGCTCTGAGATGTTCGAGTTGTTCCATCGGATCGAGGCCGGCGTTGTCACACTCGAGCCATTCGTTGTCGCCAGGCGTGTAGAAGACGGGATGTCCGATGGCCTCGAACTCCGCGTATCGCTCGGCGTAGACTGAATCTGCACAAACCCGAGAGCTGTTCGTGTCGCCCACGTGAACGACAAACTCCACGTCGGCGTCACCGATCTCCTGCAGAACGGCCGCGTACTGCGCGGCGACGAATTCCGGAGGGAGTTGCGTGTCGGGGTCGGCATAGTAGGGCATGTCGCCGACCAGCGCGAACCTGTAGCTGTCCGCGACTCGAGACGGCGGCGCGTCCTGCTCCGACACGCAGCCGCCGACGGCGAGGAGCAGGCAGAGGCCGGCCGCCGTACCTGGGGTGCTGGCCAATCTCATCACTTGCACATCCTCCATCTTTTCGAGGGAATCCTTTGCGCGCTCATCGACGCACCTCGAGAACGAACTCCCCTCCTCCTGCGCTCAGATCCTCCCAGATGTCCCGAACGTCGCCTTGCTACGGCCACTTCTCGCCTACCCACAACCGCCGAGTATACTTTCCCCTTCCTTCGCGGAAGGGAGCGCACCGTACTCCCGCCGGAACGTGGCCACGATCTGACTGATCGGCACGTCCGCAAACTCTCCTCGATATCGGACGTACTCCATCTGCCGGTTCCCGGCGGAATCGAACGGCTGAAAGAGGGCGTCCTGGCGTCCATCAAAGTCCAGGGGCTTCAGTCCAAGTCGCTCACAGAGTCCGATGTTGAACGCTGGCGTCGCCTTGACCCAGACGCCGCCCAGCCGGATGGACGTATACGCGTGCCAGAAGAACAGATCGGTCTTCATCCGTTCGCGCATCCGCGCCGTCGACAGATGGTTTCGCACATCGGCGAAACCGAGCCGAGCCGGAATCCCCGCCGCCCGGCAACAGGCGGCCAAGAGAACCGCCTTGGGCACACACCAAGCCCGGCCGCTGGCCAAAGTCGTGCTGGCCCGAAGGCCTTCGTCCGACAGCTCGATGGTGTACGGGTCGTACCGAATGCCGTCGCGCACGGCGTAGTAGAACCTGACCGCCTGCTCCCTGAGATCGGTCACGTCACCCGCACTGCGCTTCGCGAACTCCGCGACGGCCGCGTGATCGTAGTTGATGACAGCCGTCGAGCAGAGGTATTGCGGCGTCTCTTCGTTCACCGCGTGCCTGCCTCTGCAATCCGTGCCGACTGAGCCCCGGCCACGCGAACGAGATCTACTCGGTCGAGCTCCAATCCGACCATCGGATCTCCGCTGCTGATACTGACCGTGCTGCGCTGGGCAATCGCTTCATCGAAGATCACCGGCAGATGCTCCGGCAGCCCGACCGGCGCCACGGCCCCCTGAACCGACCCGGTGACCGCCAGAATCTCGTCCGGCTTCGCGAAATGGAGCCGGGTCCAATCGCGCCCGAGGCAGGCGCGGACCGCCCTGAGATCGAGCCGAGTGTCTCCGGCCACGCACGCCATGACGTATCGGCCATTCTTGTCCACGAGCAGAATCGACTTCACGATCTCGTCCTTGACTACCCCACGCTGCCTGGCCGCCTGTTCCACCGTGAACACAGGCTCGCGATGCGGCAAAAGCCGGTAACGTATCCGGTTCGCCTGGAGGGTCTCGATGACCTTGGATTCGATCGATTCGAGCGTCATCACCCGGTCCCTTTACCACTCTACTCTGCCAGCCGTCCGGCGGGGCTACAATGCCGTGCGGATGAAGACAACAACCCACGAATGCGATGTCCTGGTCATCGGGAGCGGGATGGGCGGTCTCAGGGCTTCCATCGAGGCCCGGCGAGCCGGACTCAATACCCTGTTGGTGGAGAAGAGCATCTTGACGCGGGCCAGCGCCTCCATCTATGCCGGGGCCTTGGTGGCCAGGGTCCCTCCAGGCTATCTGGTCAAGATGGGCTTGGCAGAGCCGGGGATGAACTTCGAGGCTTCGATTGAGGATTCCTTTCAGTATTTTGTGCGGGAAGGTGCACGAACCGGAGGAAGTAACTTCACGGCCAACCAACGGATTGCGATGACGGTCGCCTGCGAGATGCAAACGCGCGCTGAAGAACTGCGGGACTTCGGTGTGGAGGACATCTATGCCCAGCGCTGGTTGGGCCCCCCCGCTGTCTATGGGACCCACATCATGCTTCCTCTGCTCGAACATGCCAGGAAGATTGGTGTCAAGACTCGGATCATGACGATGATCACCGACTTCATTCGACAGGATGGAGAGATCGTTGGCGCAGTTGGATTTGACCTCCGGAAGAAGCAGTTCGTCACCTTTCGAGCCACGTCCATCGTGATGGCAACTGGATCGTGTGGCCAGATTTACGAACGGAGCTATGCCCCGATTCGCATGACCGGAGACGGGTTGGCCATGGCCTGTCGAGCCGGAGCGACCCTCACGGATATGGAGATGATGGGGTTTGACAACTGGGGGGTCGCCCTGGATGGGGTTGCTCAGTACTGGATTCCGGGGTCTGTCGCCAGAACACGTGGGGTGCTCAGGAACGCCAAGGGTGAGGCCTTCTTTCTCAAGTACGCCCAGGAGCACAAGGTCGTGGGCAAGGGCGCAACCCTTTCTCTGGATGACAATCTTTCAAAACGATACGGAAGGCCCTTCATCGAACTCGTTCCCCATCTGATCAAGGCCTCCATGAAGGAGATCCTGGAAGGGCGAGGTGAGAACAATGCTGTCTTTCTCGATCTCACCAAAGTTCCGAAGGAACTGTGGAATGTCGATTCAAAGGGGATCTTCACTCAGAACCTCTTGAGGGGATTCAACCTGCAGGAACGCCCCCTTCCAGTGGCTCCCATCTGTATCGGGGACTTCAAAGGGGGCGGGGTCCGGATCGACGAGAGGGGAAGAACTGACGTGCCGGGACTGTTTGCCGCAGGGGATGTCTCACCAGGCTCCTCCTTGCTCTACGCACTCGTGACGGGTGTCATGGCCGGCCGGAGCGCCACTCAACGAGCCCGCGCCACGGCGGTGCCGGAACTTGCTCCCGAGTCCAGGGAGTGGGCTAGAGACCGAGCGGCCGCCCTCGAGACCATCCTGAGTCGAAGGCCCGGGCATATCGGTGATCCTGCGAGTATCAAGAGTCGCATCAAGGCAATCATGTGGAAGAGCGCTGGACCTCTGCGAGATGGGCGAGGATTGCAGTGGGGGCTGGAGGGGCTCAGGGCTGTGGAGGAGGAAGCCATCCCGAACCTCTCCGCCTCGGGCAGTTATCGAAAGCTGCGCGAGGCCATGGAAACCATCAACATGGCGATGTCGGGTCAGTCGATCATCTCGTCCTCCCTGCACCGCACGGAGTCCAGAGGCTACAACCAGCGCTTGGACTACCCCGATCGTGATGACACGAATTGGCTTAGAAACACGACGCTCACCCGGACGGGTGATGCAGTCATGACTGTAGCCTCCGAACCGGTTGACCTGGTCTTCATGAAACCTGAAGGATACGAAGAGCGTGCAACGTGAAGTGGACTGCCGGAAAGATTACCTACGCGTACGATGAGGAACAATGTACCTGCGGTGCGGCGCTCTGTGTTGAAGCGTGCGCGCAGAGAGTCCTCGATGCGAATGAAGAGACCGACAAGATGGAGATCGTGAATACCGTCCAGTGCATCTTCTGCAAGCTGTGCGAAGAGATCTGCCCCACGAAGGCGATCAGCATTCAAGGGGCTCTGACCCTTGATGACGTCGTCCGTGAACAAGACTGGTAGTGGCGGCGTGAACGTCGGATGAGGGCATCGTGAGAGCCTGCGTCATCGGCGCCGGCGTCGTCGGTTGCTCGATCGGCCTCGAGCTGCGCCGTCGCGGCTGCGACGCCACCATCGTCGACCGCAACGGCGCCGTGGGGCACGGCTCCACGTCGGCCTCGTGCGGCATCGTGCGTCGGTTCTATTCCGAGCCCGGAATGATCGCCATGGCCCAGGAAGGCGCCGGCATCTGGGCGGACTGGCCCGCCTATGTCGGCCCGATCGACGATGACCCGGCGATCTTTCTCCGGCCCGGCATGCTGTTCATCCCACCGCGGATCGACGACGCGGTGCGCGGCATCGTCACGGAGATGCGGCGGTTGCACGTTCCGGTGGCGCTCCTCTCTCCCGAGGAGGTAACGGCGAGGTTCCCGTTCCTTGACGTCGCCTCGCAGTGTCCGCCACGGCCGGTGGACGACCCCAGCTTCTTCGAGCCGGGCGAGGCACCGATCGAGGGGGGCGTGTACGAGGAAGACGCCGGCTACGTCGTCTCACCCGCCCTGGCCACGCAGAACCTGCGGCTCGCCGGGGAGCGTGACGGGGTCCACTTCCTGCTGAACCGTGAGGTCGTGAAGATCCGGGCGCGAGACTCCGGTGGCTATCAGGTCGATCTCGCGGGCGGCGACGCGATCCACTGCGACGTTGTCGTCAACGCCGCCGGCCCCCACTCGTCGCAAGTTAACCGACTGGCCGGCGTGGAGCTGCCGCTCGAGACACGGGCGCTGCGGCGCGAGGTTCACGCCCTCGCCAACCCGCAGTACACCGACGAGGCCGGTGGCCAGGTTCCGGTGGTCGGGGACATCAATGGCGGTATCTACTTCCGGCCCGAGTCCGGCGGGCGCGCGCTCATCGTCGGGAGCACCGATCCCGCGTGTGACGCGCTGGAGTGGATCCCGGATCCGGACGACTTCACGCCCTGTGTGACCGAGCCCTACCACCGGCGGCAATGTCTCCGCCTGATGAAGCGGTTCCCCGAGGTCCGACTGGGCCCGGCGCGCGGCGTCGCCGCGCTCTACGACGTCACGGTGCACGATTGGTATCCGATCGCCGACCGCACAGACCAGCCCGGCTACTACGTCTGCATCGGCACCAGTGGCTCGTCGTTCAAGACCGCACCGGTCTTGGGCCGCCTGATGGCCGAGGTCATCGACACCTGTGAGGCGGGCCGCGACCCCGACCGCAGCCCCGTTCAGCTCGAGCTTCCCCGGGTGGGCGTCTCGGTAGACACGCGATTCCTCTCCCGTCTTCGAGGTGACATCCAGACAACCGGGACCGTCATCGGCTGACCGACTGACCTGACCTCTGTGATGGTCCAGTCGATTTGGGCCATCAGGCCCAAACCACCCTGTCTTTCCCGGTTCTCTCGTGATTTTGCACGCAGGGCCGCTCCGCTGCAGAGGTACGTCGGCGTACGCTATCATTGTCTGTTCCAATGACAATGAAGCGCCCCAGAAGGATCGCACCTATCGCCGGGCGGCAGGGACGAGTCTCCAGCCCCGCGCGCCTGTAGCTGAAAGGGCCACTCCGACGCGACATGCTGAAGCGATACAGAATCCAGTTTCCCCAGACCGACGTCGGTGAACTCTCGCAGGATGAAGTCTATTTCTACCTGCTCAATGGACAGGGCGAGAAGACCAAGATCCGCCTCCACGAATACGAGCGGATCTATCGCATTCCGGGTCTGTACGAGCAGGTCGTCTACGATCGGCTGAAGTGTCAGTCGCCCTCCACTGTGACGGATGTACTGAAATACACGCTCTCGCAGTCCGACCAACGATTGAACGAACTGCGGGTGCTGGATCTCGGTGCGGGCAACGGCATGGCGGGAGAGGAACTCAAGAAGCACGGGGTCTCACGGCTGATCGGCGTGGACATCATCCCAGAGGCCCGCGAGGCCACGGAGCGGGATCGGCCAGGGATCTACGACGCGTACTATGTGATGGATCTGTGCGCGCTGACCTCAGACGAGCGCGAGGAAATTACTTCCTGGTCCCCGGAGTGCCTGATCTCCGTCGCGGCGCTGGGCTTCGGCGACATTCCTGCGCAAGCCTTCCTGGAAGCGTTCAACCTGATCGCGCAGCACGGATGGGTGTCTTTCAATATCAAGGAGACCTTCCTGGATCGAACCGACGAATCAGGATTCTCCACGCTCATCCGGGAACTCATCTTTTCGAAGTACCTCGATCTCTACCATCTGCAGCGTTATCGTCACAGATACTCGCTGGAAGGTGAACCGCTGTACTACTTTGCACTCGGGGGGAAGAAGACCGCCCATGTCCCGGCGCCATTCATCGAGTCACTCCAGTTGCCGGACTAGCCGCTCCAGGTGAAACCCTGAAGGACGTCACCCTTCGGGCTCGTTCACCTTGCTCGAAGGGCCTCCACCGGGTCTACTTTCAGAGCCCGCCGTGCGGGCAATAGACAGGCGCACACCGCTACCAGCAGGAAGAAGCCGCTCACGCCAGCGAAGGTTGCAGGATCGCTGCTGCCCTGCCCCCCTTGGTGGTCCATTGATTATGAGAGAGGTCGGGTCAGATTTCCCCTCCCATGAGCCAGCCCGGTCGGCCGTCTCCTTC
>PCAK01000035.1 GCA_002730525.1 Acidobacteriota bacterium | reverse complement strand
TTTGAGGATCGCGTTGTCGAGGGCTTGGTCCGCCACCAGCTTCTTCAGCCGCGGGTTCTCTAGCTCGAGCGCCTTGAGCCGCTTCGCCTGATCGAGGCGGAGGCCACCGTACTCCTTCCGCCACCGGTAGTAGGTCTGCTCGCTGATCCCGAGCTTCTTGCAGACCTGGGGGGCACCCGCAGCCCGCGGCCCAGCTCCACCTCGGCCTGGCGCAGTTTCGTGACGATTTGCTCCGTGCTGTACCGCTTCCTGGACATCCTGCCTCCTGGTCGTTGCGCCCGAAATCCTAACACTCGGGCTGGAACGGTTTCAGGGGGTCAGGTCACTGTAGTCCATCGAACATCTGAAAGAACTCGTCGTACACCGCCACGAAGAACGGCGGGTACCCCGCCTCCACGACCCGCTCGATTCCACCGCGCAGGCGTGCGACGTCGGCCGGGGGAACAATCGGACCGACCTGCGAGTAGCCCTCCTCCCGCACCTGGCCGGCGAACCGGCTGGCGGCGGCTGCGGAAACGGCATACGGCGCCGGGCGCTCGGCGAACGGCTCGTCGGAGATCGTCAGTTCCGGATTCAGCTCCCGCCAGTGGTCGGGGGCCTCCAGGCGTCCGGTCGCCCGCATCTCGTCGAGGAACCGACGGCATCGATCCACGAAACGATGGGATCGGATCTGGTCGAAGCCGATCTCGACGCTTTCGTCGTCCGCTCGGACCGCTATACCCCGCGATTGTAAGGCTTCCCGAGTTTGGACCTATAATCCGGGCCACACCGCGATCCCAGCCCGATGCCGACCGATCGAATGCCCTCGCTCGCTTCCACTGCGTGGATCGCAGCCGTACTCTTGCTGGCCGGCACAGCGCCGCCGCGGGTCGTCGAGGCGCAGGTCCCGCGACCTGGTCTCGACACCCTCGCGCGATTCGAGCGCTACCCGCTGCTCGTGCCCGACGCCCAGGCGCACTACCTCTCCAGCCACGACCGCACGGGCGGGAACGACGACGGATTCGACGGCACCTACTCCGCCCTGTACGTCGACGCGCGCGGGGAGAACGTCATCTTCGACGTGAAGGGCCCGGGTCGCTCTACACCCTCTGGTTCACCAGCCGGGAGAGCGGCTTTGCGCCGCTCGGATGGGGCCGGATCAAGTTCTACTTCGACAACGAGGAGGAGCCGCGGCTCGATATCGACGCCGACGAACTGTTCGGGGCCAGGCAACCCCCGTTCGCCCCACCGTTCGTCTTCGACCGGTTCACCAGTTCGGGCGGCCACGTCAGCCACCTGCCGTTCCCCTTTCGGCGCCGGTTGAAGGTCACGACGCAGAACCGCGTCGGCTTCTACAACGCTTACTACCACACCTATGCGCCGACCCGCCGGGTCGACAGCTGGACTGGAGACGAGGACACGAGCGCGGTCGCCCGCATCTGGAACGCACCCGGCCAGAACCCCAACAGCGAGATCCAGGGCGACGTCTACTCCGGCACCGTCGACCTGTCCGCGCCGGCCATGCCCGACGGCGAGATGGAACCGACCGTCGCCCAGGTCTTCGAGTGGGCCGGCGCGGGCGCCATCACGGCGCTCAGGTTCAATCCGCTCGCGCCGCTCACGGGCTATCAGCTCAACCATCTCTTCCTTCGCATCTCCTGGGACGACCAGCCCACGCCCTCGGTCGACGTGCCGCTCGGCAGTTTCTTCGGTTCAGGGCTCGGTGAAGCCGCGGTTCGGGCGGTCCCCCTCGGCATGCGCCCCAATGGGGCGTACTACTGCTATCTGCCGATGCCCTTCTGGGAGCGCGCCCGTATCGAACTCGTCAACACCAACCCCGATCCGATGCCCCCGATCTGGTGGGAGGTCCGCCTCGGCACCGGCGCCGACGCGAACTATTCTCAGGAGACCAGCGGATACTTCAAGGCCCGCTATCGTCGGGAGTGGCCGACGACCGACGGCGAGGACTACGGCATCCTCGATACACGGGGGCGTGGCGTCTACGTCGGCCAGATGATGACCGTCGAACCGATCCGGCCGGAGCTGAAGCGCTGGTGGGAAGGCGACCTGCGCCTCTACGTCGACGGCCGCCGCCAGCCAGCCTTCCACGGCACCGGCCACGAGGACGAGTACCTCGGCGGGTGGTCGAACGAGTGGCTGATGAACCCCTACTCGCTGCCGATGCACGGCCAGCCCGCCACACGCGACCTCACCCAGGTCGACTTTCAGTGGAGCGCCGCGACGACCGTATACCGCTTCTTCCCTGGTGGCGTCCCCTACCAGTCGGAGCTGCGGGTGTCGACCGAGCATGGCACCGAGAATTCAGCTGCCGCCATGTACTCGAGCGTCGCGTATTACTACGAGCATCCGACACCGATGCGGCAGGTCGACGCGCTCGACGTCGGCGACCCGCGGGGCGAGGCCGAGCACGACTACCGCGCGGTGCCCGCAACTTCGGTCGAGCAGCGCGTGGCGCAGTTCGAGGGTGTCGATGATGCGGTCGGCGTCTCGGACAGCGGGCGTGCGGTGGCCGAGACGTCGCACTTTTCATTGAAGGTGAACGGGCCGGACGAGGGCACGACTTCCGGTCTGCGCTTGCGACGGCTGTACGATCAGGCGGCCATCCAGGAGGCGGAGGTATGGGTGAACGGCGCCCGCGCGGGTGTCTGGTACTCGCCGACTACGAACACGAGCAAGCGCTGGGCCGAAGCGGACTTCATCATTCCACTCGAGCTCCTCGACGGCCGGCCGGTCGTCGACATCGAAATCCGGGTCGTGACCGGCCCCTGGAGCGAGTACCGATACGAGCTCTGGGCCATCCCCTGACTATAATCAGGCCGATCCTCGATACCGCTTCGAACACGCAAGCAGATATCGCCTCCAAGGAGCCGACCATGTGGGAACAGGACTACGTCCCGATTGCCGGTAGCCTCGGCTACTCCACACTTGTGGCGGCGATCCCGCTCGTTATCCTCTTCTATATGCTCGGCGTCCTGCGGAAGCCAAGCTGGGTCGCAGGCCTGAGCGCGCTGGCCGTGTCGCTCGTCCTCGCGGTCGGCGTCTACGGCATGCCGGTGCCGCAGGCAGGCGCCTCGATGGTCTACGGCGCGGCGTTCGGCCTCTTCCCGATCGGCTGGATCGTCATCGCGTCGCTCATCCTCTACCGGGTCACGCTGGACACGGGCAAGTTCGAGATCATCAAGGACTCGATCGGCGCGCTGAGCAACGACCGGCGGCTGCAGGCAGTCCTGATCGGGTTCGCATTCGGCGCGTTCATCGAGGGCGCGGCCGGTTTCGGAACGCCGGTGGCGGTCGCCGCCGCGATGCTGACCGGCCTGGGGTTCTCGCCGTTCTACGCGGCGTTCATCTGCCTCGTGGCCAACACCGCGCCGGTCGCGTTCGGCTCGCTCGGGATCCCGCTCGTCACCCTGGCCGGCATCACCGGCTTGCCGATGGATGCGCTGAGTTCGATGACCGGCCGGCTGTGCGCCCTGATCGCCATCGTCATCCCCGCCTACATGGTCGTCATCATGTCGGGATTCAGCCGCGCGCTGGAGGTCCTGCCGCCGGTCGCCGCCTGCGCGGTGACCTTCGCCGCTGTGCTTTTCGGCGTGACGAACACGATCGGCCCGGAGGTCGCCGTCATCCTCGCGTCGATCGCCGCCATGGTGGCGATGGTCTTGGTGATGAAGGTCTGGCAGCCGACCCGGATCTTCCGGCTCGAGGGTGACGCCGAGGCGACATCGGTCGCGCAGACGCATACGACGGGTGAACTCGTCTCGGCCTGGAGCCCGTACATCCTCCTGGTCGTCTTCGTCCTGGCGTGGCGGTATCCCCCGATCACGGCCGCGCTGAATACGCTCGGCACGATGATTCCTGTACCCGGCCTGCACGAGACGATCCTGCGGGTGCCGCCGCTGACACCGGAGCCGTCGCCCTACGCGGCGATCTACAACTTCCAGTGGCTCTCGGCGGCGGGCACCTCGTGCTTCCTCTCGGCGTTGGCTGCGGCGCTACTGCTCGGCCTCTCGCCGGCTCGGTTCGCCGGCATCGTCGGGTCGGTCTTGAAGCAGCTCGCGTTCCCGTTGCTGACGATCGCATCGGTCCTGGCGGTGGCGTTCGTGATGAACTACGCGGGAATGACCTCGACGCTGGGCCTGGCGTTCGCGGCCACCGGATCGCTCTTCCCCTTCTTCAGCGCGATGCTCGGCTGGACCGGCGTCTTCCTGACCGGCAGCGACACTGCGTCGAACGCACTCTTCGGCAACCTGCAGGTCGTAACGGCCAACGCGCTCGGCTTGAATCCGATCCTGACCGCATCGACGAACGCCGCTACCGGCGTCATGGGGAAGATGATCTCGCTGCAGAGCATCGCCGTCGCCGTCGCCGCGACCGGCATGGCCACCTCCGAGGAAGGCCGCCTCTTCCGGATCACCCTGAAGCACAGCCTCATCCTGGCGCTGTTCATGGCGGTGGTCACGATGATCTTCGCCTACGTCGTCCCGCAACTCGTGCCGTCCGCCTGACGCCCACCCACAACCATGACCCGAGCCGCCATCGTCCTGACGCTCGCCCTCGTGGCGGCCTCCGCCGGAATTGCCACTGCC
This sequence comes from Acidobacteriota bacterium, assembly GCA_002730525.1. Lineage (GTDB taxonomy): Bacteria > Acidobacteriota > Vicinamibacteria > Vicinamibacterales > UBA823 > UBA2161. The sequence goes on along the minus strand of PCAK01000035.1, from coordinate 28,863 downwards.
CAGACCGGGTCGACTCCGAGGGCCCTTGGCACCGTCGAGGTCACCGCCGGGCCGACGCCATGCGATGGCCAGACCTGCTACGAGTTCACCGTCACCTGCCCGGAGGTCAGTTCGCCGGCACGCGCCAGGCTCAAGATCGCCGGCGCGGCGGAGCGCGGAACGATCCTGTTCATGACCGGAGGCCTCGGCATCGGCCTCTACGAGACCGGCCAGGGGCTCGCTACGCCGCCGGCCGACGGCTCGGAACCCGAAGCCGGTCGGATCGTGAGGGAGACACGCGACGCCGGCTTCCGGACCACGCAGCTTCAGTGGATCGACAGCTGGTTGATCGCCGCGCCCGGAGCCGCCGAGGGACATGCCCGGCTCGCGTGCCGCTCGGCGACCGTCGCGCGCTGGATCGCCGACGAACTCACGGACGGCGACGCGTCGCCCACCTTCTGCGCGACCGGACATTCCGCCGGTGGCGCGCAGACGAGCTACATGCTGAGCCACTACGGCCTCGACGACCTCCTCTCGGCCGCGGTGATCACCGGCGGTCCGCCCTTCGGACGACTCGACCGGGCGTGTTCAAGTGACGCGACCGACCAACTTTTCGCCGGCTCGGCCTGGGGTCGCAACGTGATGGACGCCGGCTTCGGCGGGCGGGCGGGCACCTTCGCGGGAAGCGCGCTGGCCGGCGGGTGGGACGTGCCCGGGTCGGGCCCGTGCGCGACGAGCGACGTCGAGAGTCGCGAGATGTTCAGGCAGGCCTCGGTCGCCTCTGGTGACGGCGACTACACCCACCCGACGACGTCGATCGCGTTCGTCATCGAGGGGATCGTCGGCATGGAGGTCGCGCACGCGGCGGACTACCGCGACCTGCTTCGGCGGGAGGGCACGCCGTGGGTGAGCCACGACGTCGTCCCTGGCGTCGAACACGAAGGGGTCAACGGCCTCTACAACGATCGGGCCGGCACCGACCTCATCCGCGACCTGCTCATCGCCGAGTGCCACCAGCACCCCGCGGGCGAATGAGCCGCCGCTAAGACGTTCGCCGCGCGAAGTGCCGGCACGGCGCGACCGGCGTCGGTTCGGCTATAATTCGGAACCCGATGACCAAACTCACTCTCGGCGCCGACCGCGGCCCAACCCCCTCGTGGCGCGCCCTGGCGTGTCTGGCCATCGCCGTGGGACTCGCCCCAACGCCGGCCCTCGCCCAGGCGCCCGAGCCGATCGATTCGCCGAAGGTCCTCGAACTCACGACCTACACGACACACCCGCAGGTCGGGCCGGAATCGGACGCGATCGACATCGATCACGCGAAGGACGGCTCAGGCCGACTTTTCGTCGGCACGAACGAGGGGAAGCTGTTCGCCTTTTCCTCCTCGGGCGATCTGCTGGGCGTCTTCCACGACCTGGCCGCACCGGGCGTGACACCCGATTTCGACCCGACGCTGCGCTTCGTGACGCGCGGCCTCTCCTACTACGCCTTCCACCCCGACTACGGCCGCGCCGGCGCACCGGGCGAGGGGAAGCTCTACACGCTCTACCGCTCGACGATTCCAGGCGCGCGGGAGCCGGACTACAGCGGTGCCAACCTGGCGACCAAGCCCGGTAGGGTGATCGGCCGGTTCGCCGTCGCCGAGTGGACCGTCGACCCCGACGACCCGAGCCGGATCGACCCGACATCGTACCGCGACATTATCCGGTTCGAGATCAGCGGGCCGAACCAGGACAACCACTCGATGGGCCACATAGCCTTCAACCCGTTCGTCGAGCCGGGCGACCCCGACTACGGCCTGCTCTACATCCCGCTCGGCGACACCTGGTCGGGCGGCGGCCTCTGGGACTGGCAGCACGTCCAGGACTCGGACAACCCGTTCGGCAAGATCCTTCGGATCGACCCGCTCCAGCACGGCGACGACCGCTACGCCATTCCAGAGGACAATCCGTTCGCCGATGGTGGACCGTTGCTCGACGACGACGGCAACGCGGAGGAGATCGCTGCAATCGGCTTCCGCTATCCGGAGAACCTGACCTTCGCCCGGGAACCCGACGGCACCTCGAGGCTCCTCGTCTTCGATATCGGCGCCGACGACTACGAGGAACTGAACCTCGTCGACGTCGGCGACAACCACGGCTGGCCGGCGATCGACGGACCGGTCGACGTCGACCGGAGCCCGGAGCGGACGTCGCGCTTGAATCCGTCGCCGGCACTCACCGTCGAGTACCCGGCGACAATCTACGACCATGACTTCAAGTACTACCCGGGGTCGGGCCCGTTCCCGCGCGCGGCGATCGTCGGCGGCTTTGTCGCGTCCGACCCGGACGATCCCAAGTTCCAGGATCAGGTCGTCTTCGCCGACCTGCCCAGCGGCGCGTTCTTCCACGTCGACTTCGGGGAGTTGCTCGAGGCCGATGCCAACGACACGCAGGCGACCCTCCACGTCATGTACGCCAGCATCGACGGCGGCGAGCCGGACCTCTTCACGCGGATCATCCACGGAGATGACTACGTCGCCGCGGGGCGCGGGGCCAGCCGAGGCGACCAACGTTTCGGCGTCGACGAGCAGGGGCGAGTCTTCGTGACGGTCCGCTCGTCGAACACGATCTATCTGACGAATCTCATCGCCGCCCAATAGGCCGAAGTGTGAGCTAGCTCACACTTCCCTTCCCTCGGAAGGAGCGCGCCACTGGTGCCGGGGTCGATCCGGCGCTAGAATGGCGGTTTCCCCGGGGAAGCTGTAGCGAATTCGAGGAGGAGAGCATCGATGTCATTGAGAATCAACGCGGAAGCACCGAACTTCACGGCCCAGACGACCGAGGGTGAGGTCAGCTTTCACGACTGGATCGGCAACGGGTGGGCTGTGCTCTTCTCGCACCCGAAAGATTTCACACCGGTCTGCACGACCGAGCTCGGATCGGTCGCCGGTCTCAAGCCTGAATTCGACAAGCGGAACTGCAAGGTGATCGGCCTGAGCGTCGATGACGTCGACAACCACGAGAAATGGTCGAAGGATATCGAGGCGTCGCAGGGCCACGCGCTCAACTATCCGCTGATCGGAGATCCCGAATTGAAGGTCGCGAAGGCCTACGACATGCTGCCGGCCGACGCCGGCGAGACGTGCGAAGGACGAACGCCGGCCGACAACGCCACGGCGCGCTCCGTCTTCGTCATCGGGCCCGACAAGAAGATCAAGGCGACGCTCACCTATCCGATGAGCACCGGCCGGAATTTCAGCGAAGTCTTGCGCCTGCTCGACTCGTGCCAGCTCACGGCGACGCAGAAGGTTGCCACCCCGGCGAACTGGCAAAACGGAGACGACGTGATCATCCTGCCGTCGATGTCGGACGACGACGCCAAGAAGAAGTACCCGGGCGGCTGGCAGTCGCCGCTACCCTACATCCGGATCGTCCCGCAGCCGAAGTAGACCCGCTCAGCCGGGGGCCAGTCGATCCTGTCGAGCTGAGGGGGAAGGCCTCGTCCGGACCCTCATGTACAATCAGGGTGTCGGAGGACGCCGACCGTGAGCCCAGACGACCCATCGCCCCCACCGAACGGCGGCGACCGCGGTGCGGTCGCGGATCTCATGCCGCTCGTTTACGACGAGCGGCGGCGGGTCGCCCGCCGCTACATGCGGAACGAGCACCCGGGCACTCACTCCAAGCTACCGCGCTCGTTCACGAAGCCTACCTGCGGCTCCTGAAGGACTCACGCCTCTGCTGGGAGAACGAAGCGCACTTCCGAGCGCTCGCCGCGTCGTCGATGCGCCAGGTCCTCGTCGACAGCGCCAGGCGCCGAGCAAGAAGAACGCGCCGACAATGTCGATGACGTGATCGACGTAGTAGCCGTACATCGGCCGCTGCTGATCGCGCACCCGCGCGAGCGTACCGTCGAGGCTGTCACCGAACCAGTTGACGGCGAGCGCCGCGACGACGGCCCAGAGCGCCAGCGGGTTGGCACTGGCCGCCCAGAACGGCAGGCCGGCCGCAAGCATCGCGCCGAGTCCCAGCAACGTGAGATGGTCGGAGTTCACCCATCCCGGCATCCGCTCCGCCATCCAGACCAGCGCCCGCTTCTCCGCGGCCGCCAGCAAGCTCCCGTGTACCCGAACGTGTCCACTGTTGGTCCGTGTCGGCATCCCAGGCCTCCTCTGCCCTTGATGCGATTGGCTCTCACCTGGAAATGCGCAAACGGGCGGGAAACAGGCTCAAGCCCGCCGGGACGCGCCAGAGAAGAGCGGCCACCTGCCCTAAACGACAGTTGGAGAGGAGGTTGCGGACAGACCGCGTGCGGACCGCCCGGTTACGGGCGGAAGACAACGCCCATCGACCGGGGGTCGGGTTCGCGCCGCTCCTGTGGCCGCCGTGCATTGGCCAGCCTCGCGAGGTCCCCGATGGCGCCGTCGCGCGTCGACTACAATGTCGCGAGCTTCGGGACGTACTCGCCCTGATCGCACATGGAACGTGACAGCGTGAACCCCACCGACCACGCTACGCCATCGACCCCGACCGTCGGCCTGACCATCATGGCGGTCATCGTCCTGGCCGTGGCGGCGTGGATGGTGCGAGAGTCCGGACGACTCACGCCGACCGCGCCCGGCGCGGCGGCGGAACCAGCGCCCGAACTGGCCGGCTTCCGCCGCGACGCCTGGTTCCTGCCTGACGACGCGATGCTCGGATTCGTGGAGATTCCCGCCTCGCCGTTTCTCATGGGGAGCGACCCCGCCGTCGACCGGCTCGCCTTCGAGAACGAGCGCTGGTCCACCGATCAGGTGCAGGCGTTGGTCGACCTGCCGACCTTCTACATCGGTCGATTCGAGGTGACCGTCGCGCAGTTTCAGGCCTTCGCCTCGGCGACCGGCGCGGGCTTGGGCGCCCGAGGCTCGGGCGGCCCGCCGGACCATCCGATCTCTGGCATCACGTGGCCCGACGCCCTCGCCTACACCCGCTGGCTCGATGGCGCCCTGCGCGAGTCGGCCGAAACGCCGGCCCCGCTGCGGGCGCTCCTCGATGATGGCTGGCGCATCGCACTGCCCGCTGAGGCCGAATGGGAGAAGGCCGCGCGCGGCGAGGAGGGGCGGATCTTTCCGTGGGGCAACGAGGCGACGCCAGGCCGCGCGAACTATTCCACCGAGGCGCCCGTGCCGGTCGGCAGCATCGAATGCCCCGACTGCGCATACGGACTCGCCGACATGAGCGGCAATGTCTGGGAGTGGACCCGCAGCCCGTATCGACCCTACCCCTACGAACCTGGAGTCGATGCGACGGACCTCGCCACTGACGCGCTGTGGGTGATACGAGGTGGGTCGTACGCGGACGCGGCCCAGAACGTGCGTGCAGCGATCCGCGGCGGCGGTGACCCCGGGGTCCGCCGGCCGTTCATCGGCTTCCGGCTCGCGATCTCGCGCTAGACCGTCAGTACCCGGGCAGGACCTTGGCCGACCCGACCGATCGGTTCAACCCGACGCGGCCGTTGCTCAACACGGCCAGCGGGTTGTGCAGCACCGACGGCTGCTCCAGCGGATTCCGGTCGAAGACGAGCAGGTCGGCTTCCAGCCCCACCTCGATCGCGCCGGTGCGGTCGGCCAGCCCGTAGGCCTCCGCCGATCGGATCGTCGCCGCGCGGAGCGCGTCGATCGGACTCATCCCGAAGTCGATGAAGGCGTTGATCTCCCCCGCCACGCGATAGACGCTCTCGGGGCCGTAGCTCGTGTCGACCGCCGTCAGGATCGGAATCCCCATCTCGTGGCCGAGGCGGATCATCCGCTGCAGGTTCTCGAGAATATGGGGGGCACGCTGCCGGGCGATCGTCGTCGCGTAGTCGTCGTGGGGCAGCTCGAACCCAACCACCGAGATGTAGGTCGGCACCCAGAGTGTGCCGCGGGCCTTCATCAACCGAAGCGCCTCCTCGTTGATGTAGGAGGCATGCTCGATGCTCCGGCACCCCGCCTCGATGCCGGCGATCACGACCTCGATGCCGTGGGCGTGACACGCCACCGGGATCCCGTGCCGCTCTGCCTCGTCCATGATGGCGGCCAGTTCCTCGACGGTGAACGCCATGGCCAGGGCATCGGGGCCTGACGTGCGCGACGACAGGCCGCTGGTTCGGGTCTTGATCCAGTCGACACCGTGCTCCGCGTTGATGCGCACGACCTCGCGCACCGCGGCCTCGCCCCGCACCGGCCGATTGAGGTACTTCGCCAGACGCGGGTCGGCCAGGACGTCGTCCGTCGTGCCCAGTTCCGGGGTGACGTAGACGCTGGCCGCGAGGATGTCAGGACCGGCGAGGTAGCCGGCGGTGACGAGATCGCGCTGCGCGATGTCCGAAAAACCGTCGGCCGATGCGCTCCGGGCCGTGGTCACACCGGAGACGAGCGCGCGGTGCGCCGAGCCGACGCTGCTCCCGTGGTAGTGCCCCTCGAAGAACCCCGGGGTGACATATCGCCCGCGGAGATCGATCACGTCGGCCGCCGCAGGCGGCGCCTCCGGGCCCACCGACACGATGCGCCCTTCCCGCAGGACGATGGAGACGTCGCCGAGGACGCTCCCCGACCGCACGTCGATGACGTTCGCGCCGGTGAGCGCGATGAACGGCTGCGGGAGTATCCCGTCCGCCCCGGCCGCTGCCGCCAGCACCTCCAGCGACGGCCGGGCATACGGATTCTGTGCGCGAGCCGGCACGGCGGCCAGCGAGAGTATGACGGCGAAGGTGAGCATCTTCAGCAGCCTCGACATTTCCACCCCTTTCCTGAACGGTTCCGACGGACGCGCGGATTGTAGCGCACGGCCGCCCGCCTGACGGTGTATGCTCTTTCGGATAGGTACCCCACGAAGGGAAACACCCATGCCGAAGTCAACCACTCTGAGCACCGCCATCCTCGCACTGATCCTCGCCGCCGCGTGGTCCGTCGGCGATCCGCCGGGACACGCCCAGAACCAAGACGATGACCAGGACCAGCGCCCGCCCTTGGTCCAGCCCGGTGCGCCGGGTGACGCGACGCGCGAGATCGACGCCGCGGCCGCGACCGATCTCTCCGGCATCGAGGCCACCGCCCCCGACATCGCCTTCATGCAGGGGATGATCGGTCATCACGCGCAGGCGCTCGAGATGACGGAACTGCTCTACGAGCGGACCGAATGGCAGGGCATGCGGCTCTTGGCCGAACGGATCGACGTCTCACAGGCCGACGAGATCGGGATGATGCAGGGCTGGCTGGAAGCTCGCGACCAGGACGTGCCCCAGGGCAACGAGCACCATCAGCACGAAGGCATGCTGATGCCGGGCATGCTGACGCCCGACCAGATGGCCGAACTGGCGGCGGCCGGCGGCACCGAATTCGACAAGCTCTTCCTCGAGTACATGATCATGCACCACCAGGGCGCGGTCATCATGGTGGAGGAACTCTTCGCCAGCGCCGGTGCCGGACAGGAATCGGTGATCTTCAGCTTCGCCTCCGATGTCGTCGCCGACCAGACCATGGAGATCACACGGATGCGCAGGATGCGCGGCTCGCTCGAGAGCCGCTGACTCGACGGCACGTTTTTATCGACTGAGTGAAGAGGAATGAATAGAGGACTCGCATGACACCTAGAACGACGACGTCGCACCGGAGCCCGCTGAGGCTCACCCTGCTGTCGCTGCTCGGGCTGGCTGCCCTCGTGGTCGCCGCTGCCCCCGTGCTGGCCCAGCAGCGCCAGACCGACCCGCGCGTCGGTCTCGCCCCTGGCTTCCAGGATGCCGGCGAGGCCGCGCGGAACATGGAGCTGATCGTGAACCTGGCCAAGCCCGAGGGTTTCTTCGACCCCGAGGCGCCGGCCGGCCGGCCGCGCCAGCCGCGTCCGCCGGCACCGGATCCCGATGCGCGGCTTGGCGAAGAGTTCCTCCACCCGGAACCGGAGGCCGCCGCCGCGAAAGCGGAACCCGCGCCACCGCGTCCGCCGCAGATCAACTACACGAACTCGGATCTGGCGTTCGGCGACACGCACATGTTCGTCGGCAACTACCATGGCTTCAACACCTACAGCATCGAGGACCCGCGCTCGACGGAACTGCTGGTCTCGGTCGTCTGTCCGGGCGGCCAGGGCGACGTCTCGGTCTACGGCAACCTGCTGTTCATGTCGGTCGAGCAGACCCGCGGCCGGCTAGACTGCGGCACTGGCGGCGTCGAGGACCCGGTGAGCGCCGAGCGGTTCCGTGGGATCCGGATCTTCGACATCAGCGATATCCGGAATCCGCAGCAGGTCGCGGCGATCCAGACCTGCCGGGGCTCGCACACCCACACGCTGGTGCCCGATCCGAACGACTCGGGCATGCTGTATCTCTACGGCCAGGGCACCGGCTCGGTCCGATCGGGCGACGAGCTTGACGGCTGCGTCGACCTCGAGGAGGACCAGGATCCGGACGAGCGACCGGACACGGCACTGTTCAGCATCGACGTCATCGAGGTACCACTGTCGGCGCCGGCGACGGCCCGCATCGTCAACCGGCCACGGATCTTCGCCGATCCCGAGACCGGCTCGATCTCCGGTCTCTGGCAGGGCGGCGACCACGGTGACGGGACGCAGAACTCGCGGATGACGAACCAGTGCCACGACATCACGGTCTATCCGGAGATGGGGCTGGCCGCGGGCGCCTGCTCGGGCAACGGCATCCTGCTGGACATCTCCGACCCGGCGAACCCCGAGCGTCTTGATGAGGTCGTCGACCAGAACTTCGCCTACTGGCACTCGGCGACCTTCAACAACGACGGGACCAAGATCGTCTTCACCGACGAGTGGGGCGGCGGTGGCCGGCCGCGCTGCCTCGCGACCGACCTGCCCAGCTGGGGCGCCAACGCGCTCTTCGACATCGTCGACCGCAAGCTGGTCTTCCGCAGCTACTACAAGATGCCCGGGGCGCAGACCGAAATGGAGAACTGCGTCGCGCACAACGGTTCGCTCATCCCGGTGCCCGGACGCGACATCATGGTCCAGTCGTGGTACCAGGGCGGCGTCTCGGTGTTCGACTTCACCGACTCGGCGAACCCGGTCGAGATCGCCTTCTTCGACCGGGGCCCGATCAACGGCGAAGAGTTCATCATGGGCGGCTACTGGTCGAGCTACTGGTACAACGGCCACGTCTACGGCGCCGAGATCTCGCGCGGCATCGACGTCTTCCGCCTGACACCGAGTGAGCACCTCTCCGCGAACGAGATCGCCGCGGCCGAGCAGGTGGAACTGGGCGAGTTCAATGCCCAGAACCAGCGTGTCATCACGTGGGAGCCGACGACGGCGGTCGCCAAGGCCTACGTCGACCAGCTCGCCCGCCAGAACGGCCTCCGGGTGGCGCACCTCACGACACTCGATAACGCGCTCCGCCGCATCGAGCGCGATCAGGCCGACGGTGAACTGCTCGACGAGCTGGACGAGCTGGCGACTCAACTGGACAGCGACGCATCGGCCCTGCCCGGCAGTGCGGCCCGGTTGCACGCCCTGGCCGACACGCTCAGAGGTCTGAGCGCCAGCCAGCGCTGAGCCCGCACGCGGGCGATCAACATGCGGGCGGGGCGTTCTGCCCCGCTCGCCTTTTCTTGTACAGCCAATCGTGGAAGTAGTCGGATTTACCTCTGTGGCAACCCGCGTGACCCCGGTCATCGCACTACTGCTGGCCATGGCGACGCCCGCGTCGGCCCAGAGCGACGCACCCGCCGACCGGGGTCCGGTGCCGCCGGCCGTCAGGATGCAGGATGCCGCCGGCCAGTTGACCGTGCGCGTCGTGCGAATCGCCGAGCCGATCGTCGCGGACGGTCGCCTCGACGACCCGATCTACAGCGAGGTCCCGGCGATCGACGGGTTCGTCCAGCAACTGCCCGACGAGGGCGCGGCGGCCACCGAACCGACCGAAGTCTGGATCCTCTTCGACGATCGGAACGTCTACCTCGCCGCCAGGTGCTGGGACAGCCATCCCGAGCGCATGGTCACCAACGAGATGACCCGGGACGCCCGGAACATGTGGTCCAACGCGTCGCTCGCGGTCGTCTTCGACACCTTTCACGATGGCCGCAACGGCATCAACTTCCTGTCGAACCCGCTGGGTGGCCTCTTCGACAGCCTCGTCACCGACGAACGCAACGTCAACATCGACTGGAACACCGTGTGGGACGCGAAAGCGAGCGTCTTCGACCAGGGCTGGATCGTCGAGATGGTCATCCCGTTCAAGTCGCTCCGTTACCAGCCGGGTGGCGCCCAGACCTGGGGGATCAACATCGCGCGGCACGTTCAGTGGAAGAACGAGACCTCGTACCTCAGCGGGGTGCCCGCCTCGCTCGGCCGCCGTGGCATCCTCCAGGTCTCCTCGTCCGCCACACTCGTCGGGATCGAGCCACCGACGACGAGCCGAAACCTCGAGCTCAAGCCCTACGCGATTTCCGGCGCGCTCACGGACCTCGACTCTGCTCCGGCGACCGAGAACGACGTGACCGGAGAGGTCGGGTTCGACCTAAAGTACGGCCTGACGCGATCGCTCATTACCGACTTCACGGTCAATACCGACTTCGCGCAGGTCGAGGCGGACGAACAGCAGATCAACCTGACCCGGTTCAGCCTGTTCTTTCCGGAGAAGCGTGAGTTCTTCCTGGAGGGCCAGGGCATCTTCGCGTTCGGTAACCCGGAAGGGGCCGCTCGGAGGCGGAATGCCCGGCCGAGCGACGCGCCGGTTCTCTTCTTCAGCCGCCGGATCGGCCTGGAGGGTGGCGAGGAGGTACCGATCATCGCCGGTGGACGCGTAGCCGGACGCGCCGGTGCCTATTCGATCGGCCTGCTCAACATTCAGACCGGCGACTCGGAGAGCGGCGATACGTTGCCGACCAACTTCTCGGTCGTGCGGTTGAAGCGCGACCTTCTCCGACGGAGCACCATCGGCGTGATCTACACGCGCCGCAGCCTGCTGCCCGACGGTCCCGGCGTCAACCAGGCCTACGGCGCAGACGCCAACTTCCGGTTCTACGAGAACCTCAGCCTCACCGGCTACTTCGCCCGGACCGAGACACCCGACCTGACCGGCGGCGACTCGAGCTACAGGGGCCGGTTCGCGTACACCGGCGATCGATACGGCGTGGAAGTCGACCACCTGACCGTCGATGAGGACTTCAACCCGGAGATCGGCTTCGTGCGCCGCGACGACTTCCGGCGCAACTTCGCGCAACTCCGCTTCAGCCCGCGGCCGAGGTCGGTCCCCTGGCTCCGCCGGATCATCCACCAGGGCAGCTTCGACTACATCACCGATACCACGGGCGTACTCGAGACCAGTGAGGGCAAGCTGCGTTTCGAACTCGAGCTCGAGAACAGCGACAAGTGGCACGTCGAGTACACCGACTCGTTCGAAGGGCTCCAGGAGGAGTTCGAGATCGTCGACGGCATCGTCCTCCCGCCGGGCGGCTATGCCTTCCGAGATGTCCGAACCGAATACGAGATCGGCGCGCAGCGCCGCGTGTCGGGGCGCGTCTCGCTCCTGCACGGCAGCTTCTTCAACGGAACGCGGACGGAAGTCGCGTATCAGGGCCGGGTCGTCGTGACGCCGCGATTCGCGGTGGAGCCGCGGATCGCCGTTAACGACGTCGAGCTGCTCGAAGGGTTGTTCACGACGACGTTGCTCGGCGCCCGCACCAACTTCACGGTCTCGCCGCGGATGTTCCTCGCGGCCCTGCTGCAGTACAACTCGACCAACGAAGTGTTCGACACGAACATCAGGTTCCGCTGGGAGTACCTACCGGGCAGCGACCTGTTCGTCGTCTACAGCTCCGGCCGTGACACCGGCGTCGAGGGCTTCCCGCGGCTCCAGAACCGCTCGTTCGTCATCAAGCTGACACGGCTGCTCAGATTCTAGACGAACCGAACGGGTGGCGCGCCCCTTCAGGGGCGCGAATGGCGCGGCGGACGCCGCGCCTCACGGAGCGCCATCGGCCCTACGGCGACGTCCAGAGGGTGGTCTTGATGGCGAAGATGTTGTCGCCCGGCGCCGACAGCGATCCGAACAGGTCGCCCGGCCCGACGTGCGACCCCTCGGGCACTCGGCTCGCGCGATTCTGCTGCCAGACGACGAACAACGTGCTGCCCGGCCGCCACTCCCAGCGCAGCACGACGTTGCTGCGGAACGACCGGACGTTGAACTCGTAGTTCCGCAGCGTGAACATGTCATCGCCGTCGGTGACGAGGCGCGTCCCGTCGGGCAGCCGTTCGATCGTCGGGCCGTCGGTGCCGTAGAACCGGAGAGCGGGCGCCCGGGCCGCCACCATCTCGCCAAACCGGTCGTACCGGCCGCTGGCCGCGAACGGCTCCATGTAGACGTCGAGCGTCAAGTCGGGCTTGAACGTGTAACTTGCACGCAGCTGCATCGACAGCGTCGTCCGATCGGGCGTGCCGAAGATGTAGCGTCGGTCGGACGTCTCGGGCCGGCCGCCGGGCTCCGACGTCAGATACTGCCGGTTGATCGGGCCCTGGAACGTCGCCCGCGTGCCCTGCTCGTTGCGGTACTCAGGCTCGACCGACAGCTCCAGCGACGGCGACGGCCGAACCGACAAGACGACCGCCGTCTGCCAGACGTGGTCGCCCAGCGCATTCGACCGGTAGTTCGCGTCGGCCTGCCACTGCGTCGCCGAGGCGGGATTGTTCCGCAGTGACCAGCCGACGTTCCACCCGAGCGGCACGCCCATCGCTGGCCCGCCCCGCGTCAGCTGCGCATCCTGGCCCCGGAAGAATCGCGTGATGTTGAGGCTGGTCCGCCAGAAGTTGAGGAAGGTGAAGCTGTTGCTGCTCGACAGGCCGTAGCGCATGCCGAGGTCGCGGTCGAAGTACGAGTAGTGCTGGAGGTTCACCGTGAACGAGTAGGCGCGAAACAGCGCGCCCGGCACGGTCTCCCGGTAGGTCAGGCGCGCGCCGCCCGAGTAGTCTCCCGCAAAATTCAGGCGCCCGAAATCGCTCGGCTCGAACTCGGGCGACTCGATCATCAGGTTCGTCCGCCAGAGCCAGTGCCTGCCCGCGATCTTGCCGATGCTGCCGTTGACCTGCGTCCCGTTGAGCGACCGGCGGGTCGGGTCGAACCGGATCGTCGGCTGGTCCACGCGCTGGAAGAGATGCGAGTTGCGGGTCTGGTAGCCGGCGATCGCCTCAGTCTCGCCGTCGATGTGCGTGAAGCCAACGTTCAGCGCCGCCTCGTAGGTCCGATCCGAAAACCGCTTGCGAGTGTCGGCCCCCACCGTGACGGCATTCCGGCTGAGCCGGGACGCCAGCGGGTCGTCGGCCGACATCTCGCGGTGCAGCACGGTCAGATGGGCGCCGACGGTAGAGCCGGCGTCGTCGATCTCCTGAATCACCCGCGCGACACCCCACCCCGACCGCGGCGTCACTCGAACGCGCGACTCGTCACCGTCGATCGACGTCCGCGCGAACTCCTGGTCAGTCACCGCTCCGAGCAGGCCGATCGACGTCCCGGACGGCAGGCGTCCGGTCAGTTTGCCGGCGCCGAGAATCGTCGTCGTGTCGGGATAGTCGACGAAATCGCCCGAGGCCAGACCGTTCGGCCGTGCGCCGATCCGCCGCGAGTAGTAGTAGTTCCCGGTGCCGGCCGTCAGGACGTTGTTGCCTTCGAGGAAGAACGGACGCAGTTCAGGGAAGATCGTCTCGAAGACCGTCAAGTTGACCTCCGCCGGATCTGCGTCGATCTGACCGAAGTCGGGGTTCACCGCCACATCGAGCGTGAGATTCGACCCGAGCCCGTACTTGATGTCCGCGCCGACCCGGCCGGCCAGATTCTTCCCGTCGTCGAACGGGTCGTCCGGATCGCGATCGCCGGTAACGCGTGACGAGCCGGCGACATACGGCGCGATCTCGAGCCGGCGCGAGGGCTCGACGTCCCGGACGCCGTGCAGCTCGCCGAACCTCGAGGCCCACCCGCTCTCTGTGCGCCGCACGAGCGCCCAGTAATTCTCCTCCTCGATGGACGGCACGTAGCGCTTGATGTTCAGGCCCCAGACCTGTTCGGCGACCTCGTTGAACCGTAGCTGTGAGAACGGCAGCCACAGCTCGGCGGTCCAGCCGTCGTCGGTTCGCTCCGTCCGGGCCTGCCAGACGGGGTCGTACTCGGTATCCTCGTCGCCTTCGTTGTCGGTCGGATGAAAGTGGTCGAGCCGCACACCGGCCGCCGTCACGCCGTAGGCATACGCGGTCCGGTTGTCGAGATAGGTGTCCAGCTCGATCTGCAGCGACTCGATCTGGTCGCCGTCGTCGCGCCGGCTGAGCGGCCCCTGGACGCCCACGGAGCTGAACATCCGGGCACCCACGTACACCGCGCTGTCGTCGTAGACGAACCGGACCTCGAACCGGTCGGTCGGCGGCGCGCCCTCCACGGGCTCCTTCTGGATGAAATCGGTGACCGGCGGCGCGGTCTGCCAGGCCGCTTCGTCGAGGCGGCCGTCGATCTCGATCGTGCCTGCGGGGACACGCACCGCCTCCGCCCGCTTCGCCGCCGACGCCGGCTCCTGCGCAGCCGTCTGGACTCCCGACCACGCCGCGACCACGGCCACCGCACAGAGGCGCAAAGCCAGGGAAAGGCCGACGGAAGCACACCGGGCGAGCGACAAGGCGCGACTAGTCGAGGGCGTTCAGGAATGCGTCGACGTCAGCATCGTTGTTGTACACCGACACCCCGATGCGAAGTCCCCGGACCTGCTCGACCGTGCCTGCTGCATCAGTCTTCCGCCAGCGACCACCCGAAACGACGCGCTCGGGGAAGGCGCGATCGAGCTTGGCCTGGGTCGCGTTGGGATCCGGCGTGACGAAGCTCGTGATCGGCGTCGCCGTGCCCGGCGGCGTGATCGACGGGTAGCCGAGACCGGGCATCTCCCGCTGGAGCCGTGCCACCAGCGGCTCGGCGTGGGCACGGATGTTCTCGACACCGAGCTTCGTCACGTACTTGAGCCCCTCGAACGCGCAGATCGCCGGCAAGTAGGGCATCGTCGTCGTGCCCTCGTACATCGCCGCACCGGGCCGCGGCACGAATTGCCCGTCGCGCTGCGCCACCGCCCGCAAGCCGTATCGCGTCTGCTTCACGACGTCACCCTGCAGGTCGTCACGGACGTACAGGAAACCGAGCCCAAAGTCGCCCATCAGCCACTTGTACGTGCTGGACGCCGCACAGTCGATCCCCATGGCGCGAACGTCGAGCGGCGTGTTCCCCGCCGCCTGAATGATGTCGGCGTACACATAGGCGCCGTGGGCGTGCGCCAGGTCGCTGATAGCACGCGCATCGTGCATGTAGCCGTTGATGTTGGACACCAGGGCCATCGAGACCAGCCGCGTCTCCCGATCAATCACCCGCTCCATGTCGGCCAAATCGATCTTCCAGTCGCGATGCGGCACCACGCGCAATTCGATCTTCCCCGCATCCGCCAGCGCCGTGTAGAGATAGCGCGACGCGGAGAAATGCAGATCGTCGATCACGACGTTGCCGCCGCGCGCGGCCAGGTCGAGGCCGGCCACAACCACGTTCTCGCCGTCGGTCGTGCTCATCACAAACGCGACCTCCTCGGGCGTGGCGTTGATGAGCTGCCCGAACAACCGCTTCGTCTCGGCCTGCTGCTCGGCCGTGAAGCTGTGCCGGCCGTCGCCCGATCCCAGCGCGCGATACTCGGCGTACTCCTCGAGCGCCCGGAGCGTATGCACACTGAACGGATGGGTCTCCGCCGCCGCCAGCCAGAGGTTCTTCGCGGCCCGTGGGAAGTCCGCCCGCACGGCATCGACGTCGAACGCAGCGGCCGCGCTGGTCGCTGCCGATCCGCCGACCGCCAGACGGCCGACCCCCAACGCCAGTGTCCCACCGCCAACGCTCCGCATCAGTTCGCGCCTGCTCAATTGCATCCTCGCCCCCCTTGTCATCGTGGCGATCGCCCTACACGCTGCGCGTGAGGCCCCCATCCACCCGAAGATTCTGCCCGGTTATGTAGCCGGCATCGGCTGACAGCAGGAACCGGACGGTCTTGCCGATCTCCGCGACCGAGCCGTAGCGACCCATCGGAATCTGCTGCACCAGATCGTCGTCAGCTGGAAACGAATCGATGTAGCCGGGCAGCACGTTGTTCATCCGGATACCGTCCGCGGCATGCGCATCGGCGTAGAGCTTCGTGTAGCTGGCCAGCGCCGCGCGCAGCGTCGCCGAGATCGGAAACGCAGGCGACGGTTCGAACGCCGCGAACGTCGAGATGTTGACGATCGCCCCACCGCCCGCGGCCTTTAGCGGCGGCGTCACCAGACGCGCCATCCTGACGACGCCCAGCAACACCAGTTCGAGACCACTCCGCCAATCGTCGTCGGTCAGTTCCAGCAGCGGCCCCTTCGGGGGGTGCCCGGTGTTGTTGACCACGGCGTCGAGGCGCCCGTAGCGATCGAGCGTGACGTCGACCAGACGCCGCAGGTCCTCGGACTCGGTGACCGACCCGGTCAGCCCGACCGCGTCCAGCTCGGCCGCCAGCGTTTCGGCGCCACCCGAGACCGACATCAGCGCCAGCTGGTAGCCGTCGGCGGCCAGCTCGCGCGCGATGGCCGCACCTATCCCCTTGCCGGCGGCGGTCACGATGGCGACGGGGTTGTCGGGCATGGTGGTCGAGGCGCGCGTCGGTGTCAGCCTACTCTACCGCGGGCCTGCCGCGCGGCTACCGCCTGTCCTCAATCAATGCCAGCTTCCGGGGGCGTCGCCAACCCTTGATCTCAGCCTCGCGCCGCTGCGCGGACGACCGCGTCGGATGGGATTCCGTCCAGGCCAATCGGACCGGCCGCCGGCTGGCTGTGTAGCGCGCACGCCGGGCGGCTTGGTGCTCCCCATTGTGTTCGCGGATTCGTCGGTCCAGGTCGGTCGTCACGCCGGTGTACAGCGTGCCGTCAGCGCAGCGCACGACGTAGCAGAAATACATGCGAGGCCCATCGAGCTTATGCGGTCCCGGTCCCGGTGTCGAGCCGCGGTGCCGTATAATCCGACCTGAGTCGAGATAGATGGTGCGTAGCCGCCCGGTCTGTCTCGACGTGACGCTCACCCTGCCGCTCGTCCTGGCCAGATGCCACGCCGGACCGGTGCCGAAATGAGGTTCTCATGCGCCAAGCCCTGCCATCACCGATGCCACGCACGCTGACCTGCCTCTTCGCCACGACCGTGCTGACCGTTACCGCGTTCGGCGCGGCCTCGGCCCAGACTAGTCGGCCAATGACCTTCCTCGATGTCCAGGAACTGGCGCGGCCCGGCGCCTGGACACCGAGCCCGGACGGTCAGTGGATGCTGCACACGATCTCGACCCCTGACTGGCAGGAGGCCGAGTCGCAGGTCGATATCCACCTCGTCTCGATGTCCGAAGGCCTGGCGTCGAGCCGGCGGATGACGTTCACGACCGACGCGAACGAGACATCACCGGCCTGGGCGCGCGACGGAAGCTTCTTTGCCTTCCTGTCCGATCGCAACGCCGACGACGGTGGCGACGACCAACTGTTCTTCATGCGCCCCGACGGCGGCGAAGCGCGCCAGATCACCAACGCCGAGTACGGCGTCGCCGATTTCGCGTTCAGCCTCGATGGCGACTGGCTCGCCTACCGCAGCGGCGACGAGGGGCTCGAGCAGCTCTATCGGCTCCCGGTGGGCGATCTTTTCTCAGCCGAGCCGGAGCAACTGACCGACGGTGAGGCGGGGGTCGAAGACTGGGAATGGGCGCGCAACAGCCGGCGGGTCTACTTCACTCGTCCCGACGCCCACGACGCGGACGACGTCGAACGCCGCGAGCAGAAGTTCACCGTTGACATCCGCAACATGGAGACGCCGTTCTCCAAGCTATGGGCCGTCGACCCGGCTACCGGCGAGACCGTCCGGCTCACCGACCAGCCCGACGTCAGTGTCTCCGCGTTCCGTCTGTCTGCCGACGGCCGCTGGATCACCTTCACCGGCGGCTCCACGGCCCGCTACGAGCGCAATATCACGGGTGCCCGTCTCTACGCCGATCAGTTTCTGCTGAACCTCGAGACCGCCGACGTCGAGCGCCTGACCGACAACTTCGAGGTCGGCGAGAGCCTGGCCAGCGTCTCACCGGACGGCCGGTGGGTCGCCTTCTCCGCGCCGGACGACATGACGCGGTACACCATGACCGACAATCGCGTCTACATTCGAGCGATCGGCGACCGCGGAGCGGCCTTCCGGAAGATCGGCGCGACGTTCGACGGCAGCCCCCGAGTCGACTTCTGGTCGGACGATGGCAACACGATCTACTTCAACCACGGCGTCAAGGTCACGACGCAGTTGCACGCGCTCGACGTCGCCAGCGGCGACGTTCGTCAGATCACGACCGAGCGGGCGGCACTCAGGGTGAGCCGCGACGACGACTCGGGCCGGATCCTCGTTGGCTACGCCGATCCGAAGACACCGCCCACGGTCTTCAGCGTACCCAGCATCGCGGCAGTGGCGGACCGCGCGTCGTGGACGCCGCTCGTCGACGCGAACCCGCAGGTCGCCGAGTTCGCACTTGGCGAGGAGACCGAGGTGAACTGGCGCTCGACCGACGGCAAGCTCGTGGGCGGGATCCTGGTCACCCCGGTCGACTACGAAGAGGGCCGCCGGTATCCGCTCATCGTCGCGATTCACGGCGGCCCGGCCTCGGCCGACGTCCTCCGCTTCAACGGCGGCTACAGCGCCCAGGTCTACGCCGGCGCCGGCTACGCCGTCTTGAAGCCGAACTACCGGGGTTCGCGCAACTACGGCAACGCTCACCGGACCGACATCGTGGGCGACTACTTCACGCTGGGCTACGACGACATCATGACCGGCGTGGACCATTTGATCGCCGAGGGGATCGTCGACGGCAACAGCATGGGTGCGCTGGGCTGGAGCGCCGGCGGCCACTGGTCGAACTGGATCCTGACCCACACCGACCGGTTCAAGGCGATCAGCTCTGGCGCCGGCACGATGAACTGGATCTCGATGTATGCGCAGAGCGACGTCCAGCGCAACCGGCGCTTCTACGTCGGTGACGATCTGCTCTACGATAACTTCGACATGTATTGGGACCAGTCGCCACTCAAGTACATCAAGAGCGCCGCGACCCCCACGATGATCCACGTCGTCGAAGGCGACCCGCGCGTGCCGAGCCCGCAATCGGTCGAACTGCACATGGCGCTCAAGAAGCTGGGCGTCGACACCGAGCTGTTCATGTATCCGGGGCGGAGCCACGGGATCCCGGACCCGCGCAACCGGCTGGTCAAGGCGGTCAGTGAGATGGCGTGGATGGACTTCTACGTGCGCGACCTGGGCGAGAAGTTCCAGTGGCGCGACGTGCTGGCCACGCTCGAGTTGGACGCCGACACCGAAGGTTCGGAGGGCCGCCCGACGACCGAACCGCAGCGATAGCGGCGGCGCCTCCTAAGAAAACGGCCCGGACATCGCGATGATGCCCGGGCCGTCTGAATCCGCCGCTCGCGCGAGCGCCTACTGGGTCGGCCAGAGGACGCCCTGGCTGTTCAGCCCCTCGGCCCCGGCTGGAATCGGGCCCATGCCCTTGTAGACGAACTTCTGTATGCGCGACCCCTCGTAGGTCTCGGTCGTGTAGATGTTGCCGTCCGAGTCGACCGCGATGCTGTGCACGGCAAAGAACATCCCGGGCTGCCGTCCACCGTCACCGAACGCCGTCAGGACTTCCATCGTCTCGCGGAGGATGATGTAGACCTTCATGTTCTGACCATCGGCCAGGTAGATGTAGGTCTGCTCAGGATCCGGCGAGAAGTCGATGTCCCACGTCGAGCCCTGCGAGAGGGTCTCGGGCGCGATGATGTACTCGTCGACGTAGGTTCCGTCCTTCTGGAAGACCTGGATCCGGTCGGCGGCACGGTCGCAGACGTAGACCAGGCCGTCGTTCGCGATCTCGGAACAGTGCACCGGCCCACGGAACTGCTTCGCGGGTTCCGCCTCGTCGGGCGAATACCGACCGAGGTCGAGGTCGTCATCCGGCGGCTCGCCGTAGGCGCCCCAGTACCGCTTGACCTCACCTGAGTCCATGTCGACGACAGCGATCCGGCGATTGAAGTAGCCGTCGGCGAAGTAGGCCTCGTTGGCGTCGGGGTCGATGCCAATCTTGGCCACGCGGCCAAAGCTCTCCATGTCGTGGCTATCGCGCTCGAACACCGGCCGGCCGTCGCGCTCGCCGGTCTGGCGGGCGCCGAACTGCCCGAACGACTTCACGAACGTGCCGTCGCGCGTGAACTTGAGCACGTGCGAGTCGGCTCCGCCGTTCCCGCCGATCCAGACGTTGTCCATGTGATCGATCGTGATGCCGTGGTTCGACAACGGCCAGACGTAGTCGCCGGTCTCGGTGCCGGGTCCGCCCCAGCTGCCGACCAGGTTCCCCTCTTGATCGAACTCGAGCACCGGATCACCCGGCTGGCAGCACTCGCTCAGCGGCGGGTCCTGCGCCAGACCGATCTCGGTCCGTGCGGCGAACTGATCCGGCGTGTTCCGGTGAACCGCCCAGATGTGGTCCTGCGAGTCGACGTCGACACCGATCGTCGGACCCATCAGCCAGTGATTCGGCAGGTTCTTCGGCCACAACGGGTCGACCTCGAACATGGGCGCTTGCGTCCCATCGCCCGCGGCGGCCGCCATGCCCTCACTGGCCTCCTCCTCCACCATCGCCTGGCCGCAGCCGAGCGCGATCAAGAGCGCGGCCAATGACGCACCAATAAAGAGATTCTGCTTCCGCTTCATCCGACTCCTCCCCCTGGCCAAGACTTGGACCAAGCCGCGCCACACCACGGGCCCGGCATCGTCTTTGCGGCTGATAGCGTCGACAAGTATACTGGCGAACCGCCTGGATGCACCCGATTTCCTCGCGCCGAGTCCTCCGCCAGCCCTCGAGACCGATGCCGCGCCGCCCCAGCTCAGCATCCCGTGTTTCATCAATAGGTTGCGAGCAGAATCGTCCCGGGCGTGACCGGCGGCGCAGCGGCGCCGCCTGGCTTGGCCTCGTCCTTCTGGCGCCGATGCTGGTTGTGCCGGCGGGACCCACCGCGCACGAGATCCCGTTCGACGTCACAGTCCAGGCCATCGTCCGGGCCGAGGGCCGTCGCCTGCAGATGCTCGTGCGGGTCCCGCTGGAAGCGATGCAGGACTTCAGTTTCCCGCAGCGGCCGGACGGCTACATTGACGTCGAGGCCTCGGAGACGATGCTGCGCGACGCCGTGATGGTGTGGGTGGGCGACGAGCTGAACGTGTACGAGAACGACACCCTGCTGGCCGGCCAGCGGCTCGTGGCCGTCCAGGTCTCCGAGCCGGACGACCGCTCGTTCGCGACCTACGAGGCGGCGCTGGCGCGCATCACCGACCAGCCGATGTCGAACGAGACCGACGTCGCCTTCGACACCGGCCTGCTCGACATCCTGTTCGAGTACCCGATCGGATCCGCGGACTCGAACTTCTCAACCAACCTCACGCTGGCCCGGCTGGGACTGCGGACGATCACGGTGCTGCGCCTGGTCTTGCCCGACGGCGCCGTCCGCGCCTTCGAGTACACCGGCAACGCCGGCCTCATCCGCCTCGATCCGCGATGGCATCAGGCGGCATTGCGTTTCGTGGCGCTCGGATTCGAGCACATCCTCGACGGCATCGACCACCTGCTGTTCCTGGCGTGCCTGGTCATACCGTTCCGGCGGCTCGGCCCCCTCGTCGCCATCGTCACCTCGTTCACCGTGGCCCACTCAGTCACGCTGATCGCGTCGGCGTTCAACATGGCGCCCGAAGCGCCGTGGTTCCCGCCGCTCGTCGAGACGATCATCGCCCTCTCCATCGTCTACATGGCGGTGGAGAACATCGTCGGCGTGAAGCTGCGGCGCCGATGGCTGATCACCTTTGGCTTCGGACTGGTGCACGGGTTCGGGTTCTCGTTCGCCCTGCGCGAGACGCTGCAGTTCGCTGGATCGCATCTGCTGATGTCGCTGCTCTCGTTCAACGTCGGCGTCGAACTGGGTCAGCTCGTCGTCCTGGCAGTCCTCGTCCCCGCGCTGACGCTGGCCTTCAAGCACATAGTGCCCGAACGCATCGGCGCCGTCCTCCTCTCGGCGCTGGTGGCTCATACGGGGTGGCACTGGATGACCGAGCGTGGGGCGGAGCTGGCGCTCTACGAGCTGCAGGCGCCGACGGTCGATTTCGCCCTGGCGGTCACGGTCCTGCAATGGACGGTCCTCGCGGCCGTCATCGCCGCGCTGATCAGGGTGATGGCCTTTGTCTTTCCACAAGCCGACGCACCGAGTCCCGACGATGTCAGTCGCCGCGCACCTGAGAATCCGGGTCGCTGAGTACGACCGGACGATTCGCACGTTCATCCCGCACTACAGCGAGATGCTGCGGGTAGCCGGCGATGCGCTGCGCCCACGACGCCGGGCCCCGACGATCGTGGACCTGGGAATCGGCACCGGTGCACTCGCCGCCGCTTGCCTGCGCGCCGTGCCCGACGGGCGTCTCGTCGGTCTCGATACCGATACCGCGATGCTCGGCGTGGCCGCCCGTCGGCTGAATCGGCTCGCACGCCACCCCGTCGACCTTCGCCCCAGAAGTTTCACGCGCGGCCCGCTCCCACCGGCGGACCTCTTCACGGCCTGCATCTCGCTGCACCACGTCCTGACACCGGCGAGAAAGATCCGGCTGTACCGACGTTGCCACGCGGCACTCCGCCGCGGCGGCGCTCTCGTGTCGGTCGACTGCATGCCGCCGGCTGAGCCCGGCCTGCGTGCGCTCTCGACCGAGGCATGGATCCGCCACATGGCGCGAAGCTATTCACGCCGGACCGCCCGCGGACACCTCACGGCGTGGGCCGCCGAGGATCGGTATTTCCCGCTCGAGCAGGAGCTCGAGATGATGCAGACTGCCGGCTTCCGCGTCGAGGTCATCTGGCGGCACGGCGCGTTCGCCGTGGTGCGCGCCGCCAAGCCGCGCGATGGCGAGGAGACACCACGGAGAGCGCGGGTATGATCGCCATGCTCCCGAAGACCGCAGGCCCGAGCCTTTCCGTGAGCCGGCACGGCCGAAAACGATGAGCCCCTCCTCCCCACCCAGGAAGGCCGGCCGACTCCCACTCCGCGTGCCGCCCGCGCTGCACGAAGCGCTCATGGTGATCGCTGGCTTCACGCTGCTCACCGCCGTCATGACGTTTCCGCTCATCGCCCGCCTGAGCGATTCCTTGCCTGGGCTCCGCGACCCGGTGCTCTTAGCGTGGACCCTGGCCTGGGACGCGGATCGCCTGGCCCATGGACTTGAGGGACTCTGGGACGCCCCTATCTTCTTTCCGCACGCGAACACGCTGGCCTTTTCGGAGCACCTCCTCGGCATAGCGGTCCTGACGGCGCCGCTCCAGTGGCTGACGGGGAATCCGGTCCTCGTCTACAACGCGGCGTTCTTCGGCTCATACGTCTTGGCCGGCGCCGGCACCTATTTGCTGTCCAAGAGCCTGACCGGTAGCCGACTCGCCGCGGCGCTCGCCGGCATCGCCGTCGCATTCGGTCCGTATCGCGCCACCCAGGCGGCGCACCTGCAAGTGCTCATGTCCGGCTGGATGCCGATCGCGCTGTGGGCCTTGCACCGGTACTTCGCGTCGGGTTCTCGGCGGGCATTGTCCGGCTTTGTGGGGGCGTTCCTACTCCTGGGCCTCTCGAACGGATACTTCCTTTACTTCTTCGCGATCCCAGTCGTCATCGTGGTCACCTCCGAGTTGCCGCGCCGCCGACACCAATGGAGACGCCTGACCGCAGAGATCTCGGTCGCAGCACTGCTGGGCCTGGCCGTCCTCGCGCCGATTGGCAGCGCCTACTATCGCGCGCGCGAGGATCTGGGCCTCGTCAGGTCCCGCGCGGATATCGTGTCTTACAGCGCCGACGTGCTGGCCTACACCCAGGTCGATCGCCGGTCCTCACCCTGGAGTGGAGTGTTGAACATCGGTGACAGCGAAGAGAAGTTGTTCCCGGGCCTGACGGTCCTCGTGCTGGCGTGCGTCGCCCTTGGCCTGCCGAGACGCGACGCACGGGCGACAGCGGCCGGCTTCAATCTCTCCTCCACCCGACAGGTCGTTCTCTACACCGGCATCGGTGTTGCCGCCTTCATCTTTTCGCTCGGACCGGAGCCTGCCTGGGCCGGACGACCGCTGCTCATGAGTGGCCCTTACGACTGGCTGCTCGCCTTTCTTCCTGGCTTCGACGGACTGCGCGTGCCGGCGCGGATGGCGACGATCGTCTACCTCGCCCTCGGGATCCTGGCCGGAATCGGCATGGGCGCGCTGCTGTCCGTCTGGAGCCACCCGATCGGCGTCGCAGTCTGGGCCATCTGCTTCTGCGCGCTCCTCGTCGAAGGCTATGGCGGAGCGCTGCCGCTCGAGCGCTTTCCCCCCACCGCCAACGACGACGAGTTGGCTGCCTACGCCTGGCTGCGCGAGAGCCCCCCGGGGGGGATCGTCAATCTTCCCTTCCTCAACGCGCACCTTTCGGCGCGACCCGTCCAAGATCAGTTTTTCGCGCTGAGACACGGCCACCCGATCGTGAACGGCTACAGCGGGTACCGCTCGCTGCTTGCCGCCTTCCTGAGCGAGCCTGGCTCGCCCCTCCAGACACTGGCCAACGCGGCGAGCACGGTACAAGCCTTGCGGCAGCTGGGAGTTCGGCACATCGTGGTGCACGCCTCAGCGTATCCCGACCTCGCGAGAGCCAACGCGGCGGTCGCCGCCATCGCCAACGTCCCCGCCCAAGTCGAACAGCGTCGCGCCTTCGGCTCAACGGTGGTGTTCCGCCTGACCCGCTGGAATCGGCCACCGCCCGATCCGCCGGCCGCGCTGCGCGCCGTGTCGCAGGAGCGGTTCCGCCCGACCAGTTCCCGCGCACCCTACCGGCTGCCCCTGGCCTTCGACGGCGACCCCGACACCCGGTGGCTAACTGCCAGGCGGCAGACGGGCGACGAATGGATCCAGCTCGAATTCGATGCCCCACGCAATGTGGGCCTCGTCCGGCTCGCGATGGCCCGACGGAGCCTCGGCGACTACCCGCGCCGGCTCCGCATCGAATCGTCATCCGATGGCACCACGTTTCAGACACTCTTTCAGGGGATACCCTTGGCCCAGTTCCTGCGCGGCTTAGTGCGGAACCGCGTCTATCCGACCATCGATATTGCCCTTCCGTCTAACCGCACTCGCCTCCTGCGAATCAGGCAGATCGGCCGGACGCGGAGCTTCTACTGGTCGGTTCACGAACTGGGCGTCTTTGAGCGCTGACCGTCTGCCCCCCGGGGACCGAACCCGATTCGCACGGCGTTCCCAAGTGGACCCCGACAGCGCCCGAGCCTACAATGGCGCGAAGAATCCAAGATAGGAGACTCCAGTGATGAACGCTGAATCACCTCACGTCATGATCGTGGCCGCCGCGCTTATCGCGCTACTGTGGGCTGCGCCGGCCGCGGCACAGCAGGAAGTGGACTGGGATGCCGTGGAGATCTCAGTGCATCACGTCGCGGGCGGTGTGCACTACCTGGAAGGTCGCGGTGGCAACATCGGCCTGTCGATTGGCGAGGACGGCGTCGTGATGGTCGACGACCAGTACGCGCCGTTGACCAATCGGATCGTCATGGCGATCGAAGATGTCTCGAACGGCGACATCCGGTTTGTGATCAACACGCACGTGCACCCCGACCATACGGGCGGCAACGAGAACCTCGGTCGGATGGGGATCGTCATCCTGGCCCACGACCGCGTCCGGGTCCGCCTGGCCGGCCGGCTGCCCGACGCGGCGCTGCCGGTCCTGACCTACAGCGACACGGCGACCATCCACCTGAACGGCGAGCAGGTGCACGCGTTTCCCGTGCCGCCGGCCCACACCGACGGCGACAGCTTCATCCACTTCCGAGGCTCCGACGTCCTGCACCTCGGCGACGTCTTCCGCACCGTCGCGTTTCCGGTCATCGACCGAAACAATGGCGGCACGCTCGAAGGCACGATCGCGGCGCTCGGCATGGCCGTCGGCGTCGCGGGACCGGAGACGCGAATCATTCCTGGACACGGCGAGGTCTCGAGCCGCGAGGCCGTCATGGCGTTTCGCGACATGATCCTGGCGGTGGCCGACCGGGTTCGCGCGCTCGTGGATGAGGGCCGGAGCTACGAGGAGGTCGCGGCGGCCGACCCGACCGCGGAGTGGAACGAACGTTACGGTGACCCGACCCGATTCCTGACGGCCGTGTACGCCGAGCTGTCTGGAGAGACCCAGTAACTCGTCTGATTTCGAGGAACCTCAAATGCGCACTTCACTCACGTTCATACTCGGAACGACGATCGCACTGGGGCTCGGCTTGCCGGCGCTTCAGGCGCAGCAGGCGCCCGACCCGGAGAATGAGAATGTTCGGACACTCGTGAGTCGGCTGAGCCTCGACCAGTTCAAGGCGACCCTGAAGGGCCTGACGCAGTTCGGAGACCGCCGCCAGGGGACCCAGCGCAACCGCGACGCCATCGACTGGATCGAGCAGCAGCTCGTGGCCGTCGGGTGCACGGCGACCGGACGGATCGACTACGTCTTCGACCCAGCACCTCGCCAGAGCGGCGGACGGCGGCGCGGCGGCGCGACCGAACTGAACCCCTCCGGCGGCACGCCGACCGGCGGAACAATCGGCCGGAACGGCAATGGGCCGGGCGGCAGCTCGATCTTCGGCTACCGCGGGCGAACGGGAGTGAACTCCGACCCGATGGCCCAGCCGGACGAAGCCCTGCGCGAACTGAACATGGAACCGGCAACCAACGGCCCGCGGCAGGAGGTCTACTGCACGAAGGTCGGGACGACGCGGCCCGAAGAGATGTACATCGTCGGCGCCCACATGGACGGCCACGGCTGGGGTGAAGCGGCGAACGACGATGGCTCCGGGACCGCGCTCGTCATGGAGCTGGCGCGGGTCTTCAGCGCGCCCGACGTCGAGACCGAGCGGTCGATCCGGTTCGCGCTCTGGAACAACGAGGAGACCGGGCTCAACGGTGCCCGAGCCTACGTCGAACAGCGCACCGACCTGCAGGGACGGGAAGACCCGCCCGGATCGGGGCGCTATCCCGAGCCACGCTGGCTCGGCATGATCCAGCACGACATGATGCTGTTCGACCATGGCTCGCCGCGCGCCGACGGCACCGTGAGCCGCGATCAGCGACCCGAGGCCGACGTGAACGTGGAATATCAGTCCACGGCGGATCTCGCCGACGAAGCGCGGGAACTGGCGTTCTTCTTCAAGGCGGCCAATGACGCCTACGCCACGGACTATCCAGCGACGGTCGGCCCGCACATGACCAATACCGACTCGACGCCGTTCATGAACCTCGTGCCGGCGATCAGCCTGCGCGAGAACGAGCGGGGCGCTCACGTCGGCGGCGGCTGGGATCCGCACTGGCACCAGGTGACCGACGTCTACTCGACGTTCAGCGACGACGATTTCCGGCTCGGACTGAATGCCGGACAGACGACCCTGGCCGCGATCGCGCAGCTGGCCGGGGCGGCGGTCGTAGAGCGGTGAGCCGCCCAGGACCGGACCCTTGGAGCCAGACAGGTGACCCTATGAAGCGCCGAACCTTCCTCCAGTTGACCGGAGCCAGCCTGGGCGCCGCGGCGTTCGGCCGTGCGCCGGCGATGCACGCCCAAGCCGCGCCCGACGTGGTGGTCGTCGGCGCCGGAGCGTTCGGCGGCTGGACCGCACTCCATCTCCGGGAAATGGGCCACGCGGTCCGCCTCGTCGACGCCTACGGACCGGGCAACGCCAAGTCCAGCTCGGCCGGCGAAACGCGCCAGATCCGGGCCAGCTACGGCAATCGCGAGCTCTATTCGCGATGGGCGGTCGACGCATTGGCGCGATGGCAGGCGCGCGAGGCCGAGTGGGGCCGGCGCCTGCTCTACCCGACGGGCCAGATCACCCTGAGCGGCGAGTGGACCCGGACACTCGGCGACACGCAAGCCGTGCTCGATCGACTCGGTGTCGAGAACGAGCAAGTCGAGCGTGATGAACTGGAGTACCGGTATCCCCAGTTCAATCTGGACGGCGTGACGGTGGGACATTCGGTGCCGAGCACCGGTGTGCTCAAGTGCCGCGAGGGCTGTGTCGCGGTGGCCGACGCGTTCGAGCGTGCCGGCGGACGGTTCACGCTGGCCCGCGCCGTGCCCGCTGCGCGCGCCGGCGGCCGGCTGCAGGCCGTGACGTTGTCGACCGGCGAGACCGTTGCCGCGCAGAGCTTCGTCTTCGCCTGCGGCCCGTGGCACCTAAAGATGTTTCCCGAGATCCTCGGCAACAAGCTCCGCCTGAATCGGCGCGCCATCTTCTTTATGGGCGTGCCAGACCGTGACAACCGGATGGCGTTCCCCAACTGCCCGACGTTCGTGACGCGCGGGGTCTACGGTTTCCCCAGCATCGAAGGCAAGGGGCTGAAGCTGGGTCCGTACTGGGACTCGGGCACGCTCGACCCGGACGAAGGCGACCGCACGGTGACGCCGGACGAGATCCGGCGCGTCCACGAGTTCACCGACGACGCGTTTCCGGCGATGGCGGGTCAGCCATTGCTCGAGACACGCGTCAGCCCGCGCACCAACAGCGTCGACGCCCACTTCATAGTCGACCACCACCCGGAGCTGGAGAATGTCTGGCTGCTGTGCGGAGGTTCGGGCCACGGCTACAAGCACGGCCCCGTGCTCGGTGACTACGTTGCCCGACGCGTCACCGGCCAGCCAACCGATCCGGAACTGGACGCGACGTTCCGGCTGAAGAACGAGACATTCTAAAGACTGGCGGCTCGAACTCAAGACCAAGCCGCGCACGGCGCGGCTTGCGCGGGCCGGAGTGGG
>PCAK01000034.1 GCA_002730525.1 Acidobacteriota bacterium | reverse complement strand
TGGCCGTTCTGAGTTTCGTCTCGTCGGCCGCGCTGCTCGGCGGGTCGTGCACAGCGATGATTCTCGGGCACTGGTATCTGGTGCTGCCGTCGATGGACATCGCGCACCTGCAGTCGATGGTGAGATTTCACATCGGCTCGACCATCGCCCGGGTGGTCGTCATCACCGCGGCGGTCTGGATCGCGATCGCGGGGTGGGAACCTGGGCTCGGCCCGAGCTTCCAGCACTACGTGCTGTCCAGCGCCGGCGTCTTCTTTTGGCAGCGGGTGTTGTTCGGTTTGTTCGGTCCCGGCGTGCTGTCGTATCTGACGTGGGAGACCGCGAAGATCCGGTCGACCCAGTCGGCCACCGGCATCCTCTACGTGGACTTCTTCACCGTGATCGTCGGAGAGATTCTGGCCAAGTACCTCCACCTGTCCACGCTGATCCCGGTCTGAGAGCCTGACGCCGGTGTCGATGGAAGTCACGGTTGCGTGTCCCGGCTGCGAAGCCGCGTTGCCGGTCCAGGCCGCCGAGGTGCCGGCCGAGATTGCCTGCGGGAACTGCCGTCGGACGATCCCGTTGCAGTTCAGCGATGCAGTCACCGGCGATCAGTCGGTGGATGCCTGCCCGGCGTGCGAGGGACGCGACTTCTACATCCGCAAGGACTTCGACCCGAAGGTCGGGCTGGCGTTCGTCGTCGCCGGTGCGACCATCAGCGCGGTGTTCTACGGGTACGGGATGGACCTGGTCGCCTACGGCGTGCTCGCGTTGGCGGTGATCATCGACCTCGCCGTGTGTCGGCGGCTGGGCGACGTGACCGTCTGCTACCGATGCCACGCCGAGTTCCGCGGGCAGTTCGAGCGGACGGCCGGAGCGTTCGACCTGCACACCGCGGACGAACTCGAAGCCGAGTACGCGAAGCAACTCGGCCGCTAGCGTTCAAAACAGTTTGACGACGACCGTTTCGCCCTTCTCCACGATGTCGGTCTGCGCCGGAATCTCGATGTAGCCGTCCGCGAGCGACATGCTCGTGATGTCGCCCGAGGCCTTGAAGGCCGGGACCGCCCGGCCTTCCTCCAGCCGGACCGTGTAGAACTGATGGCGCCCGGTCGTCGACACGACACGCTCGGCCAGGGCGGCCGTGACGGTCTGGGGTCGGTAGGCCGGGAGCCGGGCCAGCCGGTGCAGGATCGGTACGAGCAGCATGTACGCGTTCGACAGGCACGAGGTCGGGTAGCCCGGCATGCCGAGCACCGGCGTGCCGCCGATGCGTCCGAAGACGGTCGGCTTGCCTGGCTTCACGGAGATACCGTGGAACAGCACTTCGCCGCGCTGCTGCAGGGCATCGAGGATCAAGTCGCGCTCCCCGACCGAACTGCCGCCCGAGAACACCAGCAGATCGTGAGCAGCGCACGCGTCGACAGCGGCCGACAAGGCCTCGAGCGTGTCGGCCGCGGTGGGGTGTCCCACGGCGGTGCCGCCATGGCTCCGGACGATGGTCTCCATCGTGTAGCGGTTGATGTCGTAAATCTGTCCCGGCGCCAGGGCCTGTCCGGGCGCGACGATCTCGTCGCCCGTGGACAGCAGGGCGACCGACGGCTTCGCGTACACCTCGACCTCGGCGCTGCCCACCGCCGCCAGCGCACCGACGCGGCCTGGACTCAACACACTGCCTCGGTTGATGAGTGTTTGGCCCGGCACGATATCGGCGCCGCGGCGCCCGACGTTCTGGCGAGGGTAGACCGGCGTGAAGATCCGCACCTCGGTGTCGTCGCCGCGGTCGGTTTCCTCGACCATGACCACGGCGTCCGCGCCGTCGGGCATGGGCGCACCGGTGGCGATCTGCGCGCACTCGCCCCGGCCGACTCCGCGCTGCGGGGTCTGACCCGTGAACACCGTTTCCACGCACCGGAGCACGCTGGGTTCGTAGCGCCCGGCGCCGAACGTGTCCTCGGCGACGACCGCGAAGCCGTCCATGGCCGCGCGGTCGAACGGCGGTACGTACCGCTCGGAGGCTACGTCGCTGGCGGCGACCCGGCCGCCGGCGTCGGCGAGGCGGATGCGCTCGGTGCGCTCCAGTGGTCGTGTTGCCTCGGCGACGAGCGCCAGCGCCTCGTCGAGTGCAATCGTCTCCCGAATCGGGCGCATCTTCGTGGTGCTCATGGGCGTCTCTCGATCGCGGGCGGCTAGCGCGACGCTTCCCGCACGAGGTGTCCGAGTTCCGGCAGGACGAGCTTGGTCAACGCCAGTCGCACCGCGTGCTCCGAGCCCGGCAGGGCGATGAGGATCTTGCTCCGAGCGGTGCCGGCGAACGCCCGGCTCAACATCGCGGCCGGACCAATTTCCTGAAAACTCAGCGCGCGGAAGATCTCGCCGAAGCCGTCCAGACGCTTCTCGAGGAGGCCGGTGACCGCTTCGTAGGATCGGTCGCGCGAGGAGATGCCGGTGCCGCCCGTCGTGATGATCGCCTGGACCCGCTCGTGTGCGAGCTGGAGGGCGACCGCGGCGCGGACCTGGTCGGGTTCGTCCTTCACGATCCGTCGGTCGACGACCTCGTGGCCAGCCGACGTGAGCAGTTCGACGATGGCGCGACCGCCGGCGTCGGTTTCCTCGTTGCGCGTATCCGACACCGTGAGCACGTAGCAGCGGACCTTCGTCGGCGACTGGGCGCGGTGTTCACGATGACTCATCACCCGATTATACAAGGCGTCGTTGCGGCTCCCCAGCTTTCGCACTACCATCGGCGGATGCTGCTTCGTCCGCGTACGTGGGTGGCCGTGACGCTTGCCGCGCTGTTTGCGATGGCGGTGTCGGGCGCGCCGGCCGCCGGTCAGTCGGCACCCGCACCCCTGGACGCCTCGGCGCGGCAGTGGGTGACCGAGACGCTCGACGCCATGAGCGTCGACGAGCAAATCGGCCAGCTCATCACGCCGTCGTTCCTGTCGACCTACCTCAGCAGCGACACCGAGACCTTCGAGGAGCTCATCGCGCTGACGCGCGAGCAGCACGTTGGCGGCTTCCTCGTGTTCGGCGGACGGGAGTTGGCGCCCGATGTCCTCCTGAATCCCACCTACGGCACGGTGACCCTCGGCCAGCCGCTGGCGGCCGCGTGGCTCATCAATCGCCTCCAGGCGGCCGCCCGCGTGCCACTCATGATCTCGGGCGACTTCGAGGCTGGTGTCGGGTTCCGGATCGGCGGCGGCACGGTGTTTCCCCGCGCGATGGCGTTCGGGGCGGCGGGCGACGATCGGTTGGCCTACGAGGCCGGTCGGGTCACGGCGATCGAGTCACGGGCGATCGGCGTGCACGTCAACTTCGCCCCCGTCGTCGACGTCAACAACAACGCGCGAAATCCCGTGATCAACACGCGGTCGTTCGGCGAGGACCCCGCGCTCGTCGGACGACTGGGCGGCGCCTACGTCCGCGGCGTGCGCGCCGGCGGCATGCTGGCGGTCGTGAAGCATTTCCCCGGCCACGGAGACACCGACGTCGATTCCCACGTTGGCCTGCCGGTGATTCCGTACGATCGCGAGCGGTTACAGGTGATCGAGTGGCCGCCGTTTCGTGACGGTCTCGCAGCCGGCGCCGATGGGATGATGACGGCGCACATCGTCTTCCCGGCGCTCGAGCCGGCCGACGGCATCCCGTCGACGCTCAGCGCCGCGGTCGTCGACGGGGTGATCCGTCAGGAGTTCGGGTTCGAGGGCCTGGTCTTCACCGACTCGATGCAGATGGGCGCGGTGGCCGACCGCTGGCCGGCGGCGGAGGCCGCGGTGCACGCGATCGCGGCCGGCAACGACGTGGTCCTGCATCCCGCCGACGCCGTCGCCGCGTTCGAGGGGGTCCGCGCTGCGGTCGCCGAAGGCGTCCTGTCGCCACAGCGGATCCGCGAATCAGCCACCCGCGTGCTCGAGGCGAAGGCGCGGTTGGGGCTTCACGAGTCGCGCCTCGTCGATCTGGATGCGTTACCCGCTCGCGTCGGCGGTCGAGACCACGCCGCGATTGCGGATCGGGCGAGCGAGCGAGCGATGACGCTCGTCGCCGACGCGCGCGGCGACGTGCCGCTCCGCCTGCCGCCCGATGCGGAGATTCTCTATCTGTCGGTGCTCGACCGTCCCTCGGGTTGGCGGATCGCCGCGCCCAGCCGGACCTTCATCGCCGAACTGCGCGAGCGGTGGCCCAGCGTGACGTCGGTCGAACTGTCGAATCAGACGTCGCGTCAGGCCATCGATCTCGTCGGGTCGACCGCGGATCGGTTCGACGCCGTCATCGCCTCGGTGTTCGTCCGGACCACGCCGCGAGACGGGGGGATGGAGCTCGCCCCGCCGATTGTCTCGCTCCTCCGGCGGCTCGGTCGAGTGACGGCCGAGCGCGCCCAGCCCTACGTGGCGGTGCTGTTCGGGAGCCCGTACACGGCGCTGTCCCTCGACGGCGTGCCGGCCATGCTGCTGACCTACGATTTCTACGATCGTGCCGAACGCAACGCCGTGCGCGCCCTGGCGGGGGAGACCGATATTGGCGGGCGCCTGCCTGTCACCCTCCCCGGCATGTTTCCGTTCGGGCACGGTCTGGACCGCGCGCGGAGAGCGCCCTGACGGGGGGCGTTGGTGCCGAGACCCGACTTGCGCGCATGTTATGATTGGGGGTTCCCAAGGGCCAGAACGAGCCTGCGGAGACGTGAGGACGAGCGCCCTTAGCTCAGTTGGATAGAGCGTCTGGCTACGAACCAGGAGGCCGCAGGTTCGAGTCCTGCAGGGCGCGCCATTCTTTTCAAGAAACTAGCCCCCACCTTGCCCCACGCGTTCTGCTGGGGACACGTAGTCTTTGGAGGAGCGATCGGGGAACCGCGTTGCCGCTGCTTCAATTCACCCGTGGCTCGGTTATTGAGTGGGACGACCCGCCCGGTGCCGGCGGCAGCAAGAGGTCCGTGTCATGTTGACACAACGCGTCGATCTTACGCAGGCGCTCCGTATCGCGTCGAGCACGACCAGACCTTGAAGCTCACTGCGGCCGGGTGGCGACCGAGGGCCGCCCCCCAGACACCGCTCGCTTCGCGTTTGGAGCGCAGGCCCTTGATCGCTCGTGCGCACTCCGCCGCCAGAGTGAGGGGGAGAGCGGTCTGTCAGTAAGACTGTGAGACCGATTTCTCGCGCGGATACCTACTCTGGCCCAACCGACTCCCTAGCTTGTCCGCCTCTGTCGCAGGCCGGCTCTTTCCGTCAAGGCTGATCTGCGGTTCCCGGGGATGCGGCGGGGTCATCGGCAGACCAGCACGAGTGCGGGCATTCCTTCTTCAGGGATTCTCGAACGGTGTAGAACGAAATCGCGGATTCTCCCCGCTCGTCAGCGATGGCCCCGGCGTTCACGAGTACGGTTCGGACGGCACCCTCGAGGAAGGGCACCGTCATCGTACGCTCGTCGAGCTCTCGCCTGATGGTGTCGAGATGCGACACGGCCGGCGTCACAATCGCGTCCAGGCCACGAGCCGTCAGAGACCGGCCGGTGTCCCGCTCAAACTGGCGGACCACTCCCCTGACGATCGCGTTCAGTTCCTGCCGAGTCATTGCGCGCTCTCTGGAGGCATTCCTCCGGTCGAAGGATCAACATACCGGCGCCCCGCTCGAGGTCGGCTTCACCGCACCCCGCGCAAACGAATAGAGGTAAGTGAGGATGAACGAGGCGGCGATCAGGGGGGCGGTATACGGCACCACCCACGCCACGACCAACGCGACGTTGAGCAGACCGATGGCGGTGGCAGACGTGGTCATGCTTCGAATGAGGAAGGGCATCCGATACCTCACGTGCATGGACACCGCGTGGAGCACGAACGCCACCGTCAAGAACGGCGCGGCCGGAACCCCTGCCAGTGCCGTCAACAGGAGGATGAACAGCATGTGGCGAATGAGCTCATTCGTCGGCGACCCGTGCGCCGTGACCGCGCCGGGACTGAGACGCGAGACAACACGGAGGATGATCGCCGTGACCGCGACGAGGCTGGCGGCCGCGCAGAGGCTACCCCCACGCATCCCGACGACCATCACGAAGGCGGTGTGGGCGATGGCGTCGCAGACGTTGTCCAAGCGTGCACCGAACTCGCTCTTGGTCCCGAGCTTGATGGCGAGTACGCCGTCAAGGTCATCCATGATGTTGTTGTAGAGCATCAACGGAATCACGTAGTCTC
The DNA here is from genome assembly GCA_002730525.1 of Acidobacteriota bacterium. Taxonomy (GTDB): domain Bacteria; phylum Acidobacteriota; class Vicinamibacteria; order Vicinamibacterales; family UBA823; genus UBA2161. The sequence continues at coordinate 3,065 of PCAK01000034.1, read as the reverse complement.
GACCGCCGTCGAGCACGAGCAGGCCGATCGGCAGTATCCCGAGAATCGACACGAGATTGGCGGCATGTCGACGGACGACCCCGCGCGAAGGCCCTGGCGCACGTGCCCCTTCAGCCACGCTTCGAGACCTCCCTATGCGCGGTCATGGGCGACGTCAGGGCCGAGCACGAAGAAGTGATTGAGCCACTGCGGGCTCTCGTACCAGAGCGCGTCGGGAATACGGAGGATCCAAGGATTGCCAAGGCGCAGCCCCCAGTAGACGAGTCGTCCCAGCAGACCATCGAGTTCGCGAAGCTGCGGTGGTGTGACGGCTTGCCACTTCTTCATGAGCTCACACCCCAGTTGTAGGAGCACGTAGGGCGCGTTGGGCTCGATCTGCGACGCCGACAGTCGACATTCGGCGAACAGCCGGCGGTACACCCCAATGGAGCGGTAGGTCGCTTGATATTCCCCGCTCCGAGTGACGACACCCTTTCGAACGGTTGTCTCTCGACAGAGGATCATGCCTCCCGGAGTGAGCCTGGGGACGATCTTCCGGAGCAGCGCGATCACCTCTCGGTCGTTGAGATACATCAACATGCCACCGAGGAACACGAGTTCGTAGCTACCGTCGGGTTCAAACGACAGGACATCCTGTTGGACCACCCGGACGTTGGCATGCGGCGCACAGCGTTCTCGAAGGGCGTCGCACAGCGCCGGGCTGGCCTCGACCGCAACCACCTGCGCGAACTGACGGGCGAATGCTGCGGCCCAGAATCCGATCCCGCTGCCGAGATCCAAGACCGTGCCCGCGCGATCGAGTCCTTGGACCAAACCTTGAACAATGCGTTGCTCGGCCTTGAAACGGAACAGGCCCGCAGCAGGAGGAAAGCCGAACCCATCCATCATGTAGGGACCCAAGATGGATGGCCGTGCGTTGCTCCAGTACCGACGAACCGCCGTGTAGTCGATCTCAGCCATCGGTCTCGGTCCCATCATTCATAGAAGGCGGCCACTCATGCCCACACCGGGGTCGACACCGCGCGCTCCGCGGCTCGCAGATCAGCCAGGTCGTCGATTTCATGCCAATCGTGCTCTGGAAAGTCTACGGCCTCGAGGGAACGATCGCCGTCGGCAACCATCTCCGACAACACCACCTCGTAGTAGTCATGCACGTCGCCCGAGCGTACTCGCTGCTCGAGCCTCAGTCGCATCGCGTTCCAGGTCGCCATCGAGAAGCTGTAGATGTTGACCGTCTTGAAGTCGTAGGGCGCGGCGTGCTGTCCCACCCGGAAGCTCGTGATTCGCTGGTCGTCATTGACAGCAACCGTGGTGCCCTTCATCCACGGTCGCACGTGCGAGACCGCCACCTTGTTCGGTTCGAGCATGTTCCCCAGCGCTCCCTCTTTGAAGAACAGATCGCACTCCAGCAACAGAAAAGGCTCTGCGATCTGCTCCTGAGCCAGCCACAAGGAGTAGATGTTGTTGGTGGTTCGGTGCCGTGGATTCATCACATAGTCGATCGTCAGTCCAGTCTCCATCCGACCGAGAAAGTCGCGAACCTGACCGTCCAGGTGCCCCACGACCATGACCAACCGCTGAAACCCCCAACGATGCAGACACCGTACTTGCTGCTCCAGAATGGGGACTCCATTGACCTCGGTCAGGCACTTTGGAAGCGCGTGCGTCGCGGGTTGGAGGCGGCTCCCATTGCCCGCCGCGAGCAGTACCGCTGTGCGCACCGTCGTGGCCTGGGGATCACCGTCTGCAACCGAGCGTGTCGGTCTTCGACCAGGAAACGTGCGCAGCGCATCATGGCCGGGCGACCGGGCATCAGCTATCTCATCGTGAGAACTCATAGGTGTGCCAATCTCTTCATGGTGACGACCGCCGCCCAGGCCGGGACCTCGCCCGCCAACCTTTCGACGACGAGGAAGTCGAGGGCCTTCCCTCAGCCTGTCGAACCGGGCCGCCTGATTCCAGATGTCGGCTGCGTACTGATGTACGGGGGGGGGAGAAGAGCGAGCGAATAAACCCCGTGCTGAACCCAGTCGAAGACCGTCAGTCTATCGCATTCGGGCGCCGCACCCCGAATGTCCCGTGCTCGTCGACCAGATCCGCAATCAGGCAAGAGCCCGACCGCGCCAGGAGACGAGACTCGACGAGTGCCGTCCGGCGGTCACTCAGGCGCTTCGAGCACGTAACGCAGGTAGTGCAGGCCACTATCTTGGATGCGGGCGCGAGAATCAGTAACCGTCGGCAGGATCCGTTCCCGTAGCGGTGGCAGGCTGCAGGTGTGCCCAATTTTGTGCCCGCCCGCGATAATATTCAGTGTAACTTTGTAGGTGTGTCCTCGACGTGAAAGGCGGGATGTCCCCGCATGGATAGGACACCATCGCATTCAGTAGTACGTGGTGCGGACCGTCCCGCAGTAGCTACGAACCAGGAGGCCGCAGGTTCGAGTCCTGCGGGGCGCGCCGCTTTCCACCGACCATGCACGACCACTTCATGCGCGCGGCGATCACGGAGGCACAGCGGGCCGAAGCGGTCGGCGAGGTGCCGATCGGCGCCGTCGTCGTCGTGGACGGCGCGGTCGTCGCGGCGGGTGGAAATGCGTCGGTCGGATCTTGCGATCCGACGGCCCACGCAGAGATCGTGGCGCTCAGGGCCGCCGGCCTGGCGCTTGGCAACTACCGTCTGACCGGCGCCTCGCTGTATGTGACGGTCGAGCCTTGCCTGATGTGCGTCGGCGCGCTCGTGCACGCGCGGATCGACAGGCTCGTCTACGGCTCGCTGGAGCCCAAAGCCGGAGCGGTGCAGTCGATGTGCCGGGCGCTGGATCACCCGGCGCTGAACCACCGGGTTGCGGTGGTCAGCGGCGTGCTTGAGGGCGACTGCAGCGCGATCGTGCAGCAGTTCTTCCGTGAGCGTCGAGTGTCGCGCGCGGCGGTCGGAAGTCGTGAGTAGTCGGCAGTAGTTCGTCAGATCGACCCACCGGAGAGGTACCGAAGTGGTCGTAACGGGGGCGCCTCGAAAGCGTCTTGTCGGGTAACCGGCACGTGGGTTCGAATCCCACCCTCTCCGCC
>PCAK01000033.1 GCA_002730525.1 Acidobacteriota bacterium | reverse complement strand
TCTTCCCTGTCAACAGAGCTTTACGATCCGAAAACCTTCATCACTCACGCGGCGTTGCACCGTCAGGCTTTCGCCCATTGCGGAAGATTCTTAGCTGCTGCCTCCCGTAGGAGTCTGGGCCGTGTCTCAGTCCCAGTGTGGCCGTCCGCCCTCTCAGGCCGGCTACCGATTGTCGCCTTGGTGGGCCATTACCCCGCCAACAAGCTAATCGGACGCGGGCCCCTCAACAAGCGCTAGGTCTTGCGATCCCCAGCTTTGATCACCATCTTTCCAAAGACGGGATGTCATGCGGTATTAGCGCCCCTTTCGGAACGTTATCCCCCACTCGAAGGTAGGTCACCCACGCGTTACTCACCCGTTTGCCACTCTACTTGCGGGCCGAAGCCCGTTTTCGCGTTCGACTTGCATGTGTTAGGCACGCCGCCAGCGTTGATTCTGAGCCAGGATCAAACTCTCATGTTTTAAACCGGTGCCGCATCGCCGACCCGAAGGTCGGTTCCGCGAGCAACTGCTCAAACACAAGCGCCTGTTGATAATGGCCCTTGCGTCGTTCGTTCAGTCGTGAAGCGATCCACAACCGACACCCACCGTCCGGCGAACCGGATGGCACGTGGCGGAAGCATCAGCACTTCAACTGATACTCGACGGGCTGTTCGACTCGGTCCCGCTCGAGAGCAGGACCTCGTCTCACGTTAGTGCTTGCACGTTCTATCTAGTTTTCAAAGAACCGAAGTGCCGAGTGCGACCCAGCCGGGGCATGGCCCCGCCCCCCGTCTCCAGGGGAACCGTATGAGGTTACTAGAGGGGGTCCCAGCCTGTCAACCAGTTTTCGCCCGAAAGACGGCCGGCTTTCGGGGACGCGGCCCGCCGCCGATGCCGGAACGAGGCGTCGAGGCAACCGCTCGGGGGCGGTCGAGCCTGGTTCAAAGCTATCGAACCACTAAGCGGGCGTGCCGGCGGCCGACCTGGAGAACGTATTCGCCGGGTGACGGCTTCCAGTGGCGATCGGCCACCTTGGCGCCGTCGATCGAGACGGCACCGCCGGCGATCTTGCGCGTCGCATCGCTCGACGAACTGGCCAGCGCCACGTCGACCATGATCCGGTTGAGCGGCTTCCACTCGTCGCCGAGCGACATCGCGAACTCGGGCATCTCGGACGGCCGCTCGCCCCGGCCATACACGCGATCAAACTCGACGACCGCAGCGTTCGCGTCAGCCGCACTGTGAAAGTCCGCGACGACGCGCTTCGCCAAGCCGACCTTGGCCTCCTTCGGGTGCAGGCTCCCATCGGCAACCCGCGTCTTCAGTCCGGCGATCGTGTCGGTGGAATCGTCGGTCAACAGCTCGTAGTAGGTCCACATCAGGTCGTCGGAGATCGACATCAGCTTGCCGAACATCTCGACGGGCGACTCGGTGATGCCGACGTAGTTACCAGACGACTTGGCCATCTTCTCGACGCCGTCGAGACCGACCAGCAGCGGCACGGTCATCACGATCTGCGGCTCCAGCTCAAACGACGGCATGACGTCACGGCCGACATTGAGGTTGAAGAGCTGGTCTGTGCCCCCAAGTTCGACGTCGGCCTTCAGATGGACCGAATCGTAGGCCTGCGCCAGTGGGTACAAGAACTCGTGAATGGCAATCGGCTGACCCTTGTCGTAGCGCTGGCGAAAGTCGCGGCGCTCGAGCATCTGGGCGACGTTGTAGCGGGCCGCGAGGCTGACCCAGTCCTCGGATGCCAGCGCGCCCAGCCAGCGGCTGTTGAATTCGATGACGGTCTCGTCGCGGTCCAGGAGCTTGAAGACCTGCGTCTTGTAGGTCTCGGCGTTCTCTGCAATCTGTTCGGCTGTCAACGGCGGACGTGTCTTGGAGCGGCCGGTCGGATCGCCGATGAGCGCGGTGAAGTCGCCGACCACGAAGACCACCGTGTGCCCGAGGTCCTGGAAGTGTTTCATCTTCCGGAAGAGCACGGTGTGTCCCAGATGCAGGTCTGGCGCGGTCGGATCGAATCCGACTTTGACCACCAGCTTCTGGCCATGCTCGGTCGCGCGCTCGAGCTTCGCGTGCAGGTCGGCGATGCGGACGACGTCGACGCATCCCTTGCTCAAGTAGTCGAGCTGTTGATCGATCTTCATAGATGGGCGCCCAAACCCCAACGCGACGCCTTGCAGAGGCCCGATGCCCCGAGCCGGCGTCGCGGCGCCGCACCGTCCGCGGCGGATGCGTACCAGCCTTGCTAATATACAACCACCTCATGGCGTAACTGCGAGAACCGGACCGGATTTCTAAGCGATCGGTCGTCACACCGCTCCTCCCCACGGAAGCGGCGCGGATCTACGCGGCACCGTTCATCGTCCTCGTATCGGTCTGTGTGGTTGTTCTGGTATTCCTCGAAGATCCAAGCCTCCGCGACCCGACTCTTACGGGAAGCCTGGACCATTGGAACTATCTCGCCATGGCTGACGACCCGTTCAGCCTCGAATCCCGCGTCCTGCCTCCTTTTGGCTAGCGGATTCTCGCGCCGCTAATTATCAGCCTGCTCCCATTCGCACCGGTCGTTGGGTTCCGCATCCTGACGGTCGCTTCGCTGATGGCGACCACAGCCTCGCTGATCTGGTTTCTTCGTGGCGCAGGGCTTCCGAAACGGTCAGCAGCGGCAGGAGCCGTGGCTTTTGCTTTCTCGGACCGGCCACCTTCTTTCCTCTACGCAACTACATGCTGACGGACCCTTTGGCTTTCTTCCTATTGACCCTGTCGATGGCGGCCACAGTCCATCGGCGACGCTTCTTACTGGTAGCGACACTCGTGCTGCTAGCCGCGACGCGGGAGACGGTACTCCTCGGATTGATCTTCTCGATGGCCTGGACGCTCGAGACAGCGGATTACCCCTGATGAAGTGGGTAGCGTTCTCGGTCGCCGCATCAGTCGCGACAGCACTCGGCAGACGCTTGGCGGTGCCGGTAACCGCCCCGTACAGCTTGAGCCAACCGTTTGTCTCGATCTATTCGTCCTATTCGTCGATTCCGCTGTTCGAACTCATCCGACGCAGCGTGTGGCAACCGGAGGCACCTGGAACGCCCTGCTCCTGCTATTCGCGTCGCGCCTGTCGGCGGGTGCCCGGGTGAAGGGGGAACTCTCTCTCCTCGTTCTCGTCATGGCCGCAACGGCTCAGGTGCTAGTCTCGTCCGATGTCAGCCGCGTGGTCGTCGCAGGGTTTCCCGCAATGGTGGCGATCTGCGCCCTCGAGGTCGACCGCTTGACACCTCATGCGACCAAAGCGTGGCATCTGTTGTGGCTCTCCGTGTTCCTCGCACAGTTTCCGTGGCTAGTGGCCTTCGCCCTGCCACCAGCCAGCGTGCCCTTCATCGGATGGGCGTCCGCCGGAATGCTGCCTTGCGCCCTTGGAATCGCGGGTCTGGTGTCGTTCGGCCGACTGAACGCTGCCCGTCCACGTGCCGGCTGATCGCCATCGGATCTCGCAGACTCGATCCGGCGGCCCGTGAAGAAGCTTCGCACGGGATGTTCATCCCGCCACCATCGGCCCTGCTAATATACAGCTATCCTCATGGCCAAGCAGCCGGAGTCAGCCTCCATCGGTCGCCGGTCCGTGATGAAAGCGCTCATCGCCGCCGGTGTCGGCGGTATCGCCGGCACCGGTACCTACAGCTTCCTGTACGCGCGGCGGCATCTCGAAATCACGCGCACCACCATTCCCGCTTCCGGGCTGCCTCAGGAGTTGACCGGCCTTCGCATCGGCCTGATGACGGACATCCACCGAAGCCTCACGGTGCCCCGCGAAGATGTCGATGCAGCCGTCGCAGCGATGATGGCCGAGCAGCCGGATCTGATCGTGCTCGGCGGCGACTACGTGACCTGGCGCGATACGCAGTACATCGACGACGTCGCGGACGCGCTGGCGCCGCTGACGGCGCCCCATGGCATCTACGCGATCTTGGGAAACCACGACGACGAACGCGCGGTACCGGCCGCCCTGGCCGCCCGGGGGTTCGAGGTCTTGATGGACGACCGGACGCGGATCGAGGTCGCGGGCACACCGCTGGAGTTGATCGGCCTGAGGTTCTGGACCCGCCGAGCCACCGACGTGATCCGGCTGCTGAGCGATGCGGCGAGACCGGCCATCCTGCTGGCTCACGACCCGCGACGCGTGATCGAAGCCACCGCGCTCGACCTGCCGGTCGTGCTGTCCGGGCATACCCACGGCGGACAGATCATCTTGCCCGGCCTCGGCGCCATCGCCGCACGGAAGTTCCCGATCGCGTCTGGGGTGCTACGACGAGAGAACACCACGCTGTTCGTCAGCCGCGGAGTCGGCACCGTCTACGTGCCATTCCGATTGAACTGCCCGCCAGAAATCGCCGTCCTCACCCTCAAACGACTGTCCGACATCTGACAGTGGGTCCGGCCCGTCGTAGCTAGGTCATGATGACGCGACGGCCGGCGAGGCTCCAATCGCCATCGAGCACGTGAGCGATCGCCTCCGGGTAGATCCGGTGCTCCGCCTCGAGAACGCGTGAGGCGAGCGAGGCGGCCGTATCATCGTCGCGAACCGCAACCGCCGCCTGCGCGACAATCGGCCCGGCATCGAGTTCGGCGTTCACGAAGTGTACGGTCGCCCCGGTGACCTTGACACCGTGCTCCCACGCTTGGCGCTGAGCGTCGAGTCCCGGAAACGCCGGCAGCAGCGACGGATGAATGTTGAGCACCGCGTTCGGGAAGGCGTCGAGGAACGCCGGGGTCAGCAGCCGCATGAAACCTGCAAGACACACCAGTCCGACGCCGCGTGCCTGCAACTCGGCCACGAGCTTGCGATCGTAGATCTCCCGTGCGGACTCGCCGCGGTGGTCCAGATGGACGGTTTCGATGCCCGCGGCCCGCGCGCGCGCGAGGCCGCCGGCCTCCGCCCGGTTCGAGACGACGACCGCGATCGTCGCGTCGAGTCGTCCGTCCGCCACGGCATCGATGATCGCCTGCAGGTTCGAGCCTCGCCCGGAGATCAGGACGCCGAGCCGTCGCGGATCGAGGGACATCACCCGGTGTACGTCACCCGCTGGTCACCCGCCACGATCTCGCCGACGACCGCAGCCGCCGGTTCACCGTGCGCGGCCAGCATTGCGAGCACCTCGTCGACCTGCGCGGGCGCGACGACCGCGAGGAGCCCGAGCCCCATGTTGAACGTCCGGTACATCTCGTCGTCGGCGATCCCGCCGTGCTGCTGCAGCCAGGAAAAGATCGGGGGCACGGCCCACGCGGCCCGGTCGACCACGGCGCCGGTGCCCTCAGGCAGCACGCGTGGCAAGTTCTCGGTCACCCCTCCGCCCGTCACGTGGGCCAATCCCTTCACCAGCCCGCCGTCGAGCAACGGACGGACCACGCGGGCATAGGACCGATGCGGGCTGAGCAACGCGTCCGCCACGGTGTGGCCGACCTCGCTGATGTGGGCGTCGACGCCTAGCCCGAGTTCATCGAAGACGATGCGACGGGCCAGCGAGTAGCCATTGGTATGCAACCCGGATGACGAGAGGCCGACCACGCGGTCGCCGGACGCAATCGCGCGGCCGTCGAGCAGCCGCGCCCGATCGACAACGCCAACGATGAAACCCGCCAGGTCGTACTCACCGTCGCCATAGAATCCGGGCATCTCGGCCGTTTCGCCACCGAGGAGCGCGCAACCGTTGTCACGGCACGCGATCGTCATGCCCTCGACCACGAGCGTCACGACGTCGGGTGCCAGCCGGCCCGTCGCCAGGTAGTCGAGGAAGAACAGCGGTGCGGCGCCCTGCACCAGAATGTCGTTGACGCAGTGATTGACGAGGTCGATACCGACCGTGTCATGCCGACCGGCCAGGAAAGCCACCTTCAGCTTGGTCCCGACCCCATCGGCGCTCGACACGAGCACCGGCTCGTCCATCCCGCCAAGGTCCGGCCGGAACAGTCCACCGAACGAGCCGATCTCCGAGAGGACACCCGGTGTGAAGGTACTGCGCGCGAGATCGCGGATCCGCCGCACCGCCTCGTTGCCCGCGTCGATATCGACGCCCGCCTGTTTGTAGTCGGCCATTTCTAGATCGGGGCTTCGCCACGCCCCCCCCGCGCTCCGCTAGAACTCGAGTCGGGCGATCGTCTCCTCGGCCAGCACGCGCTCGGAGGAGCCGGCCTCGGTCGCCCAGTAGGTCCCGCGGACGGCCACGTAGAACTGCTCCTCCTCGAAATCTTCCTGGAACATGTCGAAGGCGTCGACCAGCAGGCTCAGCGCCATCGCCGGGTCGTCCTCGTCGCCCAGGACCTGCATGAGCAGCGCGGGATCGCGCAAGGCCACGGTGCCAATCGCCAGCGCAATCGGGGCGCGCGCCCTTTCGGGCGCGTCGCGGCCCACGCTAAACAGCATCGCGAGCGCCTCGGCTCGCCCCCGCACGGCCATCGCGCCGAGCGCCGCGCTGATGCTGCGGAGCTCCTCCTGGTAATCCTCCTGAGCCGCGGCATACTGCAGCGCGTCCTCGAGATAATCCATCTGCACGTCGCACGCCACGCCGAGGAGACAGCTGGCCGCCGCGATCGACGCTTGCAGCGATCGAGGGGCGTCGTCCTGCGAGGCGAGGACGGCGTTCAGCGCACTCGACTCACCAATCTTTCCAAGCGCGAGGATCGCATCGTCCTGCAGTGGACCGGGCTGGAACGCGATCCGGACGAGCACCGGCAAGGCGTAGTCGGCCGCGTAGTCACCGAGTGCCTCGATCACGGTGCTACGGAAGAAGTCCTCACCCCGAGTGGCCTCACGCGCAAGGACTGCGCGCACCTCGGGCTCGCGGCCGCGCGCCGCGAGCGCTCGCACAACGGCCGGGCGAACGAATTCGGACTCCTCCTTGGCGAGCGCACCCAGCAGGGGCTCCGTCACCCCGGCATCCGGATGCCGCTCGAAGTAGGCGTAGGCCACGGCGCGCAGCCGATCGTTCGGATCGTCGAACAGCGCCCTCGCCACGGCCTCGGTTCGGGAATCCTCGAACCCGGTCAACAAGACCAGCGCGCGATAGCGCACGTAGCCGTCTTCGTGCGTCGCCACGGCATCGGCCAGCGTCGGCACCGCGATAATCGGAGACGCGCGCCGGATCGTGCGGGCCGCTTCGATCCGGGTGCTGTAGTCGAACTCGCCCAGTTGACCGATCGCGTCGGCCACGGCCCACTCGCCCGGTGCCGGCTGAGTACCGGCTGTCACGCCGAGCAGGAACACGGCCACGGCGGCCGACCAGGCGCGCCAGCCCCCAACTCGGACGTGCCCTCTCGGCGGCCGAACGCCGGCGCAGGTCCTGATTCCCGGCCTACTCACGATTGGTTCGGCAGCTTGAGCGCCAGCTGCAGATACGCGCCTTCGTTCCTGGGGAACTCGACCGGATACTCCCCGGTAAAGCACGACGTGCAATAGTCGGCCCGGCGTGCGCCCACCGCGCCGAGCATCCCTTCCCAGTCGAGGTAGGACAGGCTGTCGGCACCCAGGTAGTTCTGGATTTCCGGCACGGTGTGCGTCGCCCCGATCAACTCCTCGCGGCGAGGCGTGTCGATGCCGTAGTAGCACGGCGACACCGTGGGCGGGCAACTGATCCGCATGTGCACCTCGCGGGCGCCGGCCGCCCGGACCATCCCGACGATCTTCCGACTGGTCGTGCCGCGCACGATCGAGTCGTCGACAAGCACCACGCGCTTGCCTTTGAGAATGCTCTTGACGGGATTGAGCTTCACCTTGACCTTGAAGTCCCGGATCGCTTGCTGCGGGTGAATGAAGGTGCGACCGACATAGTGGTTACGAATCAGCCCCATCTTCAGCGGCACGGCTGATTCTTCCGCGAAGCCCAGCGCCGCGCAGACACCGGAGTCCGGAATCGGCACGACCACGTCGGCGTCTACCGGCGCATCCCGCGCCAGGCGGCGGCCCAGATCGGTCCGAACCTCGTCGACGCTCTGGCCGAAGACGCTGCTGTCGGGCCGCGCGAAATACACATGCTCGAAGATGCAATGCGCCGCGGGCGCTTCGGCGAACGGCTTGTACGACCGCGTGCCGGCCGCATCGATGACGAGCACTTCCCCGGGTTCGACGTCGCGCACGTAGGTGGCGCCGATCAAGTCCAGCGCGCAGGTCTCGGAGCACACGATCGTCGCGCCGTCGAGCGTGCCGATCGCCAGCGGACGGAAGCCGTGCGGATCGCGGACGACGATCACCTTGTCCTTGGTCAGCATCGCAATCGAGAACGCGCCGCGCACCTGCGAGACCGACTCGATGATCGCGTCCTCGGCCGTCGGCGCCTGTGAGCGCGCGTAGAGATGCAGGATGACCTCGGTGTCGCTGTTGGTCTGGAAAATGGACCCTCGCTGCACCAGATCGTCGCGGAGCTCGTTTGCATTGACGAGATTGCCATTGTGGCAAAGCGAGATCTCGCCGTGCGCGCAATCGATCAGAATCGGCTGGGCGTTGACCAGGCGGATGTCGCCGGCCGTGGAATAGCGCACGTGACCTATCGCTGAGCTCCCCTTGAGCGAAAGCAGCGTGGACTCATCGAACGCGTCGGCGACGTAGCCCATCGCGCGCGAGAGGTGGAGCCGTGTCCCGTCCGCCGAGGCTATGCCGGCACTCTCCTGCCCGCGATGCTGCAGGGCATAGAGCCCGAGGTAGGTGAGATTGGCCGCGTCGGGATGCCCGAGGATCCCGAAGACCCCGCATTCGTCTCTGAACTCATCGTGCATGTTCATTCGGCTCATGTCGGCGGCTCGTTCGCCACTGGGTGAGGGACCACTGAAGCCTACGCGGCTCGATCCTCGAAGTATCGTTCCAATCCCTGTCGCCAGGCAGTCTCGGCCTCGGCGACCGCGATGTCGAGAACGGGCCGCCCGGCGAGTGAGACCCGGATCCGGTCGCCGCCGGTCCGGCCCTGCCCGGCAATCGGCACGCCCGCGGCTTCCGCGCGCATCCGCACTAGCCCGAAGTCGTCATCGGCGACCGACACGAGGACGCGCGACGGCGCCTCCCCGAATAGCATCGACGCGTCCGAAACGTCGATTCGTCCGTCGCCCAGGGCGTCGCCCGGAGCATCGGGCATCATCAATTCGGCGCCCACGCCGCCGGTGTCGAAGCAGCACTCGGCCAGGGCGACCGCGAGGCCACCGTCGGAGCAGTCATGCGCCGAGCGGATGAGGCCCTCGCCGGCCAACTCGACGAGCAGCAACTGCAACGCCCGCTCGGCCTCGAGCGACAAGCTCGCGAGCGAACCGGCCACCTGACCGCAGATCAGCTTGAGATACTCGCTGCCGCCCAGCGCGCCCTCGCCTCCACCCAGCAGCAGGACGGTCGATTCCGCGCCAGGGAACACTCGGCCAAGCACTCGGGACGCATCCTCGATCACCCCGACGACACCCAACACCGGCGTCGGATAGATCGCCTGCCCGTCAGTCTCGTTATACAAACTCACGTTGCCGCCGGTGATCGGCACATCGAGTGCCCGGCACGCTTCGCCGATTCCCGCCACGGCGCGTGCAAACTGCCACATGGTCTCCGGCCGCTCGGGATTGCCGAAGTTCAAGCAGTTCGTGGCGGCGATCGGCAGCGCGCCCGCGCACGCCACGTTGCGCGACGCTTCGGCCACGGCCAGCATCGCGCCGAGATGCGGATCGAGGTAGCTATGCCGCCCGTTCCCGTCAACCGACATCGCGAGGGCTCGATTCGTGCCCTTCAGCCTCACCACGCCGGCGCCCATACCCGCGGGCGAGATCGTGTTGGTACGCACCATGTGGTCGTATTGACGGTAAATCCAGCGCTTGCTCGCCACAGCGGGCGATCCGAGCAGCGTTCGCAGCGCCGCATCCGTAGCGGGCAGTTCCGGCAGGGCTTCGAGATCCAGGCGACTCGACGTGGCGAGATACGCCGGGGGCTCGGTGGGCCGGTCATAGAGCGGCGCTTGATCGGCGAGCGGACCGTTGGGAATCTCGGCAACGATCGCGCCGTCCTGCCGCACCCGCAACTGGCCGTCAGTGGTCACCTCGCCGATCGGTACGGCGTGCAGATCCCACTTCTCGAAGATCCGCTCCACCTCGGCTTCGCGTCCCTGCTTGACGACCATGAGCATCCGCTCCTGCGATTCGGACAGCATGATCTCGTATGGCGTCATGCCTGATTCGCGCTGCGGCACACGACTCACGTCGATGTCGATGCCGGCTCCGCCGCGGGAGCCCATCTCCGAGGTCGAGCAGGTGAGGCCGGCCGCGCCCATGTCCTGTATCCCGACGAGCGCGTCGGTCTGCATCAACTCGAGGCAGGCCTCGAGCAGCAGTTTCTCCATGAACGGGTCGCCCACCTGGACGGCCGGCCGCTTCTCCGACGACCGCTCATCGAACTCGGCCGAGGCCATCGTCGCGCCGTGGATGCCGTCGCGACCGGTCTTGGCCCCGACGTAGTAGACCGGATTGCCCGCGCCAGACGCCTGGCCCATCACCAGGCTGCCCGCTTTCGCCAGCCCGAGGCAGAAGACGTTGACGAGCGGATTCCCGGCGTAGCCTTCCTCGAACGCAACCTCTCCGCCCACCGTCGGAATGCCGATGCTGTTGCCGTAGCCACCAATGCCGGCCACCACACCCTCGAGGATGCCGCGGGTCCGCGCATCCTCGAGCGGTCCGAAGCGGAGTGAATTCAGCAGCGCGATCGGACGGGCGCCCATGGTGAAGATGTCGCGGATGATCCCCCCGACCCCGGTCGCGGCACCCTGATACGGCTCGATGAACGACGGATGATTGTGCGATTCGATCTTGAACACGGCGACGAGTCCGTCGCCCACGTCGACCGCGCCGGCGTTTTCACCGGGCCCCTGCACGACCCGCGCGCCGGTCGTCGGCAGCGTCTTGAGGTGAATCCGCGAACTCTTGTAGCTGCAGTGCTCGGACCACATCACCGAGAAGATGCCGAGCTCCGTGATCGACGGCTCGCGGCCGAGGATGTCGAGAATCTTGTCGTACTCGGCGGGAATGAGCCCGTGCCGCTCGAGCGTCTCAGAATCGATGGCCATCGGTTGTCACGCCCGCAATCAAATCATCCGGTCCGTAGCATGCCGTCGCTGCCGAGCGCGGCAACGGCCGATTCGAGCACCACCAGACCGTCGGCACTGCCCACGGCCGACTCGCACGCGCGCTCGGGATGCGGCATCAGCGCCACGACGTTCCGCCGCGCATTGCACAGCCCGGCAATGCCGCGGGCCGATCCATTGGGATTCGCCGCGTCGATGATCTCGCCTCCGGCATCGCAGTAGCGGAACACCACCTGACGATTCGCTTCGAGTGCGTCCAGTACGTCGGGCGGCGCGAAGTAGTTCCCTTCGCCGTGTGCGATCGGCATCCGCAAGACCTGCCCCGCCGTCGCTGCGCACGTGAACGGCGTATCGATCGCCTCGACGCGAACATGGACCTGCTCGCACAGGAACTTGACGCTCCGGTTGCGCAGGAGGCCGCCCGGCAGCAGGCCGACCTCGGTGAGCACCTGGAAGCCGTTGCACACCCCGAGCACGGGGCCACCGGCCTCGGCGAACGCCACCACCGGCGCCATGATCGGTGAGAAGCGTGCGATCGCGCCGGTCCGTAGATAGTCCCCGTACGAGAAGCCGCCGGGGAGAATCACGACGTCGGCACCCTTGAGATCGGCCTCCTTGTGCCAGACGAACTCGGCATCGGCACCCAGCACGTGCTTCACTGCGTGGTACGCGTCGTGGTCACAGTTCGAACCGGGAAAGACGACAACGGCGAATTTCATGGCTCAGTCCACTTCGACCCGGTAGCTCTCGATGACCGGATTCGCTAGCAACTTGTCGGCCACCTCGCCCGCCAGCGCGCGCGCTGCGTCGGGCGTGGCCGCGTCGAGATCGAGCTCGAAGTACTTGCCCTGCCGCACGTCCTGTACGCCGCCGTAGCCCATCGAATGGAGCGCGTCGGCGATCGTCTGTCCCTGCGGATCGAATACCGACGGCCGAAGCGTCACGAACACCCGTGCCTTCACGACGTTCCTCCCTGCCCGGCACCGTCCCCGAACACTCGCTCGAAAATCCGGCCCACGTGCCGCAGTTGTATCTTCAAGTCGAACGCCTGCTCGATCACCTCAGCCGGCAGCACGGCCACGACGTCGCGATCGGCAAGCAACAAGGCCTTGAAGTCGGCTGCTTCGTCGAAGGACCGCATCGCGTTGCGTTGCACCCACTCGTAGGCCTGCTCTCGCGACACGCCGCGCTGCGCGAGTTCCAGCAGCACGGTGCCGGAGAAGACGACCCCGCGGGATCGCTCGAGATTCTCGCGCATCCGCTCGGGATTCACGACCAACCCGCGCACGATCCGCGTGAAGCGCCGCAGCATATGGTCGAGCGCAATGAAGCTGTCCGGCAGGATCACGCGCTCGACGGACGAGTGTGAGATGTCGCGCTCGTGCCAGAGCGCCACGTTCTCGAGCGCGGCCATGGCGTTCGCGCGCAACAGTCGCGCCAGCCCGGTCAACTGTTCGCAGCCGATCGGATTCCGCTTGTGCGGCATCGCCGATGAGCCCTTCTGCCCCTTGCCGAACGGCTCCTGGACCTCGCCGATCTCGGTCTTCTGGAGGCCGCGAATCTCGAGCGCGAATTTCTCTATCGACGCCGCGGTGATCGCGAGCGCCGTGAGTAACTCGGCGTGGCGGTCGCGCTGCAGCACCTGCGACGCGACCGGCGCCGCGGTGAGTTCGAGCCGCTGGCAGACGTCAGCCTCGATCGCCGGATCGAGGTGTGCGTAGGTGCCGACGGCGCCCGAGATCTTCCCGACGCTGATCACATCGCGCGCACGGCTCACGCGGAGCCGATCGCGCACCAGCTCGGCGTGCCAGAGCGCCAGCTTCAGACCGAACGTCATCGGCTCGGCGTGCACGCCGTGGGTCCTGCCGATCATCGGCGTGTCGCGATGCTCTTCGGCGCGAGCCCGGACGGCGTCGAGCGCGGCGTCGAGGCCCTGAAGGATCAGATCGCACGCCTCGCGCATCTGGAGCGCCTGAGCGGTATCGATCACGTCCGACGACGTCAGGCCGAAATGCAGCCACCGCGCCGACTCGCCGACATGTTCGGCGACCGCGGTCGTGAACGCAATCACGTCGTGCTGAGTCGTCGCTTCGATCTCGTCGACTCGTGCCGCGTCGACGGCGCCGCGTTCTCGAATGTCGCGCGCCGCGTCATCAGGGATCAGGCCGGCCTTCGCCATCGCCTCGGCGGCTGCCGTCTCGACGAGCAGCCAGGTCTCGTACCGGCGCTGGTCGGTCCAGATGCGGCCCATGTCGGGGTGGGTATAACGCGAAATCATGATGCAGAACTCAAAGCAGGAGACCCACGGCCGCGTTCCTCTCGTGTCTAGGCTCGCGCTGACGAGCCTCCGAAGGGCAGTGAGACCTGCTGCGCCGCCTGAACGGGGGACACCGGCGCCGGCGCCAGCCCCGCCAGATCGATCGTCGGCGTGGGCTGGTCCTGGCCCGCCACTACGACCCTGACACCGGGGCGCCCCGCCGCGGTCAACGCCTCCCGGCAGATCAATTCGGCCAGCGCAGGCACGTTGTTGGTCCGGCTGAGGTGCGCCAGGACGATGCACCGCACCTGGGCGCCCAGATGCTCCCGAATGAACCCGGCCAGCGCCTCGTTCGACAGATGCCCACCATCGCCGCCGATGCGCATCCGGACGCTTGGCGCATACGGGCTGACCCTGAGCAGTTCGACCGCGTGATTCGACTCCACCACCAGCACCCGGCAGTCGGAGAACCGCGCCACCAGATCGTCGGTGATCTGCCCCACGTCAGTCGCGAACCCGATCGCGCCGTCTGGCGTTTCGATCCGAAAGCCCAGAGCCTCATCGGCGTCATGACTGACGCCGAACGGAATGAATCGCAACGCACCGAAGGCGACCGGGCGCCCCGCCAGCAACGCTTCCCACCCAGCGACCTTGTCGGCTCCCCTCCCCCAACCTTCGCGGGCTCCGCCGGTCGCATGAATCGGAATCCCGTGCTTTCTCGACAGCATCGCCGCGCCGCGCACGTGGTCGACGTGCGCGTGGGTGATGAGCACCGCACCCAGCGTGTCCGGATCGACGCCGACGCCGTCCAGCCGCTGCCGCAGGGCGCGGTAGCTGAGGCCGGCGTCGATCAGCACGCGATCGTCGCCAGCCGCCACGAGCGTCGCATTCCCGCTGCTGCCGCTCCCGAGGACTGTCAGTTCGACCGAAATTGCCTCATCCTCCAGTGGCCAACCGGCGCTTACTCGACGGTAGACGCCACGGCCACCCCAAGCTGCTCGGCCGACAAGTCGAGCCCGGCCGACGGTCCCAGCACGGTGACGGCCCGGGGGCCGTCCGCCAGCAGATCCCGACCCACCCGCTGCACGTCCTCGACCGTCACGCGATCGATGCTCTCGAGAATCTCGTCCAGATCGGACTGCTCGCCGAAGTAGAGCTCCTGGCGAGCCAGGTGTGACATCCGCGAGGCCGTGTTCTCCAGCGACAGCATCAGGCTGCCTTTCAAGTGATCCTTCGCTCGCTGCAACTCCTCCGTCGGCACCGCGGTGCCAGCCAGGTTCCGCATCTCGGCCACGACCAGCTCGAGTACCTGCTCGACTGAGTCGCTCGCACACCCTGCATACACCGTCAGCGCCCCCGTATCGCGATACGCCGTCAGCCCACTGAACACGGCATAGGCCAGCCCGCGTTCCTCGCGGATATGCTGAAACAAGCGGGAACTCATCGAGTCCCCCAGCATCGTGTTCATGAGATAGCTGATGAAGCGATCCGGGTGATCTTGAGGGTAGGCGGCCGAGCCGAGGCAGAGGTGGCTCTGCTCCAGCTCCTTGTCCCTGATCTGGAGCTGAGGTGCCGCGTCGGGCTGGACCCACGACACGGGCGCCCCGTGCGCGGGCAGTTCGGCGAACGACTCGGCGACCAGGCCACGCAGCCTCGCGTGGTCGAGATTTCCGGCCGCCGAGATGATCACGTTCGGGGCGACATACGCCTCCTCGAAGAACGTCTGCAGGGCGCTGGACGTGAACGCCGACACGGTGTCGGGCACCCCCAGAATCGGCCGGCCCAGGGCGTGGTCGGTCCAGAACTGCTGCGTGAACAGTTCGTGCACCAGGTCGTCGGGCGTGTCCTCGACCATCTTGATCTCTTCGAGAACGACCTTCTTCTCCCGCTCGATCTCCTCCTCACGGAATGCCGGATGCAGCACGAGGTCGGACAGGATGTCGAGCGCGGCTCCGAGGTGCGCATCGAGCACCTTGACGTAGTAGCCGGCGTACTCCTTCGCGGTGAACGCGTCGACCTGTCCTCCGATCGAGTCGATCGCCTGCGCGATCTCCTGGGCCGAACGTGACGTCGAGCCCTTGAACAACATGTGCTCGATGAAGTGGGAGATGCCCGACTGCGCGGGGTCTTCGTGGCGGGATCCGCGAGCGAGCCAGACGCCGAGACTGATCGAGCGGACATGCGGCATCGCCTCGGTGAGCAGGCGGAGGCCGTTGTCAAACGTTTCGCGAACGATCATCGGCGGCGGAAGAAACTAGGCGCGTGTCGCACAGGGGGCGCATCTACGCAAGTCATTGCTCGAAAAGGGATTACGTCCGCGACACGAACGCTTGATCATAACACGCGCGGCGCGCGCCATCAACCACGAACCGCCGTGGCGCGCGCCGCCGTTCAACGATCTCTGACGCACGCCGGCCTCGACGGGCCGTCGTGCTCGCATGTTACGATCGGGGGTTCCGTGCTCGATGAGGTGGGATGACGTGGCAGGCGCAACCCGGGATCTGGCGGAACTCGAATTGTCCGAACTCGAGGGTGCACTGACGCCGTCGGGCATCGAACCCTACCGGGCGAAACAGATCTATCGTTGGATCCATCGACGCGCGGTGCTCGACTGGGCCCAGATGACCGACCTGGCCAAGCGACACCGCACAGCGCTGGCCGAGGCGTTCCATCTCTCGACACCGAATATTGCCGCCCGGGATCGATCGAGCGACGGTACCGAAAAGTTCCTGTTCGAGCTGGCCGACGGCCGGCGCATCGAAGCAGTCTACATCCCCAAGTCCCCCGCCGACACGTTCTGCGTCTCCACCCAGGTGGGCTGCGCGATGCAGTGCTCGTTCTGCCTAACCGCCAAGATGGGGCTCGAGCGAAATCTGACGGCCGGCGAAATCGTCGGGCAGGTACGCCTGCTGCGATCGGAGCTGGGCCTGCTTGAACAGCCGATCAACATCGTCCTGATGGGCATGGGCGAGCCACTGCACAACTATGATGCGACGATGCGCGCGCTGCGGATCCTCACCTGTCCTGACGGCGCCGCTGTCTCGCCGCGCCGGGTCACGCTGTCGACGGTTGGCATCGTCCCCGCGCTCGCCCGGCTGGCGGATGAACCGGTCATGCCGAACCTGGCGATCTCGCTGCACGGCACGACCGACGAGCAGCGGACGTCGCTCGTTCCCGTGAATCGGCGCTACCCACTCGCCGAGCTCCTCGCAGCGTGTCGCGCCTTCCCCTTGAAGCGGCGGAATCGGATCACGTTCGAGTACGTGCTGATCCGGGGCGTCAACGACTCGGTGGCCGACGCCCGCCGCCTCGCCGGCCTGCTCACCGGACTGCGGGCCAAG
The DNA here is from genome assembly GCA_002730525.1 of Acidobacteriota bacterium. Classification (GTDB taxonomy): domain Bacteria; phylum Acidobacteriota; class Vicinamibacteria; order Vicinamibacterales; family UBA823; genus UBA2161. The sequence goes on along the minus strand of PCAK01000033.1, from coordinate 114,388 downwards.
GTAAACGTGATTCCGCTCAACGCGGCGCCTGGCATCCCCCACGAGCGGCCCACCGCCGCGCAGATCGACCGGTTCGGCAAGGCTCTGGCCGACTGCCATGTCACCGTGTCCATCCGGAAGAGCCGTGGCAGGGATATCCGCGCGGCGTGTGGGCAACTCCTGGTCGAGACCGGCCAGCAGTCGCCGGGCCAGCGATTGGCGGGCATGCTCGGCGCGACCGACGGGTGAGACCACGCCGCGCACCGCGCGGCGCCGCGACGCCGGCGCGGGGCACCGGGACCCCGCTAGGCGTCGCGTGGGGCTTGGGGCGCAAGGCGCCCCATCTAATCATTAGACAGCGCCCAGCGGCTCCCCGAGCATCCGCCCGGCCGTGGTCGAGACGATCCGCACGTCGACCAGGCGATTACCCGGGAGCAGCGGGGCCAGCTCTACCTTCAGGTAGTTGTCGGTCAACGCTGCGGCGCCGCCACCGAGGGTCAACGCCGACCGCACGGTACCGACCGCACGGTGCCGAAAGCGCTGCTGCAGCTGGCCGGCCACCTCGCGCAGCTCGCGCGCGCGTCGTCGCGTGACCGCGACGTCGACATTCGAGGACATCCGGCTGGCCTGAGTGCCGGGGCGGTCGGCATAGGGAAAGACGTGCACGGAGGTGAGCGGCGAACCGGCGAGATAGTCGAGGGACGCCGCATGGTCCGCCGCCGTCTCACCTGGAAACCCGGCGATGATGTCGGACCCGATCGCGGCGTCGGGCAGCGCATCCCGCAGCGCATCGACCACGCGGCGATAGTCGTCGCGGGTGTAGGGGCGGCCCATCGCGCGAAGCACCGCGTCGCTCGCATGCTGGAGCGGAAGATGAAAGTGCGGAACGAACCTCCCGCGGCGCGCGACCAGGTCGATCAGCCCCGGCTCGCAATCCATCGGCTCGAGCGAACTGATGCGAAACCGGCAGTCCACCGGCAAGGCGTCGAGCGCCTGCGCGAGCGACTGCAACGACGTGCCGGGCGTGAGATCGCGACCGTACGACCCGAGATGTACACCCGCGAGCACAACCTCCTTGACGCCGTCTGCCACCGCCGAACGGACGCGTCCGAGGACGTCGTCGAACGAGCGGCTGCGGCCATGCCCGCGCGTGCGTGGAATGATGCAGTAGGTGCAAGCCTCGTCGCAGCCGGTCTGCACCGCGAGCATCTGCACCGTCCGGCTCGACGGCTGGGTCTCGAGTGTCGCTCCACACGGCCCGTCGCCCGTCCCGCGGGGCAGTGACGCGATCAACGGCCGGAGGTCGGCCGTGAACTGCTCCTTGCGGGCGTTGGGCACGACCGCCTCGACCCCTGGCAACCGCGACAGTTCCTCGGCCGCCCGCGTGGCGTAGCACCCCGTGACGACGATGCGCGCATCGGGATTCCCGCGGCGAATCCGGCGGATCGTCTGGCGCGCCGACTGATCCGCCGACGACGTCACCGAGCAGGTGTTCACGACGACGAGATCGGCGTCGGAGACCGTCGTCGGCCGCCCGCCGGCGGCGCGCAAGTCACCGTCCAGGCCCGCCGAATCTGCCTGATTGACGCGGCAGCCGAAGGTGACGAGCGCGTACTTCATCGGCGTGGGCCGACTCCCTCAGCTCTAACGTTCGACCCGGGCGGCAGCAGCCTCGACCTTGGCCACCAGCGACGCCTTGTACTCGACCAGCGCGTCGACCAGCGCGGAATCCGCCGTGGCCAGAATCTGGGCGGCCAGCACGGCGGCGTTGGTGGCGCCGGCTTTCCCGATCGCCATGGTGGCCACCGGCACCCCCGGAGGCATCTGGACCGTGGCCAGCAAGGCGTCCATCCCCTTCAAGGCCGTCGAGTCGATCGGCACGCCGATCACCGGACGCGACGAGTGCGCCGCAACCACGCCGGCCAGGTGGGCGGCGGCGCCTGCCCCGACGATGAAGGCGCCGACACCCGCGGCGTGTGCCTCGTCGATCAACCCCCGGACCCGATCCGGTGAGCGGTGCGCCGACGCGACCGTCATCGTGTAGGCGATGCCGAACTTCTCCAGAACGTCCCCGGCGGCCTGCATCACCGGCGCATCAGAATCCGACCCCATCAAGATAAGGACTCGCGAATCACTCATGGTTTACCTCGGTCGGCCGGCTTCACCACACCGGCGTCGTCGTCTCACCCGGCCGATTGGCGGCCGCCCGATGACGGGGCTTCGGCCTTTCGTCCGATGTCGGTCCTCACATGCATCCCATCGAAGGCGATCAGGCTCATGGCGCCGTAGGCTCGGCCGATCGCCTCGGTGAAGGTCCCACCCCGGCCGACGACGGTCAGCACGCGCCCACCGGCCGTGACCAGGCCGGCATCGGTCCGCTTCGTGCCGGCCTGGAAGATCAGGATACCCTCGCTCGCGGCGGCGGCCGCGAGCCCCGTGATGGGCAAACCTGTGTGGTGACTGCCGGGGTACCCCCCCGACGCCGCCACGACTCCCACGTGTGGCTCGCTTCGCAGCGCGCAGGTGTGGCCCCGCAGCGCGCCCGCGGCAGCGGCGTCGAGGAGCAGCGCCAGCTCGTCGTCGACCAGCGGCAACACGACCTGCGCCTCGGGATCGCCGAACCTGACGTTGAATTCGATGACCTTCGGTCCGTGGGCGGTCAGCATCAGGCCAACATAGAGTACGCCGACATAGGGCGCGCCTTCCGCGGCCATGCCGGCCAGCACCGGCTTCACGATCGAGTCGAGCACCTCCGACCGAATCGCATCGGTCATCCGCGGCGTCGGCGCAAAGGCGCCCATGCCGCCGGTATTTGGGCCCTGATCGTCGTCGAGCGCGCGCTTGTGGTCCTGCGCCGACGGCAGCGACACCGCCGTGTGCCCGTCGCACACGGCGAAGAACGACGCTTCGTCGCCGACGAGGTGCTCCTCGATCACAACGGTGGCACCCGCGGCACCGAAGCGCCGATCCACCAGCATCTCCCGGACGCCCTGTTCAGCGGCGGCCTGGTCGGACGCGATGATCACGCCCTTCCCAGCGGCCAGGCCGTCGGCCTTCAGTACCGCCGGATAGCCGAATCGGCCGGACCGCAGCGACGCCAGCGCGCCATCCACCTCTTCATGGATCTCGTAGGCGGCCGTTGGGATGCGGTGTCGAGCCATGAAGGACTTGGCAAACGCCTTGCTCGACTCCAGGCGCGCCGCGGCCTGGGTCGGACCGAACAACCGCCGTCCGCCCTCTGCAAACCGGTCGGCCACGCCATTGGCCAGCGGCGCCTCCGGCCCCACGACGGTGAGGTCCACCGACTCATGCTCGGCCAGCTGGAACAACGCCTCCGGATTCGTCGGATCGGCCGACACGCAGGTGGCGATCTCGGCGATACCGGGGTTCCCCGGGGTGCAGATCACCCGACCCGGGTGCTCGGTCGCGAGCTTCCAGGCCAGCGCGTGTTCGCGAGCGCCGCTTCCAACAATCAGGATCTTCATGAAGCTGCTATCTGATTGAAAACACGGACTTTGTCACGACAAGTCCAATATTTCGGATGAGCTGGAACGCCCTGGAAGGACCGTCGAGGCCCGATGGGCTTTGGGCCTGGAATCAGCGCGTACCTGTGATAGCCTAGCATATTCGGCCGGTGCCCTTGGGGGTCACAGGCATCAGTTTCGGCGGTGAGGGGGTGGAGTTCAGTTGGCTGAAGTGAAGGTCCAGGATGGCGAATCGATCGAAAGCGCCCTCCGTCGCTTCAAGCGAAAAGTCCAGCAAGAAGACATTATCAAGGACATCAAGAAGCACTCGTTCTATTTGAAGCCGGGCGACAAGCGTCGCGCAAAACGGGCGCTCGCGCAAAAGCGTACCCGGAAGAAGCAGCGTCGCGAGGCTACGTAGGCCGACGGCGCGGAACGCAAGTGGCCGGCGTCGGCAGGGGCGATCACCCCCGTAGATGCTTGCCAATCGCGCTTGTGCATGGTACGGTGCGGCCCTTGCAATAGCACTAATTTCGAACGTGGCGTGGGCAAGGCGCCACGGAATTCTCGCTTGTCGGGAGGAGAGCGGCGATGCAGATCGAGGAACGAACGGTCGGTGAGGTGTTGGTTCTCGACCTGAGCGGAAAGTTGACGATCGGTGAAGGCGACGAGCTCATCAAGGACAAGATCAACAGCCTGATTCAGCAAGGTAAGCGCAAGCTCATCTTGAACCTCGAAGGCGTGCCGTATGTGGACAGCGCGGGCCTCGGTGAGATCGTCAGGACCTACACGACTGTCAGCCGGCAGGGCGGACAGTTGAAGCTCGTGCACCTGACGAAGCGGATCGAGGAGCTGATGGCGATCACCAAGTTGTTGACGGTGTTCGAAACCTACGAGTCTGAGCAGGAAGCCGTCGATAGCTTCGCCTCCTAGCGGGTACCGGCCTCTCGCCGCGCTTCATGGCGCGCCACTCCCTGCAGTCTCAGGCACCGCCGGACGACGACATGGCTCGTCCGTCCGGCAGCTCGGTCGCCATGGACCTGCTCAGATCCCTCCGGCCGCATCAATGGACCAAGAATCTGTTCGTCTTCGCCGCCCTCGTGTTCGGGCAGCGGCTGACGGATCCCGAAGCCGGTCTGCGCGCCCTCGCGGCGTTCCTCGTGTTCTGCGGGCTGTCGGGGGCGATCTATCTGGTCAACGACGTCGCAGACCGCGAGGCCGACCGGCAGCACCGGCACAAGGCCGAGCGCCCGATCGCATCGGGCCGGATCTCGACACCGGCCGCACTCGGCCTTGCAGGAGCCCTGGGGGTCAGCTGCATCCTCGCCGCGTTCCTGCTTTCGCCTGGGTTGGCCAGCGTGTCGACAACGTACGCCGTGACGCTGCTACTGTACACGATGGTGCTCAAGCACATCGTCATCGTGGATGTCATGACCATCGCGGCCGGCTTCGTGCTGCGGGCCGTCGCGGGCGCCGTCGTCATCGACGTGCCGATCAGCGCATGGCTCCTGATCTGCACCAGTCTGTTGGCGCTCTTCCTCGCTCTCAGCAAGCGCCGCCACGAAATCGTGGTGCTCGGCGATCACGCGGCCGCCCACCGTCCGAGTCTCGGGGAATACAGCCCCTATTTGCTGGATCAGATGATCGCGGTCGTCACGGCGTCGACACTGATTGCTTACACCTTCTATACGATGAGTCCGGAAGTGGCTGCCCGTTTCGGCACGCCGTGGATGAGTTTGACGATTCCGTTGCCGTTGTACGGCATTTTTCGGTATTTGTACCTCGTACACCAGAAGGCGAGCGGGGGCAGCCCGGCCGAGTTGCTCTTGACCGACAGGCCTTTGCTCGCTTGCGTCGCCCTGTGGGTCGTGGCGGTCGTGATCATCGTCTATCGCCCCTGGTGACGTTGCCCGCCGGCGGTCGAACACCGTCAGGCCAGAATTCGAGAGACCATGGCTGATTTTTCCATCCGAGCCGGATCCATCGACGTCGAGGAAGTCATGCGGCACATCCGCACGCGCATCCGCGACAAACGCGGCGTCGACTACACCGAGCAGGAAATCCGCGAACTCGCCAATGTGAAGCTCGAGCGAATCCTCGACCCCGATGGGATCCGGTCGGACCTGCTGGAGCATTTTCGCCAGCGACCGAAGACGAAGCCGCTCGCGGGCGCCGAGCAATTCACTTCGGACGTGGGCCCTGGGAACTACGCGTTCGAAGACCACATGCTCTTTGCATCATCGCGCGGGCTCATCGCGTTCCTGCGCCGCTTGCTCCGTCCGGTCCTCAAACTGCTGTTCAATCCGAACGTGCTGATCAGCGTGCTCCACAAGCAGAGTGCCCTCAATGCGCACACGGAACAGCAGATCGACAAGCTGGCCGAGCAATTCACTTCGCGAGACGAGGTAGACACCCTGAACTTCGAAGTGCTCAACAACCTGGTCGTCGAGATCACCCGGCTGGGCATCGAGGTGAAGAACCTGAAGATGCAGGTGCAATCGGTCAACAGCCGTCTCGACTTCGATGAACGCCGCGCTCGGGCTCTTGAAGGCCTCGTCAAGCCCACCGCGGACACCGCCCCGCCGACGCCCGCCGCCAGCCCCGACGCGGGGGACTCGAGCGAGCCCGCCCCGGGCGGCCCGCGAAAGCGGCGACGCCGCCGGCGCGGTGGACGGCGCCGAACGGGCGCTGACGGCGACGCGGCACGGTCGGCTGACCAGACCGCGACGACATCACAGCCCGACACCGGCGCCACGCCAACTCAGGACGTGGTTGATGCGGCTCCACCAGACGCTGGCAACGCCGACCCGGACAACGCCGCCGCCGACAGGCCACCGCCGACCGTGACGGCCACGACGGACACTGCCGACCGCGCTCCGGCCGAGGCCATCGAGACGCCGACGTCGGAACCAACGGCCCCAGAACCGACCACACCGCGTGCACCCGACGACGGGGCCGCCGACTCCTCCGAACAGTGAAACTGGCCGTCGTCGTTCAACGATACGGCGCCGAGATCAACGGCGGCGCCGAACTCCACGCCCGGTACGTCGCCGAGCATCTCGCCAAGCATGCCGAGGTGGAGGTGCTGACGACGTGCGCCCAGGACTACGTGACCTGGGCCAACGCCTTCGACCCTGGGGAAGACCGCGTCGGCGACATCGTCGTTCGGCGATTCCCCGTCACCCGACCGCGGGATCCGGCAAAGTTCGGCCGGCTCTCGACACGGGTCTTCGAGCAGCCGCACTCGATTCATCACGAACTCCGGTGGCTCGACAGTGAAGGCCCCACCAGCCCGGCGCTGATTCGCCATCTGCACCGGCGGGGCGCCGACTATGATTTCTGCATCTTCTTCAGCTACCGCTATTACCACGCCTACCATGGGTGCCGGGCGGTCGCGCCACGCGCGGTACTCGTACCGACCGCGGAGCGCGATCCGGCGATCGGCCTCTCGATCTTCGGACCAATCTTCCGGGGCGTGCGCGCCATCATGTACAACTCGTTCGAAGAGCGCGCGATGATCCAGGCCGTGTCCAACAACTCCGACGTGGAGCACACCGTCGTCGGCGTGGGCTCGGAGATCCCTCGCGGGAGTGATGCCGAGCGGTTCCGCCAGAAGTTCGACATCACGGGTCCCTTCATCTTGTATGTGGGTCGGATCGACGAAAACAAGGGATGCCCGGAACTCTTCCGATTCTTCAAGAACTACGCCTCCCGCGTCTCGCGATCCCTGCAATTGGTCATGATCGGCCGGTCGATCCTCGACATTCCGGCGCATCCACGGATCCGACACCTCGGCTTCGTTCCGGATCAGGACAAGTTCGATGCCCTCGCGGCCGCACACGCGCTCGTGATGCCATCCCAGTTCGAGAGTCTGTCGATGGTCGCGCTCGAAGCCTGGGCCATGAGCCGCCCGGTGCTGGCCAACGGGCGCTGTGACGTGCTTCAAGGACAATGCCTCCGGAGCAACGCGGGGCTCGACTACACGAACTACGAGGAATTCGCCGAGACGTTGCACGCACTCGAGACGAACCGGCCGCTCCACGCGGGTCTCAGCCACAACGGCCGAACGTTCTTCAAGCGCCACTACGCATGGCCGGTGATCGAGCGGAAGTATCTGGACGTTCTCGAACGGTTGAAGGGCGGAGAGGCGAAGCCGATGGAGCGGCTACCCGGCTGGTTCGGACGGCGGCGACGCAACGTCGCGCCGACCCAGGAGGTCGTCGACGCGCTACGGACGGGGCCGGCCCTGAAGTCCGGCCGTCCCCGCAGCGGGCGGCGGGCGTAGAGGATACGCCGTGGCGAACCCCGACTCGGCCGACCGCCCCGTCGTTCATCAGGTGCTCGCCACGCTCGGCTACGGGGACGCCATCGGCCATGAGGTCCTCGGCATTCAGCGCGTGCTGCGTGACGCCGGCTTCGTTTCGGACATCTTCGTCGAAACGGCCGACCCCAGACTCGAGCCCCTGACCAGGGATTTCCGGGACCTCCCGGCGAACGCGACCGCAGACGACGTCCTCATCCATCATTTCTCGCTGGCCTCGAAGGCGTCACGGACGGCGTATGCCCTCCCGAGTCGGATGGCGCTCGTGTACCACAACATCACGCCGCCGGAGTATCTGATCGACGTGCACCCGTTTCTGGCGCTCCGGTGCTGGGAGGGCCGGCGTGAGTTGGGCGCCTACGTGCCCCGCTGCGACTTGGCGCTCGGCGATTCCGAGTTCAACCGCCAGGAACTGGAATCGCTCGGCTTCCCGAGAACGGGTGTGCTGCCGGTGGTGCCCAGTTTCGCGCATCTGGACGTCGACCCCGACGACGGACTGTCCCGTCCGTTCGATGACGGGTGGACCAACATCCTGTTCGTGGGGCGGGTCATTCCGAACAAGCGGATCGAGGATCTGATCCGTTTCTTCCATGCCTATCGCGTGGCCCACAACCCGCGGTCGCGGCTGCTCATCGTGGGCTCGTTCGGTGGGTTCGAAGGCTACCTGACGACGCTCTACGACCTCATCGCCAAGCTGCACACGCCGGACGTCCATCTCGTCGGTCAAGTGACCGACGCTGAGCTCGCGGGGTTCTACGACGTCGCCGATCTGTTTCTGTGCGCCAGCGAGCACGAAGGGTTCTGCGTGCCGCTCATCGAGGCCTTTCACGAGCGCCTGCCCGTGGTGGCCTACGGCGCGACGGCCGTGCCCGCCACCATGGATGGCGGCGGGATTCTCTACGACGACAAGGACCCGGCCCTCGTCGCAGGGCTGATCGACGCGGTCGTGTCGGATCGGGCGCTCCGCGACTCGATCCTCGACACGCAGGACGCCGCGCTCGACCGGTTACTAGCACGCGACTTCGCCGGGACGCTACTCGGCTACGTCGACCAGGTGCGTCAGGGACCTCGCCTTCCGGCGTGGGATGTCATCTGGGACTTCTGGCAGCAGTTCGACATGGCCGAGCGTCTCGAGCACCTCAGGGTCGACCGTCCGTCCATCTATCAGGCGCTCACCAAGGATCCCTCGGCGGCGCCGTGAGACGGACCGTCGAACCGAAGGGACGAGCCTCGTGATCGTCAACCAATGGGTTCCGGCCGCGCACCGTGGCGACGCCATCGGCGACAGCGCCCGGCGAGTCCGCGACATGCTGCGTGCACTGGGGCACGACGCCGACATCTTCGCCCTCACGATCGACGAACCGCTACGCCACGAGATTCGGCCGTTCGACGACGAAGGCGCGACACGCGGCGACCTGACCATCTTTCACTACGCCCTGCCCTCGCCGATGACCGAGGCGTTCGCGTCGGTCTCTGGCCGGCGCATCCTCCAGTACCACAACGTCACGCCGGCCCACTTCTTCGCCGCCCACGACCCTGCGCTCTTTCGGCTGGCCGTCCTCGGCCGGCGCGAGCTCGCGACCCTGGCGGGGCGGGTCGACCTCGCGCTCGGCGACTCTGACTACAACCGCCGCGAATTGGAGGAACTCGGATTCAACGACACCGGCGTGTTGCCGATCGCGGTGGACACGGACCGGATGGCCAGGCTGCCGAAGCAGCCGGCACTCGAGCGGATGCTCGATGACGGATTGGCCAACATTCTCTTCGTCGGCCGGATGGTGCCCAACAAGAAGATCGAAGATCACATCCGTCTCGCCGAGCATTACAAGCGCTACGTCGATGCTGACTATCGCTTCATCTTCGTCGGCAGGTACGACGCCGTCCCCAGGTACTTCGCGATGGTCCAGGCGCTGATGACCGAGTTGAAGATGCCGGCTGACCGTTTCTGGTTCACGGGCGGCGTGCCGGAAGCGGACCTGGCGACGTTCTACCGCACCGCAAGCGCCTACGTCTCGCTGAGCGAACATGAAGGGTTCTGCGTGCCGCTCCTCGAAGCCATGGCAGCCGACGTGCCCGTGCTGGCGTATGCCGCGACGGCCGTTCCCGAGACCCTGGGGGAGGCTGGCGTGCAGTTTGCGCCGAAGAATCTCGAATACGCGGCCGAGCTTCTCGGCCTCCTGGTGTACGATGACGATCTTCGGGCGTCAGTGCTGGCCGGCCAGCGCGCGCGCTTGGCGGACTTCAGCGATGCGGCGATGCGCGCGCGCCTCGCTCGGCTCATCGCGCGCTTTTCGTGACATCGTGAAGATCGCATTCATCGTCCAACGCTACGGTACCGAGATTCTCGGAGGGTCCGAGTACCACTGTCGGCTCATCGCCGAGCGGATGGCCACCCGACACAGCGTCGAGGTGCTCACAACCTGCGCCCAGGACTACATCACCTGGAAGAACGAGTATCCGGAGGGCCCCGACCGGGTGCGCGGTGTCACCGTCCGGCGGTTCGCCAATGCCGAAACGAGGCACATCGACTCGTTCAACCAGTACTCCGACTGGATCTTCAATAACCCCCATACGCGGGATGACGAACTGGAGTGGCTCCGCCGCCAAGGCCCCTGGTGCCCGGCGCTGCTCGAGCACCTCGAACGGAATGCGACGGGCTACGACATCCTCATCTTCTTCACGTATCTCTACGCGCCGACAGTGCTGGGTGTGGCCGTCGCGCCGAGCCGGAGCATTCTCGTACCGACCGCACACGATGAGCCGGCGATCCATCTCGACATCTACCGCGACGTCTTCAGTCTGCCTGCCGGGATGGCGTTCAACACCGCTGCCGAGCGTGCGTTTCTGACGTCGACGTTCGACATCCGCACCGTCGCCGAGGAGACGATTGGCTGCGGCGTCGAGCTTTCCCCGCGAGCCGCTGAGGAGCCCCCTAAACGGAGCGGCCGATCTCGCCGGCGCGGAAGCGATCGACGACCGCCATCGGACACCAGCGACCGCGCGGGCAACGACCGCGAACGCGACAACCATCTTCACGAGCCGGGTGCCGCGTTTCGCCGTCGCCATCGCCTCCACGGTCCGGTGGCGCTGTATGGGGGCCGTATCGATCCGGGCAAGGGCTGTGAGGAACTGATCGAATACTTCAGCGCCTACGCGTCTGGCGGTGGCGACGCCACATTGGTGCTGATGGGCGTCAAGCTGATGCCGCTACCCGAGGAACCGTTCATCCGCTTCGCCGGCAGACTGTCCGAGTCGGAGCGGGTCGACGCCTTGGAGGCCGCGACCGTGGTCATGGTGCCGTCGCCCTTCGAGAGTCTGTCGCTGCTGGCCCTCGAAGCCTTCGCCGTCGGCACGCCGATTCTGGCCAACGGCCGGAGCGAGGTCGTGGTGGAGCACTGCCGGCGCGGCAACGCCGGCCTCTACTACGGGGACCAGGACGAGTTCGTCGAGTGCCTCAAGCTTCTGACACTCGACGGACGGCTGAGAGCGGCGCTCGGCCGCAACGGCCAGGAATACGTGCGGCGCCACTATGACTGGGACGTCATCCTCAAGAAGTACGAGCAGCTGATGTCCACGATCCGCGGTCCAGGCGCCAGCGGCGGCCCGCGCCGCGGGCGGCGAAGCTAGGGGCGAAGCCCCGACGTGAAGTTAGTCGTCGGCGACGAGCGAGGGTGGCACGGTCTCTCGAGCGCCGGCGGCGTCCGGGGCCGGTCCAACCTCCCGCTTCCTCCCGGGCGTCGTCCGCTTCCGGCGCGGCTGGATGGCGTAGCGCTTGATCATCTCGTTCAAGGTCGTCGGCTTGATCCGAAGCAGCTCCGCGGCGCGCTTCTGCACGCCGCCCGCCTCGTGCAGCGCCGATTCGATCAACTGGCGCTCCTGATCCGCGATGACCGTCTTAAAGTCACTCGAGAGGCCCTCGGGCGGCACGGCGATCCGCGGCATCTGGAAGGTCTGGGTCGAGCGCACATGGTCGGGAATGAGGGCCGCGTCGATCCGCGGACTCGACGATAGTACGACCGCGCGCTCGATGACATTCTCGAGCTCCCGGACGTTGCCGGGCCAGTTGTACTCGACCAGCAGGTCGAGCGCATCGGGGGTGATCTCCAGGTCCGACCGGTCGTTCTCGCTGCCGTACTTGCCGAGGAAATGCTGGACGAGCAGCGGAATGTCATCCTTGCGCTCGCGCAGCGCCGGCAAATGCACCATGATGACATGCAGCCGGTAGTAGAGGTCCTCGCGGAACCGGCCGTCCTCGACCATCTTCTTCAAGTCGACGTTCGTGGCGGCAATGATCCGCACGTCGACCTTGATCGTCTCGACGCCGCCCAGACACATGAACTGCCGCTCCTGCATGACGCCAAGCAGCTTGGCCTGCGTCTCGAATGGCATATTCCCGATCTCATCGAAGAAGATACTGCCCGTGTCCGCCAGCTCGAACAGCCCTTTCTTCGGATACAGCGCGCCGGTGAACGCGCCTTTGACGTGTCCGAACAGGTTCGATTCGAGCAGATCGTGCGGCAAGTTGCCCGAATTGACCGTGATGAACGGACATTCCGTTCGGGCCGACTGCGTGTGCAGCGCGCGTGCCACCAACTCCTTGCCGGTGCCGCTCTCGCCTTCGATCAGGATCGTCGTGCGGCTCGGGGCGGCCTGCCTGATCAGGTCGAACACCTCGCGCATGCGAGGACCACGGCCGATGATGTCTGCGAAATTGTGACTGCGCGCCTGCAGGTTCTGGCGCAGCGTCTGGTTCTCCAGCGCCAGGCGGCGCCGCTCGACCGCATTGCGTAGTACCTTGAGCACTTCGTCGTTCTTGAACGGCTTCGTGATGTAGTCGAACGCGCCGGACCTGATCGCCTCCTTCGCATCCTCGACGGACCCGCCGGCCGTCAGCATGACGACGGGCAGGCCCCGGTCGTACTTCTGCAACTCCGTCAGGGTGGCCATGCCGCCGATGCCGGGCATTCTGACGTCGACGATGGCAGCGTCGAGCGCCTCGGCGCGCGCGATCTCGAGGCCCTCCTCACCCGTCCCTGCGATACGCAGGTCATAGCCCTTCTTAGCCAGCAGATCACTCAGGACATCCCGCATGTCCTCATCGTCGTCGACGATCAGAATCGTTCGCTCGTCGGTCATGACTTTCTCACGTCGCTTTCTGCACGGCTTCGTCCCCTCGAGCCAAGACTGCGGTGGCCAGCGGCAGTTCCAGCACGAACCGCGTACCCTGCTCCTCGACGCTGTCGCACTCGATCGAACCGCCGTGCTCCTGCACAATGCCGTACGTGATCGACAACCCGAGACCGGTCCCCCGACCGAGCGACTTAGTCGTGAAGAACGGATCGTAGATTCGGGACAGGTGCTCTCCCGAGATCCCCGCTCCGGTATCAGCGACTTCGATCACGGCGCGCTCACCGTCGCGCCGCGTGGCGATCTGGAGCCACCCCCCTTTGGGCATGGCGTCGCGCGCATTCAAGAAGAGATTCAGGAAGACCTGCTGCAGCTTGTAGTCCAGGCCGAGCGCGATCGGCGCGGGCGTGCCCAGTTCTTTTCGCACGCTGATGTGCGACGCCTTCAGCTGGTGTTCCAGCAGCGCCAGCATGTCGTTGATGACCGCATTGATGTCGACCGGGGCCGTCTCCGATCGCGCCGGGCGCGCCAGATTGAGCAGCCCGTTCACGATCTTGGCGGCGCGGAACGTCTGCCGCTCGATCTTCTCGAGCAGCCGCGTCTTCGGATCCTCGGCCTCGGCGCCTTCCAGCAGCATCTGCGTAAAGCTCGAAATCCCGGTCAACGGTGTGTTGACCTCGTGCGCCACACCGGCGGCGAGCAGGCCGATTGAGGCCATCTTCTCCGAGATTTGCAGCTGCTCCTCGAGCTGGACACGCTCGGAGATGTTCTCCAGGACCACGATGGTGCCCCCGCTGTCGCCCTGCGGCGTGCGCAGCGGGGCCGTCGCCGCATTGACCAGCAGGCGCTCCGACCCGGTGTCATGCCGCGACTGCAGCGGCACCCGGTAGCGCACGCCGCCCGCGCCCTCGTCGCGTGCCGCGTGGAGCAACTGCACGAACGGCGCGTCGAAGAGCTCCCCGAGCGTCCTGCCGAGCGCCGCGTCGCGCGGCACGCCGTACAGCTGCTCCAAGCCGCGGTTCCAGCTCATGACGCGCCCGTCGACGCCGACCACAGCCAACCCGTCGTTGAGCGACTCGATCACGTTCTGGTTGAACTCGTGCAGCCGATCGAGCTCGGCGGCCTTGGCATGCAGCTGTCCGTAGAGTCGGCCGTTCTCGATCGCGGTTGCGACCTGGGCCGCCACGGCAGTCAACAGCGCGAGGTCATCACTGCTGAGCGGCTCGCCGCTGTCCTTGCGCCCGACCGCCAGCACCGCCGTCGTGCCGTCTTTCGACACGCTCGGCACGAGATAGTGGACCCCTATCGCCAACCACGGATCGATCTCCGCATCGTCCAGGAGCCGTTCCGCATCATCGAGCGCAACCGCCTGTGACGCCCACAACCGCTCACCGACTGACGAGCGCCGCGAGAGTGCCGGCAGGTCGTCGTCCAGGCCGACGGCGTGGACCGTCTGCAACTCGGCGTCGCGGTCGCCGTCGCCCGGCGCAAGCATGAGTGCCATCCGATCGACGACGAAGGTCTCCATGACCCGCGTGACGAGCCGTTCACTCAAGCTCGATAGATCCAGATCGCGGTTCAGGTCGCGCGCGAACCCGACCAGCGCACGACGATAGTCGTACCGGTCGCGGTAGTAGACGCGATCGAGCGCCGACTGAATGGCGTCCTTCATCGGGCTGGCCAGCAACACGACGACGAGCGTGGCCAGCAGCGCGATGATCGTGTTGCCTTGCTCGGACCCGCCGAGCGGCACCTGGCTGGCGACCCGAAGCAGCACGGCATAGACCACGACCATGGCCAGGATGGCAGTCGTGTAGGCCACTGCGCGCTTGATGATGACCTCGACGTCCATCAAGCGGTAGCGGATCACCGCCGAGGCGAAGGCGAGCGGGATGAGGCCGAGCGGGATCGCCGTTAGCTCGAACTGCGGCGGTGGGTCGAATCCGAACGCAAACGGCACCAGATACGCCGCCAGGAATGGCGCCCCGCCCATGACCGTGCCCCACAAGATCCAGCGCAGCTGCCGACGCGCGGTCACCGACCTGACACGCCGCAGCGCGCGGATCATGATCGCCGCGCCGCCGACGACACAAATGGCGAGGTAGACCAACTCGAGGCGTTCGACCGCCTCGATCGTGCCGATCATCCGGGCGCCGTCGATGCCCACCCGGGAAATCGCCACGGCGCGCATCGTGCCCAGCAGCAACGCCGGCATGTAGAGCGCCGGGAACAGAAACGGGAGCAACTGGTTGTGCATCCAGCCCGGCTCGCGTTCGGGAAAGATCAAGGCAAAGTGCATGAACAGCGGCGCCAGCATCAGCATCGCCACGACGTCGCCCCAGTAGAAGACCCAGTCGAGGCGGTCGAGCCGGCCACTGAACGAGAGCGTGAGCACGCCGAAGAAGGCGACGGTCAACCAGAAGAAGTGCAGGGTCGACTGCGCCGTCGGGCGGCGAAGGCGTACGGACGCGCCCACGAGAAGCGTGAAGACGCCGACGGCTGCAAGCACGAAGTACAGCGCGCGGTTACCGGCGGGAATCGGCTGCAGTGTCAGCTCGAGCAATTCCTGCGTCCCCAACCTGAGGACGACGTAGTCGAGCCGGTCACCTGACGCGCCGGAATGGAGCTGGACGACGACCTCGTCCGGTGATTCGACGGGTTGCCCGTCGATCGCCAGCAGTACGTCGCCGCGGCGGATGCCTGCGGCGGCCGCAGTCGAGCGAGCGCCGATCTCCGCGGCAACGACACCCTCCGCCCGCGACACCCAGAGGACGCCGTCCTCGACCTCGCTCCAGCTCGACCGAACCGCGATGTTCGCGATCGCCAGGGCGAGGAGGCCCACGACGACCGACACCGCGAGCATGCCACGCCCCAGCCCGGCAGCTCGTGCCCAGGACGTTACGCCGCTCTTCGCAAAGCCTTGCATCTCAGCGTGTCACCATCCAAATAATCGAATCAATAGTTCAACAATTTGAATTCGCGACGACTCAAGAAAATGGTCGGCACCCTCATTGATCCCCGTCGTCTCAATGGACTGCCGACCGAGTACTAAAACCTGACGAGCAAGCCACCGACGATCCGCTTCGGTGGCTTGACGACGAGCAACTCGTCGTAGACGCCGTCGCCCAGATCTTCACGGAACAGGTTCCGCACCGCCACGAGCACTTCCCAGTCGCTCCCATCGAAGGGCAGGAACGACAGCCGCTGCTTCACCTGGACGTCGAATCGGGCGTCGAGTCCCGGCACGCCGACGTCCGGAGCCGCCGCGGCGTACGCGGTGTTGATCTTGTACAGGACGAAGACGCGTGTATCGGTTTCGGGGATGTGGGTCTGCACCGCCGTGGTCACGTCGTGGAAGCGTTCAGTCCCGGTGCGGATCGCGCTCGGCACGCGCGCCGAGAACATCGACGGCTCGGTACTCGCGTCCCAGAGCGCCCGGGTGTACGAATAGTCGACCGACCCGGTCAGTCGCCCGGCGACGTCGCGGCTGAGGGTGACGCCCCAGCCATCGGCGTCGACGTTGCCGCCATTGGCCACGAAGTAGTGGTTCAAACTCGACTGGAGTCCCGAGGCACCGCGCACGCCAAACAGCGTGACCAACTGGTCGTCGACCCGCTCGGTGAATCGGCGCACGCCAACCACGTAGGCCGTCCCGAGGTCGCGCTCGAGTGCAACCGCCAGGTGTCGCGACCGCTCGGCCCGAAACTCCGCACCCGGCGTCAACGGCGAGAACGTCCGCTCTGGCGGCAGCCACAATCCCATGTCGGACGGCGGCAGGAACTCCTCAGCCCCGGGCGCGCGCATCGCCTGGGCGAACGAGGCCTTGACGCGCGTCCGCTCAGCCGGCGACACCGTCACGCCGAGCCGCGGACTCAACAGCGACGCCGAGGGCAGGTAGTCGTAATTCGAGACGCGCAGCCCGTAGTCCACCGTCAGCGCGCGGGAAGCCCGCCAGCTGTCGAAGCCGTACATCGAACTCACGGTGCGACTGTCGGTACGGAGCGCGGTAATCGCCGCGGGATCTCCGCCGTTGTAGCGCTGGGCGGCGTAGGAGACGCCGAGGTCGACCGTGTGCTCGTTGGCCAACTCGTCGATATACGAGCCGGCCACGATCCACGACGACACGTCGCCTCGCGTCATCGCACCCTGTGCCAACCAGGCACCGACCGTGCCCACGGGCGTGCCCAGCTCGAGATAGGCCACGCCCCGCGGGCCGAAGTCCGTCGAAAGCAGATCGCCGGGGCTGTCGATCGCACCCGTCGTCAGCAGGTTGACCTCGCCGGTGAACGGCGCCCCGCTGAAGAACGACGACGCGACGTGCGCGGACGAAGCCATGGCCTGGCCGAAGAACGACATCGTCCCAGGCATGAACGGCGTGTCGTCCTGGCTCACATCCACAGCCGCCATCTGGGTGGCTTCCTTCAGCACGCTACGGCGCGCGTGCCGCAGCCGCCAGGCCAGTTCGCTGTGGTCGTGCCCTGGTGTGGCCTCTGTCGTCAGCGCGTCTTCGTCTTCGGTGTTGGCTGTGTCGGCGCCCTGGCCATCGGCTGACGCGCCCTGCGCCGGCGCAACGAAACCAGCGGCAATGACTTCAGGCTCAATCGCGTCGCCAGCCGGCGTCGCGCGCAGCGTGAGCGCGTATTCCAACCTGCCGGCGGGCGACAGCTCGACGAAATCCCGGCCGTGCGCGGCGTATCCCTGGAGGTGGGCTCGCAGAAGGTACGGCCCCGGAAGCAGACCACTCAGTTCGTAGCGGCCGTCGCGATCGGTCACGGCCAGGGTCGTGGCTGACGTGCCGAGCATCGACACCATCGCGCCATCGAGCGGACGGCCTGCTGCATCGGTCACGACACCGTAGACCACCGCGTCTCCGGCGACGGCCACCTGGGCCACCGAACGTGCCGGGCTCTCCGGGCGCTGGGCCGCAACCGGATCGCACACGCCGACAACGACGCTGGCAACGACGACGGCAACGACGGGGTAGTGCTGACTCATCGTCCCTCCGGTGTCTCCTCAGGATCCGACGATGGTGAAGTTCACGTTGCGTGAGATCGAGGCCTCGGCTTCGTTGTCGATCACGTTGATTTCCAGCCGGTAGACGCCTTCGGGAAACGCGCTCAGCGGCACGTTCTGACCGGCCGAGAGCTGGTGACCCGCCGCCATGTCGAACGCTGGCGGCAAGGTCTCGGCGCTCAGCGTCTGCGGTGTCGTGGCGTTGAAGAACTCCTCGCTCGACGCGGTCCGCCGGTGAAAGTTGTACTCGACCGTCACGTTCGGCTTCTGCTCGGCGAGCTGCGGGTTGTAGATGAACAACAGGAACGACAGCGTGTCGGTCTTCTCGTACTGCATGACATCGCGCGGCACGATCCGCGCGGAGCCGATGGCGTACGGGTCGGACCGCTGCTGCTCCGGCGACAGCGGCGCCGGAATCGGCTCCACCCGCTCGGTGACGAAAATCGAACTCGTCGTGAACTGGCCGCCCCACAAGTCGGGCACGTCCACCGTGCGCTTGAGCACACCGCTCCGGACTTCCACCGAGTCGGTCTCCACCAATTCCGAGTCCTTGATCCCGATATACAGATCATAGGACCCCGGCGGCACCGCGAACGCGCGCCGCACGAGATAGTCTCCGCTCGCCGACAGCCGCATGTCGATGAAGTGCACATCCTCGAACGGATACGACGGGGGCTCCACGGGCGGGACCGGCTCGCCCGGCACGGGCGCCGGCGGCGGCGTCAAGACCATGCCGGCCGGTGCCAGCCGGACGTACACCGTCACGGACTGGCTGGTCGTTTCGGGATTAAGGCTGAGCGTGAAGGGCACGTACACCTGCCCTTCCTGCGCCTTGAGGAAGTCCCACCGCAGGCTGGCCACCAGGTCGGTCGCGCCTTCCCCCGACAGCGCCGCGTCCATCAGCGGCAGCAGCCTGGCTGCCTCGGCGCGTTCAGCCTCGGTCAACAGCGCGTCGGATTCGGCGACCGCGATCTGCGCCGCCGCCACACCGGCCGTGGCCAGCAGGCTCACACCCAGCGTGAGGACCCTCAAGGCCGCTCGCTGGTGGTTGGCGAACATTGAATAGTTGCTCCGAGAACTGGGGATTCGTCGCGGCAAGTCTCAGGTAAGTGTACAGGCCCTCGGGCATGTTAGGCAACCCCGCCGAAGTAAGTCGAACCCCTGATTCCGTGTGCATTTAGCCCGCCAGCGGCCCGGTGGCGACCCCGAAGCACATGGTATGATTCCGGCCGCCGGGCCGGTGGCCCAGGCAGTCCCTGGCCCGCGTCGGCGTCCCATCTTCGGAGGAGATCGTGCAGATCACAGAGGTCATCGGTCGCGAAATCCTTGATTCTCGCGGCAATCCGACCGTCGAGGTCGACGTTACGCTCGCGGGCGGTGCCGCAGGCCGCGCCGCCGTCCCTTCGGGCGCCTCGACCGGCATCAGGGAGGCCCTGGAACTGCGCGACGGAGACGCCGACCGGTACCGCGGCAAGGGTGTGCTCCAGGCGGTGGGGCATGTCAACGGCGAGATCGCCGGGGCGCTGATCGGGACCGACCTCGATCAGACCGCCCTCGACCGACACCTCATCGAACTCGATGGGACCCCCAACAAGGGGCGTCTCGGCGCCAACGCGATCCTGGGCGTGTCGCTGGCGGCGGCGAAGGCGGAGGCGGCCCACGCCGGCCTGCCACTCCACGCGCATCTCGCCTCGCTGCACGGGGGCGAGACTGACCCGGCACCGCTGCTGCCGGTGCCGATGATGAACATCCTCAACGGCGGCGCGCACGCCGACACGAACGTCGACTTTCAGGAGTTCATGGTGATGCCCGTCGGCGTTTCCACGTTCGCCGACGCGCTACGTGCCGGCAGCGAGATCTTCCAGGCGCTCCGCGATGCACTCAAGCGGCGCGGGCTCGCCACCGGTGTCGGCGACGAAGGCGGCTTCGCGCCCGACCTGAAGTCGAACCAGGAAGCAATCGACTTCGTGCTCGAGGCGGTCGCCGCGGCGGGGTTCACGGCCGGCCGGGATGTGTACCTGGCACTCGACGTCGCCGCGAGCGAGTTCTGGGAGGACACGTCGCCGGGGCGTTACGTCCTGAAGAAGTCCGGGGGCGGTACGAAGTCGGCCGAGGACCTCATCGCGCTCTACCGCGAGTGGCTTGCGGCCTATCCGATCGCCTCGATCGAGGACGGCCTCTCGGAGCAAGACTGGCCAGGATGGCAACTCCTCACCCGCGAACTGGGCGGCAAGGTCCAACTCGTGGGCGATGACGTCTTCGTCACGAACCCGGCTATTCTCGAGCGCGGCATCGCGGAGGGCGTCGGCAACGCCTTGCTGGTCAAGGTGAACCAGATCGGCACCCTCACCGAAACGTTCGAGGCGATGGCGATGGCCAAGGCGGCTGGCTACGCGTCGATCGTCTCGCATCGCTCCGGGGAAACCGAGGACACGACGATTGCCGATCTGGTGGTGGCCACGGCCGCCGGACAGATCAAGACCGGCTCGGCGAGCCGGACCGACCGCGTCGCCAAGTACAATCAGCTGCTGCGGATCGAAGCGGCTAATCCGTCGAGTCGCTACGCAGGCCGTGCCGCCCTCAGACACTTGACCGCTTGACCGCGCCTCGCGCCCCATGCTGACCCACTCGCCGCCGCTCGTTCTCGTCGTGCTGGATGGGTGGGGTCTGCGGCAAACACGAGAGCACAACGCGATCGCCCTCGCCGACACCCCGGTGTACGACGAACTGGTCGACCGCTTCCCGCATGCGTCTCTGGTTGCGAGCGGCGAGGCCGTCGGGTTGCCCGCCGATCAGATGGGCAACTCGGAAGTCGGCCATATGAACCTGGGCGCCGGCCGCGTGGTCTACCAGGACATCACCCGGATCGACGCGGCGATCGCGGATGGTGCGCTGGCCGACAACGTCGTCCTGACCGACACCATGCGCCGCTGCGCGGACCGCCGCGCGCTCCACCTGGTCGGGCTCGTGTCTGACGGCGGCGTGCACAGCCACCGCCGCCATCTGGAGGCGCTGCTCGCACGGGCGGCCGATCTCGGAGTGTCGCGCCTGTTCGTACACGCGCTGACCGACGGTCGGGATACGCCGCCGAACGCCGGCGTCGAATACGTCACCGCCGTCGAACAGACGATGGACCGCCTCGGTGTGGGTCGGATCGCCTCGGTCTGTGGCCGCTACTTTGCCATGGACCGCGACCGACGGTGGCCCCGGACCAAGCGCTCCTACGATGCGATCGTCTCCGGCGAGGCACGGCCGGCGGTGCGGGCCGCCGATCTGCTCACGGCGTCCTACGCCGAGGGCGTCACCGACGAATTCGTCGAACCGGCGGTCATCGTGGATGCCGACGGCCGTCCCATCGGCCGGATGGACGACGACGACTCCGTGATCTTCTTCAACTTCCGAGCGGACCGAGCCCGGCAGTTGACCCGCGCTGTGGCGTTTTCGGACTTCGACGGTTTCGCGCGACGCCGGCACCCGCGGCTCCACTGCACGACGCTGACCGAGTACGACGCGACCTACGGACTGGACGTCCTCTTTCCGCCGCAGGAGTTCTCGAGCAACCTGGCGGAGGTGCTGGCCACACACGGCGTGACGAATCTGCGGCTGGCCGAGACCGAGAAGTACGCGCACGTGACCTACTTCTTCAACTCCGGAGAAGAACGGCCCTACGCCGGAGAGAACCGGATTCTGGTCCCGTCACCCCAGGTCCCGACCTACGACTTGCAGCCCGAGATGAGCGCGCGCGGCATCACCGACCATCTGGTCGAGGATGTCCAGGCCGGCCGGCACCGGATGATCATCTGTAACTTCGCGAACGCCGACATGGTCGGGCACACCGGCAAGCTCGACGCGACGGTCGGCGCCGTCACGACACTGGACGGCTGCCTCGGGCGGATCGTCGAGGCGGTCCGCGCCGCGGGCGGCACGGTCGTCGTGACCGCTGACCACGGCAACGCCGAATTGCTGTGGGACGCTGAGCGGCAATGCCCGCACACGGCGCACACGATGAACACCGTGCCTGTACTGCTGATAGGAGGTCAGGAGAGTGGCGAACTGCGCGACGGGACGTTGCGCGACGTCGCGCCCACCTTGCTCGCGTTGCTGGGGATCGAGCCGGCGCCGGCGATGACGGGGCGCGACCTACGTGTCGCCGGTTGACGGCGTCGGGGCTACTCGACGCCGGTGTTCTCCGGTTTCTCGGGGGTCTCGGGCTTCTCTGGCTTTTCTTCAACCGCAATCCTGAGTGAGCGCAGGAAACGGCGGTCGTTGGCGCTGATTTCCATCCCTTGGCCCGCCGTGACCTCTCGGGTCGTCCCAACCTTGGCGAGCGCCGTCGGATTGGACCGATTCACGAAGCCGATGACCGCCTCGAGCGACACCCGCATCTCGTAACCGGCCGCCCGGGATTTCTCCCGGCAGGCTTCGACTTTTGGGTCTTCCGCAACGGCTGCGGCGATGGCATCGGCCAGCTCACGCGCCAACCGATTCACGACGTCGTCCATCCTCGACCCTCCTTACCGGATCGCCCCGCCGTACAGATCGTACACAGGGACTCCTCGCCATCCGCTTCTGCGCTTGCAACGCGAGAGGAGGATCGCCGCCATGGTTCGCTCATCTGTCGAAAGAGATCTTGATGAACTAGCCACATTCTAAACGGGCGATCCGGGGGTGTCAAGGCGAGCACCGGCGGCGGGCCTGCACTACAATGCATCGCGTCATGGCTCAGTCGACTCGGCGAACTCAGTCGACGCGACCGGCTCGAGCGGCGGCGTCGGTCCCCACGGCGGCCCGCCCGCAGGATCTCGCGGACTGGGTTCCCGACCGCGATCTCGGCGTCCCCGGTGAGTTCCCGTACACGCGCGGGATCCACCCCGAGATGTATCGACGGCGCCTCTGGACGATGCGCCAGTATGCCGGCTACGGCACCGCGCTCGAGTCCAACACGCGCTATCGATATCTACTCGAACAGGGCGTCACGGGCCTCTCGGTCGCCTTCGATCTCCCGACCCAGATCGGCTATGACTCGGACCACGCCCTGGCTGCCGGCGAGGTGGGACGGGTCGGCGTCGCGATCGACTCGCTCGGCGACATGCAGGATCTCTTCGACGGTATTCCGCTCGATCGGATCACGACGTCGATGACGATCAACGCGACCGCGTGCATCCTGCTCGCGCTCTACGTGGCGCTGGCCCGCCGGCGGGGCGTGTCACCCGACCAACTGGGCGGGACGGTACAGAACGACATCCTCAAGGAATACGTCGCGCGCGGCACCTACATCTTTCCGCCACGAGCCTCGCTGCGGCTTGTCACCGACGTCTTCGCCTATTGCGCGGAGGAACTGCCCCGCTGGCACGCCATCTCCATCAGCGGGTACCACATTCGCGAGGCCGGCTCGACGGCGGCCCAGGAGGTGGCCTTCACACTCGCCAATGCCGTGGCCTACGTCGAATCGGCGATCGCCGCGGGCCTCGACGTCAACCGATTCGGCCAGCGACTCTCGTTCTTCTTCGCCTCGCAAAACGACGTGCTGGAGGAAGTCGCCAAGTTCCGCGCAGCCCGGCGGCTCTGGGCCCGCCTGATGCGGGACCGCTTCGGCGCCACGAACCCGGCCGCCCAGCAGCTCCGGTTCCACACCCAGACGGCCGGGAGCACATTGACCGCGCAGCAACCCGACAACAACACCGTGAGAGTGGCGCTGCAGGCGCTGGCCGCGGTCCTGGGCGGCACCCAGTCCCTTCACTGCAACGGCCGCGACGAAGCGCTGGGGTTGCCGACCGAGGAGTCAGCGCGCCTGGCGCTCAGGACCCAGCAGATTCTGGCCGAGGAGACGGGCGTGGCGAGCACCGTAGATCCTCTGGCCGGCGCCTACGCCGTCGAGCAGCAGACCTCCGCGCTCGAAACTGACGTCGGCAAGATGCTGGACGCGATCGACGAGCAGGGTGGCACTCTGGCCGCGATCGAGGCCGGCACGGTGCAGCGTGAGATCCACGAATCGGCATATCGCGAACAGCAGGCGATCGAACGCGGCGAGCAAGTCGTGGTCGGCGTGAATCGATTCGCCGATGCCCACGCGACCACCATCGCCGGCCTGGAGATCGACCCGGCGATCGAACGCGCCCAGGTCGAACGCGTGCGCCGCCATCGCGCCCGCCGCGATGAGCGGGCGTGCCACGCCACGTTGGAGGCGGTGTCCCTGGCGGCACGCGGGACCGCCAACCTGATGCCGTCGATCGTCGCGGCGGTCGAGGTCGGCGCCACGGTCGGCGAGGTCGCCGACGCGCTTCGCGCGGTCTTCGGCGAGCACCGTGAAGGCGGGTTCGAATGACGCTGGCGGCAGCGGCGGACCCTCCGACGCGCGGGGCGTCGGCGCTGCTGGAGGTCGACGGGCTGACAACGGTCTTCGGCGCCAAGGGCGAGCTGACCGCCGTCGACGACGTCAGCTTTGCCGTCCACGCCGGCGAGACGCTTGGACTCGTCGGGGAATCGGGCAGCGGAAAGTCCGTCACGGCGCTCTCCATCATGCGGCTCGTGGAATCGCCGGGCCGGATCGCCGCGGGCGCCATCCGCCTCCGCGGGCGCAACCTCCTTGCGATCTCTGAGCGCGAGATGCGAGAGGTGCGCGGCGGCGAGATCGCCCTGATCTTCCAGGAGCCGATGACCGCGCTCAACCCGGTGTTCTCGATCGGCAGCCAGGTCGCCGAGGCGCTGCTAGCGCACAAGTGCGTCGACCGTCGTGGCGCGCGCGACGCGGTCGTCGAACTGCTCGAGTCGGTGCGTATCCCCGACCCGAACCTGCGGTACGACGACTACCCGCATCAGCTCTCAGGCGGCCTGCGCCAGCGCGTGATGATCGCGCTGGGGCTGGCGTGCCGGCCGGCGCTGTTGATCGCCGACGAGCCGACCACCGCGCTCGACGCCACGCTCCAGGCTCAGATCCTGGATCTGCTCCGCGACCTCAAGGCGCGGTTCGAGCTCTCCGTGCTGCTCATCACCCACGACCTGGGCGTCATGGCCGAAACGGCCGACCGGATCGCCATCATGTACGCCGGACGCATCGTCGAACAGGGAGCCGTGCGGGACATCTTCCGTCGCCCGAAGCATCCCTACACACGAGGGCTGCTGGCGTCGTTGCCCGGCGGCACTCCCGGCGCCAGGTTGAAGGCGATCGAAGGCACCGTGCCCCCGCTCGGCCAGCTACCGCCGGGCTGCGCGTTCGCGCCCAGATGCCCGGATCGGATGAACCGATGCGACGACGCGCCGCCCTCCGTCGCGCCAATCGAGCCGGGACACGACGTGCGGTGCTACCTGCACGACGCTGAGGGATTCGGCTGATGCCGCTCGTCGAGGTTCGGTCGCTCGTGAAGCGGTTCGTCCGGCGCCGCGGCCTGTTCGCCGAGCCCACCGTCGTCAAGGCTGTCGATGACATCAGCTTCACCATCGCCGAGGGTGAGACATTCGGCCTGGTCGGCGAGTCGGGCAGCGGCAAGACGACAACTGGACGCTGCATCCTCCGGTTGATCGAGTCGACCTCGGGTGAGGTGCGCTTTAGGGGTGAGGACGTCCTGGCGTACTCGGCCGAACAGATGCGGCGGGCTCGGCGACAGATGCAGATGGTGTTTCAGGATCCATACTCATCGCTCAACCCACGGATGCGGGCGGGCGACATCGTCGAGGAGCCGCTCGTCATTCACAAGATGGGCGGCCGGGAGCAGCGGCGCGATCGGGTCGCGGAGTTGTTCCAGTTGGTCGGCCTCGACCCCGCCCATCTCAAGCGCTACCCTCACGAGTTCAGCGGCGGTCAGCGTCAGCGGATCGGCGTGGCACGTGCGCTGGCCCTGAACCCCTCACTCGTCATCGCGGACGAACCTGTCTCCGCCCTGGACGTCTCGATCCAGGCGCAGGTAATCAACCTCTTGATGGACCTGCAGGAACGGCTGAAGCTGACCTATCTGTTCGTCGCGCACGATCTGCGTTTGGTCCAGCACATCTGCGACCGGGTCGCGGTCATGTACCTGGGGAAGATCGTGGAGCAGGCGCCGACGGCCGCGCTCTTCGACCGTCCGCAGCACCCGTACACGCAAGCGCTGCTCTCGGCGATCCCAGTGCTCGATCCGGACGCCGAACGAACGCGGATCGCCGTGGATGACACGCAGTTCGATCGGAGTACGCCGCTGCGCGAGGTGGCGCCGGGGCACCTGGCGGCGATCTAGAACCGGTGTCTAGCCCTCTTCGTCTTCGTACTCGTCCTTGAGCTTCGCGACGACCGCCGGATCGGCCAGTGTTGTCGTGTCGCCGAGGGCCTTGCCGTCGGCAATGTCACGCAGTAACCGCCGCATGATCTTCCCGGAGCGCGTCTTCGGCAGATCGGCGGCGAAGAGCACCAGATCGGGTCGGGCGATCGCGCCGATCTTCTTCACGACGTGGGCCTTCAGCGCATCGACCAGGGCGTCGGAGGTCTCGACGCCCTCGCGCACCGTGACGAACGCGGCAACGGCCACGCCCTTGATCTCGTGGGTCCGACCGACGACCGCCGCCTCGGCGACGTCGGGATGGTCGACCAGGGCGCTCTCGACTTCCATCGTGCCAAGCCGGTGGCCCGAGACGTTGAGGACGTCGTCAACTCGGCCAAGCAGCCAGAAGTAGCCGTCGTCATCGAGTTTCGCGCCGTCTCCCGTGAAATAGATCCCATCGGGCCACTGGCTCCAGTACTGCGCGGCGAACCGTTCGGGGTCACCGTAGATCCCGCGCAGCATCGAGGGCCACGGCTTCGCGATGGCCAGCAGCCCACCGCCCTTCTCCACCTTCTGGCCGTCGGCCGTCCTGATCTCGGCGGCGATCCCGGGGAACGGGTGCGAGGCCGAGCCCGGCTTGAGCGTCGTCAACCCGGGCAGCGGCGTGATGAGAATGGCGCCGGTCTCGGTCTGCCACCAGGTGTCGACCACCGGACACTGCTGCCGCCCGACGTGCTCGTGGTACCACATCCAGGCTTCGGGATTGATCGGTTCGCCGACCGACCCCAGCAATCGGAGGCTGGAGAGATCCCGCTTGGCCGGCCACTCGGTGCCCCACTTCATGAAGGCGCGGATCGCGGTCGGCGCAGTGTAGAAGATCGTCACGCCGTAGCGCTCGACGATCTCCCACATCCGGTCGCGCGCTGGCCAGTCGGGTGCCCCTTCGTACATGACGGCGGTCGCGCCGTTGGCCAGCGGGCCGTAGACCAGATAGCTGTGACCAGTCACCCAGCCGATGTCGGCGGTGCACCAGTAGACGTCGTCCTCTTTCAGATCGAAGACCCACTTCGTGGTGGCGTAGGTGCCGGTCAGATAGCCGCCGGTGGTGTGCATGATCCCCTTCGGCTTTCCGGTCGTCCCGGACGTGTAGAGGATGTAGAGCAAGTCCTCGGCATCCATCGCTTCCGGCTCGCACCGACGCGGCGCCTCGGCCAGCAACTCGTGGTACCAGTGATCGCGCTCAGCCTGCATCGACACCGGGAGTGGATCGTGCGCCTGCCGGCGGACGACCACGACGTGCTGGATCGAAGGGGTATTCCCGAGCGCGTCGTCGGCCATCTGCTTCAGCGGCACGACGCCGCCCCGCCGGTAGCCGCCGTCGGCCGTGACCAGCACGCTCGCCTGAGCGTCGTTGATCCGGTCGCGCAACGACTCGGCGCTGAAACCGCCGAAGACGACACTGTGCACCGCGCCGATCCGCGCGCAGGCCAGCATCGCGATAGCCAACTCCGGCACCAGAGGCAGGTAGAGCGCCACCCGATCGCCGCGGGTGACGCCGAGCGACTTCAAGACCCCGGCGAACCCATTGACCTCGCGATACAGATCGAAATAGGTCAGCGTTCGGCGATCGCCGGGCTCCCCCTCCCAGATGAGCGCCGCCTTGTTACGCCTGGCGGTGCGCACGTGGCGATCGATGCAATTGACGCTCGCGTTGAGCTTGCCTCCAACGAACCACTTGGCATTCGGCGGGTTCCACTCGAGCACCTTCGACCAGGGTTCGATCCACTCGAGTTCCCGCGCGAACGCCTCCCAGAACGCCTCGGGATCGGCTGCAGCGCGATCGTAGACGGCGTCGTCCGACGCGTTCGCCGAAGCACGAAAGGCCTCTGACGGCGCGAAGGTCCGGCGCTCGTCGAGCAGCGCGTCGATTTCCTGGGATGCGGGGTCCGGAGTCTTGGCCATACCGCCGCGTTCGACCGTCAGTGGTCAGTCGTAGTACTCGAGGCCGAGGTGCGTGATCAGTTCTTCGCCCTTGAGATGCCGAAGGGTGTTCTTCAGCTTCATCAGCTGAATGAACAGGTCGTGCTCGGGGTACAGCTCGGCCGCATGCATCGGGCTCTTGAAATAGAACGACAGCCATTCCTGGATGCCGCTCATGCCGGCCCGCTGCGCGAGATCGAGAAATAGCGCAACGTCGAGGACGATCGGCGCCGCAAGCACGCTGTCACGGCACAGGAAGTTGATCTTGAGCTGCATCGGATACCCGAGCCAGCCGACCAGATCGATGTTGTCCCAGCCCTCTTTGTTGTCGCCGCGCGGCGGATAGTAGTTGATCCGGACGACGTGACAGAGTTGAGCGTAGAGCGACGGGTACAGATCGGGCTGGAGGATGTAGTCGAGCACCGACTTCTTGCTCTCTTCCTTCGTCTTGAATGACTCGGGGTCGTCAAGTACCTCGCCGTCACGGTTGCCGAGAATATTCGTCGAGTACCACCCGGCGATACCGAGCAACCGCGCCTTCAAGCCCGGCGCGATGATCGTCTTGATCAACGTCTGTCCAGTTTTCAAGTCCTTCCCGCAGAGCGGCGACCCCGTCTGGGCCGCCAACTCGAGCATCGCGGGCGTATCGACCGTCAGGTTGGGCGCGGCGTTCGCGAATGGAATGCCTTCCTTGAGCGCCGCGTAAGCGTAGACCATGCTCGACGGCACGGCCTCGTCGCTCTCGTCCAGCGCCCGCTCGAACGCCTCCAGCGACGCGTGGGCCTCGCCCTCGGTCATGAACACCTCGGTGCTGCCACACCAGACCATCACCAGCCGATCGACCCCGTTCGCCGTCTTGAACTGCTGAATGTCCGCGCGCACCTGGTCGGCCAGGTCCCGCTTGCTGGCGCCCTTCTTGACGTTCGGCCCGTCCAACCGCTTCACGTAGCGACGATCGAACACCGCCGGCCACGGTTTGATGCTCGAGAGTTCATCCTTCATCTGACTCAGCAGGTCTGGTTCGATCACGCCTGCCGTCCTCGCCGCCTCGTAGCAGTTGTCCTCGAAGATGTCCCACGCGCCGAAGACCATGTCGTCGAGCGCGGCCAGCGGAAGGAAGTCCTTGATAAGTGGCGACCGGCCGTCGGTCCGCTTGCCGAGGCGGATCGTCCCCATCTGGGTCAGCGACCCGATAGGGGCGGCTAGGCCGCGACGGACGGCGTGGACGCCCGCGATGAACGTGGTGCTCACGGCGCCCAGCCCGACCAGCAGGATGCCCAGTTTGCCCGTTGCAGGCGCTATTTCATTAGAGTTTTTCACGGCGCAAGACTATATCATGAGGCGATCGATGAGGCTGTTTCGCGAAGGCGCCGGCCCGCACGCACTCGAAGTGTCGATGGCCGGCGTGAAGCCGGGCGACCGGTTGCTGCAGCTGAGGTGCGGGAACGGCAAGATGATGGCGGCCATCGCCGCCAAGGTCGGGCTGACCGGCCAGGCCAACGCGATCGATGACGACCCCGAGGGCTGCGAGCGTGGCCGGAAGGCCGCGTCCAAGGAGGGGGTGCTCGTCGAGATCGAACACGGGCAGTACGGCGCGTTACCCTACCCTGACGACGCGTTCGACGTCGCCGTGCTCTGGGACCTGGTCGGCCGACTCGCGCCCGAGCGGCGCGTGGCCTGCCTCCAGCAGACGCTGCGGGTCCTCCGACCGGGGGGACGGGTCCTCGTCATCGAGCGGGTGCCGCGTGGCGGCCTGGGCGCCCTGCTGAGCAGGCCGACCATCGACCCGACCTACGCGGCGTCGGGCGGCGCCCAACCAGCGCTCGGCGCCGAGGGCTTCAAGGCCACGCGCCGGCTCGCCGAGCGGGCCGGCCTCGCCTTCTTCGAAGCCACGAAATCTGTCGTCTAAACAGGGCATCTCCTGTCGCGGACCGAGCACAGCGCCCGGCCCGCCGGCCAACCCACCGGACAGAACTCGACGAAAACGGCCGAAAACCGTTACGGGGCTCGAGACAGGCCCCGGCAAGAGTTTTGCCTCTCTCGAGCCAGGAGTCCGGCGCAACCGTCGGCCACCAGGAGGCGCGGCGGCGGCGACACGAGCCAGACAATCGATGGATTCTTCCCTCGCCCAGGCGGAGGTGTTCTCACCGCGAGAACTGGCAATTGCCGCCGAGGTGCCAGACCGACTCGTCGCACAGTGGGTCGCCGGCGGGTCAGTTCGCACGGTGGCCGACGGCTTCATCGCGCAGGCCGAAGCGATGCGGGTCATGCGCGCCCTCGCGAGCGGGCAGAGTGCGACGCCCGCAACGCCCGGTGGTGCCGCCGCCCTCTTTCAGTGTCCGATTCACGACACCCGCCCCTTCGGGTTGCCCGCCGTCGCGTCGACGACGGTCCACGCCCTGTTCGTCGTCGGCCTCCTCGTGCTCACGACGGTCGGCGCCGGCAGGCTGGCCACCGAGGAGCGGATTCCGCCAGACCCGCTCCGGCTCGTGTAGCGGAGAGCCACCGCGACGGACGGTGGCATTCCATCGAGGTGGAGGTGCCGGGTTCCGGCTATCGCGTCCGCGCTCGGCGCGGCTACGTCGCCACACGCTAGGCGATTCCCTCCGCCACCTTGATATCATCCCCGGCGTGCAACTGCTCGCAACGGCGGCCGGCCTCAGCTTGGTGGGCAGCCTCGGCGGCCTCTTCGTCGCCTCCGCCCTGCTCCCCCTCCCGGCGGCCCTTCGCCACCGGATTGTGCCGTCGCTCCTGAGCTACGCGGTCGGCACGCTGCTCGGCGTGGCGCTGCTGGCCCTCGTACCCGAGGCGCTCAGACAGCTCGCACCGGTGCCGGTATTCACCGCGCTGCTCGCCGGAATCCTCGCGCTGTTCGTCGTCGAAAAGCTCGTCCTCTGGCGTCACTGCCACACCGAGGACTGCGACGTCCACGACGCGAGCGCGACTCTCATCTTGATCGGCGGCGCCGTCCACAACCTCGCCGACGGTGCGGTCATCGCGGCCTCGGTGTTCGTCTCGGTCCCACTCGGGATCAGCACGGCGCTGGCGGTCGCCGCGCACCAGATCCCGCAGGAGGTCGGCGACTTCGCGATTCTGTTGAACGCCGGCTTCTCGCGGCGCCGCGCGCTGTTACTGAACGCCCTGTCGGCGTCGAGCGCCGTCGTGGGCGCCATCGTCGTCTACGCCGCCGCCGAGGTCGTCCCCGATGCGCTGCCGTATCTGCTGGCCTTGGCGGCCGGCAGCTTCCTTTACGTGGCCATGGCCGATCTGATCCCGCACCTGCACCGGGGCGAAACGATCGGCAGCAGCGCCGTCCGCCAGGTCGTGCTGATCGTCGCCGGAGTCGGGACCATCCTGGCGCTGTAGCCCAGATCGGGTGCAGGGCCGAGGGCGGATGAAATAGCTGCCCCGTCGGAAGAGTCATAGTCTGACAGAGCCCGATGCCACGCCCTCACCCGCCCCTACGCCTCGTCGTCCTGAGCCTATTCTGCCCGGCCCTGGCAGCGATGGCCCACGCCCAGCCGGTGCGGCGGGGTGGGGTGCGCCCCGCGACGGCAGCGGCACGGCCGATGAGTCGGCGACCGGCACGGGGACGATCACCGGCGTCGTGGTGGCCGCAGACACCGGCCAGCCGGTCAGATACGCCTATCTCCGCGTGACGTCGGGCGAGCTGCGCGGCTGGCGCGCGGCGGTCACCGAGGCCAACGGACGGTACCGACTCGAGGAACTGCCGCCGGGCCGGTACACGGTGACGGCATCGAAGACTGGATTCGTGTCGGTCACCTTCGGCCAGCGCCGCGTCCTCGAACCCGGCACACCATTGGAGGTCGGCGAGGGCGAGACCCTGGACGAGATCGACCTCGCGCTCCCCCGCGGCTCCGTCATCACCGGCCAGGTCGTGGACGAGGTCGGCGAGCCGTTGGCGGGCGTGGGGGTGCGGGCCATGCGCCACGAGTACCGCCAGGGTGAACGTCGGCTGGCGGCCGTCGGCGCCAATACCAGCGACGATCGCGGTCAGTACCGCGTGTACGGCCTGGCCCCGGGCACCTACTATGTCAGCGCGGTTGCACGCTTCATCGACGGCGGCGGCCAGGCCCGCGGCCGCTTCGGGCGGGCCAGCCAGGTCGAGCAGGACATGGGCTACGCTCCCTCCTACTACCCCGGTATCACGAGCGCCGCCCAGGCGATGCCGCTCACCGTCGGCCTGGCGCAGGAAATGACCGGCGTGAGCTTCGGCGTGCAACTGGTGCCGACGGTGCGCGTCGCGGGGCTCGTGCTGTCGCCGGAGGGCGCGCCGGCGACACGATCGGCCGTCTCGTTCGTCCCAGACGGCGGTGCGCGAGGCTTCGGCGGCGGACTCGACGCCCAGACGCAGTCGGACGGGACGTTCACGGTACGCAACGTGCCGCCGGGTCGCTATCTGGCCGTCGCCCGGTCGGGCGGGCGACGCCGCGAGAATCCGCTGTTCGCGGTGCAGTCGATCACGGTCGCCGGAAGCGAACTGAGCGGCCTGACCATGATGCTGTCCGCTGGCGCGACCATCAGCGGCTCGGTCGTGTTCGAATCGAACACGCTCCCACCGGATGACGCCCTGTCACGCGTGCGCATCTCCACCCGCCCGCTGCAAACGTTGCCGTTCGGGACGAACGGCTCGATCGGCGTCGGCGCCAATGGGATCTTCCGACTGACCACCGTGCCGATGGGGGCACATCTGTTCCAGGTCGACGCGCCGGACCCCTGGCTCCTGAAGACGATCTATGTCGACGGCCGCGACATGACCGACGCGCCACTCGAACTCACGCCGAGAGTCGAAATCGAGAACGTCAGTGTCGTGCTGACCGATCAGGTCTCGGAGCTCTCGGGTCTCGTGTCGGACGGCACCGGACGGCCGGTGTCCGAACTGACCGTGCTCGTGTTCTCGACCGACCCCGAACTGTGGCGATCGCAATCGCGGCAGGTCGCGGTGGGCCGTCCCGATCAGAACGGACACTACCAGGTGCGCGGCCTGCCGGCGGGCGAGTACTACGTCGTCGGCGTCGACGGAATCGAACAGGGCTCCTGGTTCGACCCGGCGGTGCTCGGGCGGCTGAACCGAAACGCCGACCGGCTCAGGATCCGCGAAGGCGAGATCCTCACACACGACCTGCGAGTCGATCTTCCGAGCTGACGCGGGCGCGGCGACGGCCTCCTGCCTCCAACCCCAGGCTGGTATACTCTCGCCCGCGGTTCGCGCGACTTTCACGATCCACGCTGCCGAGCCGGATCCCCGATGAACCAGTCCACACGGCGACGCCTGCTGCTCGTCGACGGCAGCTCGCAGATGTACCGGGCCTACCATGCGATTCGCGGGCTGACCGGTCCAGACGGCCGGTCGACCAACGCGGTCTACGGCTTCGTGGCGATGCTGCGCAAGCTCCTGGATGATCAGCAGCCCGACTACATCGCCGCCGCATTCGACGTGAAGGGCCCCACGTTTCGCGAGGAGCTCGATGCCGAGTACAAGGCCAACCGCGCGCCGATGCCTGACGATCTGGTCGAGCAGGTTCCGTGGGTGCACGCGGCGTGCGAGGCGCTCGGGGTCCCCGTGCTCACGCTGCCGGGCTACGAGGCCGACGATGTGATCGGCACCTTGACCCGCAAGGCCGCCGACGGCGGGCTCGACGTCGTCATCGTCACGGGCGACAAGGACTTCTTTCAACTCGTCGGCGACGGTGTCGCCGTCTTCAACCCGAAGGACGACGGTACGTGGTTCGACCCGGCGGGCGTGGAGAAGAAGTTCGGTGTGCGGCCCGATCAGGTCGTCGACGTCCTGGCCCTGATGGGCGACGCGGTCGACAACGTGAAAGGTGTGCCCGGGATCGGCGAGAAGGGCGCCCGGGCCCTGATCGGTGAGCACGGGACGCTCGACGCACTGCTCGCCGGGGCCGACCGGGTGACACAGCGAAAGTATCGGACGGCACTCACCGAGCACGCTGCGGCAGCGCGTCTGAGCCGTGATCTCGTGCAGATCCACGTCGCCGCACCGATCGACCTCGACCTCGAGCGCGTCCGGTTCGATGGCCCGGACCCGGCGCGCTGCTTCGAGTTGTTCTCGTCGCTCGGGTTCCGGACCCTCCTCGCCGACTACGCCCCGACGGCGGAGACGACCGACACCGACTATCGCGCGGTCTCCACCACCGCCGACCTGGAGACGCTGGTCGACGCACTGGCCGGCAGCGACCGGCATGCGCTGCACATGCTCACCGACACCCCGGTGGCGATGCGCGCCGCGATCGTCGGCCTGGCCTTTGCGACCGCACCGCGCTCGGCGCGCTACGTCCCGATCGGACACACAGCGCTCGACGCACCTGCCGAGTTCAGCCCAGCCGATGCGCTGGCGAGACTGACGCCAGTGCTCGAGGACCCGGCTGCCGGCACGGTCGCCCACGACCTGAAGTTCGCGGCCATCGTTCTCCGGCGCCACGGCATCCGCCTCGGGGGCCTCGCGGACGACTCGATGCTGGCCAGCTATGCGCTGGACGCCACGAAGTCGGCGCACGGCCTCGAAGAGGCGGCGCTGGATCAAACCGGCTACCGCGCCATGACCGAGGAATCGATCCGGGGTAAGGGCACGAAGGCGACGCCGTTCGGCGAACTGCCGATCGACGTCGCGGCCGGATTCGCGGGCGAGCGCGCCGACCTGGCGCTGCAGTTGAGCGACCGCTTCCGGCCGGCACTGGCACGCGAGGGTGTCGACTCTGTGTACCGCGAGCTGGAGCTGCCGCTCGTGCCGTGCCTTGTCGACGTCGAAGAGGCCGGGGTCCACATTGACACCGCCGCACTCGCCGAGCAGTCGGCGCAACTCGACAAAGAGCTGGCGGGATATCAGACGCGTATCTTCGAACTGGCCGATGCGGAGTTCAACATCAACTCGCCGAAGCAGCTGGCCCAGGTACTGTTCGAGAAGCTCGACCTGCCCGCCTCGAAGCGGACGAGCAAGACGCGCGCCGCCTCGACGGCCGTGGCGGTCCTGGAGGAGCTGGCCCAGACGCACGAACTCCCGCGCCTCGTCCTGGAGTGGCGCTCGCTCCAGAAGCTGAAGGGGACCTACGTCGATGCGCTGCCACTTCTAGTGCACCCCGACACCGGCCGGGTTCACACATCGTTCAACCAGGCGGTCGCCGCGACCGGACGGCTCAGCAGCAGCGATCCCAATCTGCAGAACATCCCGATTCGTACCGAGGTCGGGCGCCGGATCCGTCGTGCGTTCGTGGCAGAGCCCGGGCATCTCCTCATCTCCGCCGATTATTCGCAGATCGAGTTGCGGGTCCTGGCGCATCTGTCTGGCGACGCCAGCCTGATCGCGGCGTTTCAGCGCGGCGACGACATTCACGACCAGACCGCGGAGAAGATCTTCGGAGCCGACAGCGACCTCGACCCGCACGAACTTCGGCGACGCGCGAAGATCGTCAACTACGCCCTGCTCTACGGCAAGACGGCGTTCACCTTGGCCAAGGACATCGGCGTCGCGCAGACCGCCGCGCAGGAGTTCATCGATGCGTACTTCGACGGCTTCCCCGACGTCCGGGCGTTCATCGAGCGGACGCTCGACACCGCAAGAGCCTCCGGCATCGTCACGACACTGTATGGGCGCCGCCGCCTCGTCCCCGAACTGAACAGCCGCAATCGGCAGATCCGGTCGGCGGCCGAACGTGTCACCGTGAACATGCCGATCCAGGGCACGGCGGCCGACATCCTCAAGCGGGCCATGATCGCCCTGCACGCCGATCTGATGGATCGCGATGACGCTCGGATGATCTTGACCGTCCACGACGAGCTCCTGTTCGAGGTCCGCGAATCGGCGGCCGAGGCACTCGCGGCGCTCGTCAAGGAGCGGATGGAGCACGCCGCGACGTTGAAGGTGCCGCTGACGGTGGACGTCGGCGTCGGCCCGAACTGGAAGGACGCGAAGAGCTGATCCCGGGCCTGAACAGGGCGCTCAGGGCCGGGTGCTATCATCGCTACATCACATGGCCGACCCGATCGTCGTTCCGCGCTCGGAACACTCGCTCTCCAGAAGCCACATCGACCCGGACGCGCTCAAGGTACTGTATCGGCTGCACAAGTTCGATCACATCGCCTACATGGTCGGCGGGAGCGTGCGCGACCTGCTGATCGGGCGCCGACCGAAGGACTTCGATATCGGCACCTCGGCGCATCCGAACCAGATCAAGCGCCTGTTCCGGAACTGCTGGATCATCGGCCGGCGGTTCCGACTGGCGCACGTCAAGTTCGGTCCGAAGACAATCGAGGTGGCGACCTTCCGAAAGCTGGTGACACCGGGCTCGGAGGGCGACCCCGATCCGGCCCCGCCCGCGGAATCAGAGAGCAAGACTCAGCCTCAGCCCGGCAGCCGGGTCATCCAGCGCGACAATACGTTCGGCACGCCCGAAGAGGACGCCTTCCGCCGCGACTTCACCGTGAACGCGCTGTTCTACGACATTGCGACCTTCTCGATCATCGACTACGTCGGTGGGCTGAAGGACCTCGAAGCTGGGCTCATCCGCTGCATCGGGGATCCTGGCGAACGCTTTCTGGAAGATCCGGTCCGGATGCTGCGCGCGGTCGCGCTGGCGGCTCGGCTCGACTTCAAGATCGAGCGGCCGATCATGGACGCGATCGCCAAGCACCGCGCGGAGATCCGGCAGGCCGCGCCGCCGCGGATGCTGGAGGAGCTCTACAAGATTCTGCGCGGCGGTTCGGCGGAACGGACCCTGCGCGACCTCGGGGAGGCGCGGCTCCTGGCGCAGATCAGTCCGGAACTCCACCGGCATCGCTCCGACGCGATGTGGCGGTCGCTGCACGCGCTGGATGCCTACCGGGCCCGCTTCGACTCCGCGCCGGCGACCCTGACGAATCCGATCCTGCTTGGGTCACTCGTGGCTCCGATCGGCCTGCTGCCGGGGCGCCACGCGGACCCGTTGACGCTCGGTGCGCTGCCAGTCGCGCGGGGCCAGGTCGAGAGCCTACGCCAGATCATCAGCATGCAGGACCGCCTGCTCGATCCCGAACTCCCCGAACGGGCGAAACGGGGCTTGACGCACCGTAGCGTCTTCGACGAAGCGTTGACCTGGCTGGAAATCCACGGTGGAGCACCCGTGGCGCACGAGCGCTGGCGAGATTTCGTCGCGCATATGGGCGAGCGCCCCGCCCCCACGGACCGCCGACCCCGCCGACCCCGCCGACGCCGCAGACGCAAGCCCCGAACTACTGAAGAATCCTGAGCTGACGCTGGGCGGTTCGAGCGGCCATACCTCGGCGCGAGGCTTCTAGCCGGCGAGGAAGATGCCGGTGAACTTCGTGAACGACAGGCCGATACCGACCAGCGTGACGACGATGAAGCCGAGGGCGAGCAGCAGCATCCAGGAGCTCTCGCGCTGCTCGTCGATGAAGCCCATCAGGTAGGCGGCGACCCAGCCGCCGACGAACCCGCCGCCGTGCGCCCAGTTGTTGATGCCCGGCATTAGGAAGCCGAAGATGAACAGCACGATCGCGTACTGCCACATCTGCTGCGACACCATCGAACTGCCCCGCCGTCGTCCGTAAACGATCAGCGCGGCCAGCAACCCGAAGATGCTACCGGATGCGCCGATCGTCGGCGCGTTGTCCATCACGTTCGACACCAGGAATCCGAACGCGCCCGCCACATTGAAGATGACGAACGCCCGGCCCGGGCCGAACATCTCCGAGACCGGGGGCCCGAGGTTCCGGATCCACATCACGTTGAACAGGATGTGCAGGATGCTGCCGTGCAGGTAGATCGCGGTGAACAGCGTCCACCACCAGCCCAACTGCCAGGCGAGCCCCCCCGTCATGCCGAGCAGGTAGAGCGCGCGGGGGTCCGGCGAGAGGAACGACAGCATGCCGCCCCGCTGGGTGATCGCCTCGGGCTGGAGCAACAGGGCGATCACGTAGAGCGTGACGCAGGTCGCGACGATGAGGGAGATCAGATCGAGGTGGTTCCCGACGACGCGTTGCAGGACCGGCGCCCACCCGTAGAGTCCGGGACGCCAGGCGCCGCAAAACGGGCAGGTCGGCTCGTTGATGCCGACGAGGTTTCCGCACTGCGGGCAGACCAGGGAGCCTTGAGTCTGGCGCATGGGTGTGACTCAGCCGACGGCCGGCCGCGAGCGCCTGCCCACGGGGGCTACTGGATCCCTCCACCGATCCGGAAGCCGACGTACACCTCGCGCCCTGGTGAGGGCTCGTAGTACCGGCGCCCGAACGAGTTCGGGATCGACGAGCCGTTGTACCGCTCGTCGAACAGATTGTCGACGCCGAAGAACGGCTGGATCGTGACGCCGTTCACCTCGCCGTCCCAGCCGAAGCGCAGATCCATGACCGCGTACGACCAGTTCTCGGCGGTGTTGGCGTTGTTCACCGCATAGGCATCCACCCACCGGAACTGCGCGATCGAACGGAGGCCGAAGGGCGTCTCGTAGGCGCCGCCGACGTACAGCTGATGCGGCGGCGCGCCGGGTTCGGCGTTGCCCGAGAAGTCGTCGCCGCCCGTCTCGAACTCGACGAACTCGAAGTTCTGGTAAGTGTACGAAACGTATGTGCTCACCTGGGGCGTCGGCGCCCAGTCGACGCGCGCCTCGAGACCGTTCCGGGACGACTTTCCCGCATTGAGGAAGAACGTCTGCTCGTCGGGCCGCTGGAACTCGACGAACGCGTTGTCCAGGGTCGCGAAGTAGGCCGCCAGCACGTAGCTCACGCGTCCCTCGTTGGCGGTGCCGCGGGCCCCGACCTCGAAGCTTCGCAGATCTTCGGGGTTGAGATTCTCGTTGAAGCCACCTTCGCCCTCGCCGGTCGGCTGGTTCGACAACTCGACGGTCGTGGGCGTCTGGTAGGCCGTCGAGAAGTTCGAGTAGATGTTCACCTCGTCCGACGCCGCGAAGGTCACGCCGGCCATCGGGCTGACGGCATCAAGCGTCCGGCCACCCGACTGATCGCCATCGCTCAGGAACCGGTCGGTTGCGGTGAAATCGTAGTAGTCGTACCGAACTCCGGCCGTCGCAAACCATCGCGGATGCAGCGTCAGCGTCACCTGGGCGAACGGTGCGACCGAGAAGACCTCTTCCTTCTGCTCGAGCTGCATGTCGCCGTATTCTGGCAGCCCGCCGCCGGTCGCGCCGCCGGCGTTGCCGAACTCAGCCCGGTCGTCGCTCTGCACCGACAGGTCGACACCGGTCGTCCACCGCACCGGCACGGCGCCCGAGTTGTTCGCTCCCGACAGTTCGGTGCGGAATCCACCGGAGTTCCGCCCCAGATCGATGGTCCGAAACGGAATCGAACTGGAGACGTCGCGCCACGCGCCCCAGCCGGTCCCGCGGAATGCCATGCCGTTCTCGAACTGATGCTCGAGCGTCACGCCGCCCTGGCCCTGCGTCGCCGCCTCGCCCCAGCCCTGCGGTAACGCCAGCGCTCGAACGCTCTGGGGGTTGTTACGGGCATCATCCTCGTTCAACGTGCTGGCGCTCTCGCCAAACGGCATGTCGAAGAAGTTGAACATTCCGCGGATCTCGGTCTTCGACGAGAGGGCCCGGCGCACGACCAGGTTGGCGCGGCGCACCTCGGCCGCACTGTGCTCGCGGAACCCGTCGGTCTCGATCCGGTTGGCGTTGAACAGATAGCTCGTCTGGCCGGAGGTCCCGTGCACCTTGACCTGCTGGCGGTTGTAGCCGTAGCTGCCGAACTGGATATCGGGCTGAACCTCCAGCCGGCGCGCTGTGGGGAACGCCGTCCAGACGCTGATCACGCCGCCCGCCGCGTTGCCGTAAAGCACGGAGTTCGGTCCGCGGATGATCTCCAGACGCTCGGCGGAGCCGAGGTCGAGGTTGGTCGGCTGGGTCGTGCCGTCGGCGGTCGTGAGCGGGATACCATCCTGGAACATCTGGATTCCGCGCATCCCGAATCCGACCATCGGCGCCCTGATCGTGACCTGCGTTCCGCTCGCGAGGCTGAAGTTGCGCCGGTTCTCCGCGAAGACGCCTGGGACGCCGCGCATCGTCTCGGCCAACGCTTCCTGCCGCTGTGCGAACTGGACTTCATCGCCGTCGATGACCGCCACCGCCGTCGGCACGACGCTTCTCTCCTGCAGCGTTCGGGTGACGGTGACCGATTCAGCCAGCGGCGAGATCGCCAGCGTGAACTCGACCGTCTCGGCGGCACCCGCGACGACCGATACGCGACTCGTCGCCGGGCCAAACCCCGGCATCGACGCGCTGAGTTCGTAGTCGCCGGGCGGCAACTGGCCCACCTCGAAGCGTCCGGCCCCGTCGCTCACCGCACTGGCGGACGCGCCGCTGGCGGCGTGGGTCGCCGTCACCGTCACGCCAGGCACGACGGCACCGCTCTCGTCTCGAACCGCACCCTCAATCGCACCGAGTCCAGTCTGAGCGTCGACGGTCGGCACGACGGCGCCGACGAAGAGCACCACCAATGTCAACAGAGCAACCATCGAATACCCCCCCCCACTGCTGAATTGTCGGCTGTGCGAACCGTCGGTCATCCCTACGATCCGGCGCAATCATCGACCGCACCCGCAGCATGACCGACCCCCGAGCGTGCCATAGTCCCGCGCGACGGATGCGCGACGTGCCCCCTCCAATCACCCGTGCGTCCGCTCGAATTCTCGCATGAACTCGACCAGGGCCGCCACGCCTGCATCGGGCATCGCGTTGTAGATCGACGCCCGCAGACCTCCGACCGAGCGATGACCGGCGAGCCCATCCAACCCGAACTCGGCCGTCTCGCGGGCGAATCGGCCATCGAGGTCGGTGGTCGGCAACCGAAACGTGACGTTCATCCGCGATCGGCTCTCGCGCTCGGCCACGCCACGGTAGAACCCGGTGCGATCGATCTCGGCGTAGAGCCGCGCGGCCTGGCGATCGTTGTGTGCCGCCATCGCCTCGAGCCCGCCTTGCGCGGTCAGCCACTTGAGCACAAGTCCCAGCAGATAGATCGCGAAGACCGGCGGGGTGTTGTAGCGAGAGCCGCCGTCGGCCAGCACGCGGTAGCTCAGCATCGACGGCAGCGCGCCCGGCGACCGTGCCAGCAACGCCTCGTCCACGATCACGACCGTCAATCCGGCCGGGCCGAGGTTCTTCTGGGCGCCGGCGTAGATGAGACCGAACCTCTCGACCGGCACCGGGCGGCTGAAGAGATCGGAACACATGTCGCTCACGAGCGGGATCGACCCCGTCTCGGGTAGGGTCGCCCACCGCGTCCCGTAGATCGTGTTGTTCGACGTCATGTGCACGTAGGCCGCGTCCGGCGACACCGCGATCTCGTCGGCCCGCGGCACCCGAACAAAACCCTCGGACTCGGTCGACGCGGCCGGATGCACGCGGCCGATCTTCTCAGCCTCCGCGACCGCCTTCCTCGACCAGACACCCGTGACGAGGTAGTCCGCGGTGCCGGAGGCGGAAAGCAGGTTCAACGGCACCATCGCAAACTGCAGGCTGGCGCCGCCTTGCAGGAACAGCACTCGGTGGCTCGCCGGGACGCCGGCCAGGTCGCGAAGCGCCTGCTCGGCTTCATCGAGAATGGCGTCGAAGTGGCGGGAGCGATGACTGATCTCCAGGACCGACATGCCCGCAGCCGGCAGCGCCAGCAGGTCACGCCTCGCCTCCTCGAGCACGGGCTCCGGCAGCACGGCCGGGCCGGCACTGAAGTTGTAGATGCGTTCGCTCATCGCGTCTTGCCGGGCGCTCAGCCGATCGGATGGATCAGCAGCCCATCGCGCAGCTTCGGCTCGAACCAGGTGGACTTGGGCGGCATGATCCCGCCCTCATCAGCGATCCCCATGAGGTCGTCGACGGTCACCGGGAACATCGAGAACGCCACCGCCGCCTCGCCGCGATCGACGCGATCGGCGAGCGCGGCGGCTCCACGCGCGCCGCCAACGAAGTCGATGCGCGGGTCCTGACGCACATCACCGATGCCGAGCAGCGGCTCGAGAATGGCACTGTGGAGTCGTGACACGTCGAGGCCGGCCGCGCGCCCGCCCGATGCACCTTCCGGCTCGGCCAGCGCCACGCGGTGCCAGGCACCGCCGAGATACATCGACACCTCGCCCGCCCGCGTCGGCGCGGGACCGCCGGCCTGCACCGGGAACACCGCCCGGACCCGATCGAGAAACGCCTCCGCCGTCTGCCCTTGCAGGTCCCGCACGACGCGATGGTACGGCAGAATCCGCACCTGTCGGTGCGAAAACGCCACGGCGACGAAGGTGTCCTCCGCCTGGATCGCCTCCGACCCGCGGGTGATCGTGGTCCGCGCCCGAGCTGCGCTGGCCGCGCGATGGTGCCCGTCGGCGATGTAGAGCGCGGGCACGACCTCGAACGCGGTGGCGAGCGCGCGCACGTCGCCCGGCGGCACCGCCCACACCGTGTGCCGGACACCGTCGGATGCCTCGAAGTCGAACAACGCGTCGCCCGCGCACGCGCGATCGACCGCTTCATCAATGGTCGACGTCGCGCGGTAGGTCAGGAACACCAGCCCGGTCTGCGCCCGCAGTGCGAGCATGTGGCGCGTCCGGTCATCTTCTTTCTTCGGCCGGGTATGTTCGTGCTTCTTGATCGCTCCGCCGTCGTACTCATCGAGTGAATAACATGCCGCGACTCCCACCTGCTCGTGACCGTCGGCTTGCAGCCGGTAACAGTACAGCAACGCGTCAGCCTCGGTGACAAGCGGCGCGGCCTGCCGCAGCGACCGCAGGTTGTCCGCCGCGCGCGTATACACCGCCTCGGCATATGGATCGGTCCCGGGCGGCAGGTCGATCTCAGCGCGTGACACGCGCAGGAAGCTCAGTGGTTCGCCGGCGGCCAACTCGCGAGCCTCATCGGTCGTCACGACGTCGTACGGAACGGCCGCGACACGCCGGGCGGCGTCGGGCATCGGTCGGAGCGCTCGAAACGGGCGGATCGCGGCCATGCAGCTATCTTAGCCCACGCGTGACACGCGCTTCGCCGCGCGGTCCGGACGAATCGAACGGGAGGGTGCGCGTCTCGCGGTCAGGGCGCGCCGGCCGCATCGGCGTCGGCGTCGTCAGCCGACAGAATGGTCGGGGTTGGTGTCGAGTCGACGAGCATTCCGAACACGCGTCGGCGCTCGGCGTGGAACACGTCGAGGTGCTCTGCGGGAATCGGCTCTCCCGGCGGCATCTTGCGATGCTCCACCAGCGGATTCACGAACACGCCGTTCTTCTTCACGCGGTAGTCGAGGTGCGGCCCGTTGGCCAGGCCAGTCGAGCCGACCCGGCCGATCAGTTGGCCCTGCTGGACACGCGCGCCCGGTCGCATGCCGTTGGCGAACGACGAGAGGTGCAGGTAGTAGGTCTCGTAGCCCCCGCTGTGACGGAGTCGCACCATGCGACCCGACCCGCCGCTCGAGGCCGCAGAGATGACCGTGCCGTTCGCAACGGAAATGACCGGCGTGCCGGTGGCCGCGCCGTAATCCACGCCGAGGTGCGCCCGGCGCTCACCCAGAATCGGATGCATCCGGCTGCGCGAGAAGCGCGACGTGATCCGCGGCTCAAAGCGCAAGGGTGACCTCAGAAACATCCGTTTGAGCGATCGTCCCTCTTCGTCGTAGTAGCCAGGGTCGCCGCCGGGCGGTGTGAACCTGATGGCCCTGACGCGCCGCCCGTCGTTGTTGAACTCGGTCGCGAGCACGTTGCCGTAGTCGTCGTACTGATCCTCGCGCAAGTAGCGCTCGAAGAGCACTTGGAACGAATCGCCGAGACGGAGGTCGTTGTTGAAATCGATCTCGCCGCCCAGCACATCGGCCATCGCAATCGCAAGTTGCACCTGCTCACCCGCATCGTCGATCGCCGCGACCAGCGACGAGCGCGAACGATCGATGCCGCCGCTCATCGCGATGACCGCGCGCTGCTTGACGTAGGGCACGATGGCCGCTTCGACAGCGCTATCGCCGCCGCTGCCGAGCGCCGCAACCCGCAAGAAGCTGTCCGAGTCGATGTGATAGTCGAGCTGGCGCAGTCGACCGTCGTCCGCCGTTACCAGCCGGTACTCGTTGCCGGCTCGCAACCGCCGCGGGTCGAAGACGTCACGCGTCTCCTCCACGATCGCGACGATGAGCGCACCGGGCAGGGCGTGCGACTCGAGCAGCCCCGCGAACGTCGCGTTGCGAGGGACCGTTCCCTCGACCACCGTCGACTCCGAGGGCAGCTCGATGTCGACCGCGCGGGTCGGCGACGGCTCGGCCTCTGGCGCCGGTGCGGAGCACCCGGCGAGCAGCAAGCCGGACACCGC
The DNA here is from genome assembly GCA_002730525.1 of Acidobacteriota bacterium. Classification (GTDB taxonomy): domain Bacteria; phylum Acidobacteriota; class Vicinamibacteria; order Vicinamibacterales; family UBA823; genus UBA2161. Next base: position 69,954 of record PCAK01000033.1, on the reverse strand, counting down.
AATGATCGTAATGGGGACTAAGTTGCTGAGGAGACTCATGTTCCGGGCATTCTAACACAAGAGTCCGCCGGCCGAGGGTGGCGAACGGAGGCGGAACCGTCAGTCGCGCGCGAGCAGATGGGGCAGCGCGGCGTCGAAGACACGCGGTTCGGGCAGCAGGCTGCACACGAGGAACGCCTCGCGCGGAAAATCGTAGAAGAAGCCCGGATGCACCAGGACGTGACGCCGGGTCAGGAGATCCAGCACTCGCTCCTCCTCGGAGACGGTGGCCGGCACCTCCACCACGGCCGACCAGCCGCCTTCGACCGGCAGCACGCGCGCCCAGCGCGCGTCGGTCGCCGCGCGCTGGAGCGCGTCCAGGTTCCGGCGGACTCGCATGGCGATCTGCTCGTGCACGTCCTGGCCTCCGGCGAACAATGCGCCGACCGCACCCTGCACGCTCGTGGCGACCGACAGGTAGGTGTCGCAGGCAAGCTCAAGCCGCGCCATGGCCGACGACACCTCCGCGTCGTGCCCACCGACCGCGATCCACGCCAGTTTCATCTGGGGCAATCCCACCGACTTGGACAATCCACCGAGACTGAAGGCCATCGGCGCGCCTCCGGAGAGCACGCTGGGCCACGGTGGAGCGGCGTCCGACGCGGGATACGACCGGAACACCTCGTCGCCGATCAACGCCAAGTCGTGGGCGGCGGCTAACTCGCTCACCTGCTCCAATTCGAGCTGACTCAGATACGACCCGGTCGGATTGTTCGGCGTCACGACGAGAATCGCCCGGGTCCGAGGCGAGACGGCCCGGGCCATCCGGCCTGGATCGATCGACCACCGGCCGTGATACTCGAGGTCGTACGGCACCCCGACGACGCCGTCAAGTCGTGTGAGATGCGCGAAGAGTGGATAGCTCGGCTGCGGCACCAGGATCTCGTGACCCGGGTCGCACAGGAGCTTGAAGAGGATCGAGTACGCCTCACTCGTGCTCGCGGTCAGGGCAATCCGGTCCGGCGCCACGTCGATCGCCTCGGTCTCGAGATGCGCCGCAACCGCCGCCCGGGCGCTCCACACACCCAGCGGCGCCGGCGCGTAGCCTCGGCTCGACGGCACCAGCTCGTCGAAGAGCCGCTCCGGGTAGTCCAGGCCGACTCGAGTCGGGTTCGATTCGGTGAGGTCGAAGATCGGGACATCGTCCGCGCGCAGTGCCCGAAGTGCGCGCGTCAGCGGATTCGGCCGTGGGTCGTGCGGCAGCCGGCTCGAGAACATCGGCTGAGCCTATCGCAGAACGCGGCGACGCCCGGTCACCGGCCCGATGCGCCAGGCCGATCGCCGCAAGCCGGTAACTTGCAGTAGAATCAAGAGTAATCTCGGATCCCCAGCACGAGACTGGCGACGGCGTGACTGACTGATGCCTGATCAAGTCGACGGGTCGTACGTCTGGACCTGTCCCGGCTGCGGCCGCCAGGTGCCCCACAAGGTGCAGTCGTGCCGCTGTGGGTTCCAGCGCACCGCGCTGCCCGAGCCGGCGCCATCACCGCCGACGGCGGCCCCAGCGGACGCGCTGGCGGCGCTCGACGCCAGCACGAGTTGGAGCCAGGCGCCTCAGCTACGCCAGGTCCGCTTCCAACTGGGCGTAGCGGGCGCGGGCCTCGGCCCAGGCATCAGGGTCGCGGGGTTCGTAGGCTTCGCCGGCTTCGTCACGCGCCACGGCGCGCCGAGCCTCGGCCACGCTCCCGAAACGGCCGTCCGCGATCGCCTGCACGATCACGTTGCCGAGCGCGGTCGCTTCGACCGGCCCCGCGCGTACCTCCCGCCCGGTCGCGTCCGCCGTGGCCTGGTTGAGGAAGCGGTTCTGCGACCCCCCGCCGATGATCCGGATCCCGCGAATCGATTGGCCGGTCGCCTGCTCGATCTCCGAGATGACCGTGGCGTAGCGGAGCGCGAGCGACTCCAGGATCACCCGTGCGAATCCACCGAGATCGTCCGGCAGACGTTGACCTGACTCGCCCAGGAAGGCCGTGACCGCCGCCGGCATGTCGGGCGGGTTGAAGAACGGGCTCGCATCCGGTGGGATGAAGGCCTGGCGCGCCGGCGCCGACGCGATCGCCAGATCGAGCGCGTCGAGCGCGACGGGCGTGCCCGCCGCCGCCCAGGCACGTCGGCACGACTCGAGGATCCACATCCCGGCGATGTTCTTCAGCAATCGGTTCGTGCCTTCGGCGCCGCCTTCGTTCGTCAGGTTCACCGCACGGACCGCTTCGGTCAGCACGGGCGCCGCCGTCTCGACACCCAGCAGCGACCAGGTGCCCGAACTGAGATAAGCCCAGCCCTCGTCGACCGGAGTCCCGACCACCGCGCTGGCCGTATCGTGGGTCGCCGGCGCCACGACCGTCATCTCCGGAAGCCCTGCCGCCTCACGCACGTCGTGGTGGAGGTGCCCGAGCCGGGTCCCGGGCTGCACCAGGTCGGGCATCACGGCCATCGGCAGGCCCAAGCGCTCGAACAACTCCGGCGACCAGCGGCGCGTCGATGCGTCGGCCAGTTGCGTCGTGCTGGCCATCGTCACTTCTCCGACGACGCTGCCGCAGAGATCCTGATGAACCAGATCGGGCATCATCAGGAGGCGCGCGGCGTCGACCGGCCACTCTCCGGCGTCGCGCTGCGCCACCATCTGGTACACGGTGTTCAGCGCCAGCACCTGCGAGCCGGTGCGCCGGAACAGCTCCGGCGCCGGCACGATGTCGAGGACCCGGTCAACGACGCCGGCGGTGCGTCGGTCGCGGTAGCAGACTGGATCGTCGAGCACTCGGCCGCTGGCATCAAGCAGCCCGAAGTCGACACCCCACGTGGCGACGCCGACACTCACGAGGTCATCGGCGGCGTGGCCGACGCGAGTCAGCCCGTTCCGCACTTCGGCCAGCAGCGTCGCGAGCGGCCATCGCTCATGACCGGTCGCTCGATAGGGGATGTTGGCGAACCGGTGCGCGACCTCGAGCGACACCCGCCCGTCCGCCACCCGTCCCAGCATGACCCGGCCGCCACTGGCTCCGAGATCGACAGCGACGTACGCTGGCATGCTTGGGGGGGTGCTCAGGAACGAATGAGCGGCAGGCGCACCGGCCGGCCGTCGCGCGCCGCCGATCGATCCGCGGCCAGGCAGACTTCCATCGTCTTCTGGGCGTCGAAGACGTTCAGATGCGACTCACGGCCCTCGCGGATACAGTCCACGAGTTCATCGATCTCACCCTGGAACGGATGGTGACGCGCGTCGGCCGAAGCCGGCATGTCGCACTCGATGCGGATGGCGGGGCTCCCATCGAGCGCGGTCGCTTCGTGCAGTGCCACGTCAGGGAACGGATTGGCGCGCCGGAGCGCCACCAGCGAAAGCGGCGTGTCCTTCCAGAACAGGAGCCCGTCGACCATCGACGCCTTGTCGCCCATCAACTCGACACCGAAGGTATAGGGCATCATGAAATCGGTCGAGCTGACGACCTGGCCGATGGCCTTGCGGCCCAGCTTGACGTTGAGGACGATCGAGGTCGGCCACTGATAGCCCTTCGTGAACCGAGTGTGAAACGCGCTGACCTCGGTGGGCTCCAGTCCGCTGCACCAGCGCAACGCGTCGACCGCGTGGCAGCCCGCCGCGAGCAAGTGGCTCCGGCCGCTGTCGGCGCGCTTGACCCACGACCACCCTGGATACCCGTCGAGGACGCGGGACAGGTACTGGAACCGCGCGTATCGAATTGTCCCGAGCCACCCCGATTCGCGTAGCCAGTGCGCAAATCGGACGAACGGGTTGTAGTGCAGCACGAAGGAAACGATCGTCCGGACCCGCGCCCGCCGGACCGCATCGCGGATCCGCACGAGCTCGCGCACATCGATCCCGGTGGGCTTCTCGAGCAGAATATGTTTCTTCGCCGCGGCAGCGGCCACAGCCTGCTCGGCATGCAGGTGATTCGGCGTGGCGATGACGATGATGTCGACGTCGGGCGCCTCGAGCAGATCCTCGTAGCGCCGGGTGAACGCCACCCCGGACACATCGGCGCCGAAGCGGGTCAGCTTGTCACGCGCGCGCGCCTCCTGCCGGCCGCAGATGTGACGCAACCGGGTGTGGGGGTTCGCCTCGATTGCCCGCAGGTGCGACGCCGCCACCCACCCCGTCCCGACGAGTCCGACCCCGAGCGTGCCCTCGATCCTAGCCATCGATCCGATCTCCGGCCACGGACTCCGGCGCCGGTTCCCGGTCGCGCTCGACCAGCACGATCTGCACGACCTTCGGCCCGTGCACGCCGATGGTGAGCGTCTGCTCGATGTCGGCCGTGCGGCTCGGACCGGTCACGAAGGCGACGTGACTGCTGCGCCCGACCAGTTCGCCACGCGCGCTGATGAAGGCCGGCAGCGTGGGATAGATGAATGGTGCGTGGAGCAGCACCAGATGCAGCGGGGGCAGGAGCCAGGTCAGACGAGCCCGCCCCAGTCCGCTGCGGAGAATGACCGTCCCGGTGTCCGCCAGCCCACCGGCGGCGCCGGTCAGGCCCGCATCGGCGGCAGCCATCGTCGTCCAGTCCCGGTCGAGCGGCTCCACACCGTCGGGCAACGACGGCTCCACGAGCTGAATCCCACGGTCGACAGCGGCATCGAGCGCCTCGGGAATCGGCAGATCGTCGGGTTCCCACGAGACGAGCCGGCGGACGCCGGCGTCGACGAGGAGGCGTCCGACGAGATCGATGGCCCCGTCGCGCGTGGCGCGGTGCACGACGGCACCGACGCATTCAGCCTCCTGCACGAACCGGTCGACCAGCGCGGTCGTCTTCGGTACGCCGGCAGGTACCGGTGCGACGGGTGGCGCGGCCGGAGACTCAGGCTGACCGGCCCGGCCCGATCGGATGCGCGAAAGGATCGCCGCGCGGCTGTCGCTCATTTGGCCCCTTCTGCTCGGTCTCGCATCCGCTCGCTGAAGGTGCGGCTCGCAATGACCGGAAAGTCGCGCGAGCGCGTCCAGCCCGAAAGCGGCGGCGGCAGCCGATGTAACCAGCCGTCGGCCGAGAGCAGCTCGGTCAGCCACCGCGCGGCCGCCACCGCGCGCCTGAACAGCCACGGGCGAGTGGCGGCCCATCGATACAGGCGGAAACCGACGCGGACCGCGCGATCGGCGGTGCCGGCGCGTACGGACCGGGCGCGCAGGGCCAGCAGCATTCGCGGAATGTCGATCCGCACCGGGCACGCCTCGCGGCAGGCGCCGCACAGCGAGCTGGCATCGGGCAGCGTGCCCCACGGACCTTCGGTGTCGAGGCTCGGCGTCAACACGGCGCCAACCGGACCGGAATAGACGCTCCCGTAGGCGTGTCCGCCGATCTGCTGATAGACCGGGCACGCGTTCAGGCAGGCCCCGCACCGGATACACGCCAGAATCTCGCCGACCTCCGTACCGACGAGGCGGCTCCGCCCGTTGTCGACCAGCACGACGTGCAACTCCTCGGGGCCGTCAGGATCTCCGCGGCGCGGCCCGGTCAGCAGGTCGGTGTAGACGGTCAACTTCTGGCCGGTCGCCGAGCGCGCGAGAATCTGCAGCATCACGGCCAGGTCGTCGAGGTTCGGCACGAGGCGTTCGATGCCCATCATCGCCACGTGGATGCGCGGTGCGGTCACGGCCAGTGAGGCGTTGCCCTCGTTCGTCACGATGGCCAGCGATCCCGTCGCCGCCACCCCGAAGTTGACGCCGCTCACGCCCATATCCGCGCGGAGAAAGACGTCGCGCAGGACGGAACGGGCGGTGGCCGTCATCTCGCCGACGTCGTCAGTCACCGGAACGCCGAGCTTCTCCGCGAGCAACTGGCCGACCTGCTCGCGCGTCTTGTGGACGGCCGGCGCAATGATGTGCGATGGGGTCTCACCGGCGAGTTGGATGATGTACTCCCCAAGGTCCGACTCGACGACATCGAGCCCGGCGCCGATCAACGTCTCGTTGAGCGCGACCTCCTCGCTCACCATCGACTTCGACTTCACCACGCGTTCGACCGACTGCGCGCGCGCCAGGTCGAGTACGATCGCGCTCGCCTCCTTCGCATCGGCGGCCCAATGCACCTGGCCGCCGGCGGCCGTCACCGCGGCCTCGAACTGCTCGAGATAGGTGTCGAGCCTGGACAAGGTGTGCAGGCGGATCGCGCGCGCACGGTCACGCACCGCGTCCACGTCTGGCAGCGATGCCAACCCCGCGGCTCGCTTCGCCGTGAACCGCTCCGTCGTGCGTCCGAGTGCCAGGCGAAGCTGGCTATCGGCCAGGGCCTTCGAGATTCGCCGATGAAACGAGACTGGCTGCGAGTTCATTCAGCCTCCGCCAGAATCTCCGCGAGGTGGCACACCGCCACGCGCGCGCCTCGGCGACGCAGCCCGCCCTCGATGTGCAAGAGGCATCCGGCGTCACAAGCCACGACGGTATCGGCGCCCGAGCCGATGATGGCGTCGAGCTTGCGGTCGAGCATCGCGCTCGACAGCTCGCTCATCTTCACCGCGAACGTGCCGCCGAACCCGCAGCACTCCTCGCCGCCCGCCAACTCCACCGACTGCGCTCCGGCAACCGCTTCGAGCAGGCGCGGCGCGGCCTCCCGGACACCCAGCCCCCGCAGCAGGTGACACGACGGGTGGTACGCCATCGTCCGCCGGGCCTTCGCTCCGACGTCCTCCACGCCCAGGACGTCGACCAGGTACTGGCCGAGTTCGTACGTGCGCGCCGCCACGCGTTCGGCTTTCGGTCCGTAGATCGGGTCGCCGCTGAACAGCTCGCGATACTGGTGGGCGATCATGTCGCCGCACGATCCCGAAGGGACGACTACGGGCGCCGGCGAGCGCTCGAGCAGGTCGATCGTGTAGCGCGCCATGGCGCGCGCGTCGTCCAGGCACCCGCTGTTGAACGCCGGCTGCCCGCAGCAGGTCTGGCCGTCTGGAACGATGACGGTCACGCCGAGCCGCTCGAGCAGGCGGAGCGTGGCCATTCCTGCGCTGGGTCGGATCGTGTCGACCAGGCACGTGGCGAACAGCTGGACCGTAGCGCGCTCGGGCATGGTCAACTCGGCGGCGTCTGTGACACGCGCACGTCGGCGATGTAGGCGACGCTCTCGGCGCCGGTGTCATCGGAGTCGCAGAACACCCCGAGGTCAACCAGTGTCACGCCGAGAGGATCACCACCCCACAACTCTTGGTAGACGGCTGCCAGATCGACCGTCTCGTCGTGCCAGCGCCCGACGTTCGCGGCACCCCCGTTCGCCACGTAGTGGGGGAACCTCCCGAGCATCTTGTACTCACCGGCCGCGAACCGCCGGTTGGCCCAGATGATCTCCATCTGTCGGGCCACGCCGTTGGTCGTCACGAAGCTGAGGAAGAACCTGGCCGGGTGATCGTCGCCCTCACGGGTACGCTCATCGACAGTTCCGTCGATCTCGGTCTCGATGAACCAGCGCCAGCTAAGATGGGGGTAGGTGCCGAGGTCGACCTGTACATGGCGGAACAGCATCGACGCCGTGTCACGCGTGGCGAAGCGCATGGCGGCCACCCCCGCCTTGGTGACGAATGACATCTCCATCGGTCGGTGGCGCCAGAACGTTCGATGCCGCCAGCCCTCGGGCAGCGGATCGAGCGGGAATGGCTCTTGGAAGTCCATCACCGTCACCGTCCCGGCGCCATCGGGCACCAGCACGTTCGTCCGCTCCCGGCTGCAGGCACCGGCCACGGCCGCGGTGGCCAGCACGCCAACGGCGAGCCAACGCGCCCGCGGACGACGGACTCGCGTGGGGCCTGAGGTCGTCATCGGTACTGAATGAGGGCGACGCCCGCAACGATCAGGGCCACGCCGACCACGCGTGAAACGCTCACCGCATGCTGCGGGTAGCCGACGGCGCCGTAGTGATCGACGAAGAGCGATCCGACCATCTGCCCCGCGACGACGGTCGCGATGAGCACGGCCGCGCCCAGTCGCGGCGCCAGGACGATGGAGGACGTGACGAACGTCGCCCCGAGCAAGCCTCCGGTCCACTGCCACCATGGCACCCGGCCGACCCAGCCGGCCTCGGGCCAGCCGACACGGGTCACGGCCAGGACCAGCGCCAGCACGCAGGTGCCGACGCTGAACGACACGAGCGCGGCCCAGAGCGGGTGGCCGACGTGAATCCTGAGCTGCGAGTTGATCCCTGCCTGGAGCGGCAGGACGAGGCCCACGAGCAACGCCACAAGGAGCAAGCCGGTCATGTCGTCATCCTCTCGCGCCTTGGCGCCGGCTGGAGTCAGCCGCCCGTCTTCGTCTTCGTTGCGCGCGCGATCTTCGCCCACGCGTCGCGCAGCGATACCGTGCGGTTGAACACGAGCCGTTCACCGGTCGACTCCGGATCGACGCAGAAGTAGCCGAGGCGCTCGAACTGATAGCGCGTTCCCCCGACCGCACCGGCGACGCTCGGCTCAACCTGACAGGTCTCAATGACCTCGAGGGAGTCTGGGTTCAGTGCCTCGAGAAACTCGCGCGACTCTCCCGGGTGCTCATCGACAAATAGCCGATCGTACTGGCGGACAGACGCCGGGAGCGCGTGCTCGGCCGAGACCCAGTGCAGCGTCGCCTTCACCTTTCGTCCATCGGGCGCCGACCCACCACGCGTCGTCGGATCATAGGTGCACCGCAGCTCCACGACCTCGCCCTGGTCATCCTTCACGACGCCGACGCAGGTCACGAAGTAGGCGCACCGCAGGCGCACCTCGCGGCCGGGCGCGAGCCGAAAGAACTTCTTGGGCGGATCCTCGCGGAAGTCGGCGCGATCCAGATACAGCACCCGCGAGAACGGGACCTTCCGCGTGCCCGCCGCCGCATCCTCGGGATTGTTGATGACATCGAGTTCCTCAACCTGTCCTTCCGGATAGTTCTCGATGACCACCTTCAACGGCCGCAGCACCGCCATCACCCGCGGCGACGTCCGGTTCAACTCTTCGCGCACGGCGTGCTCGATCGCCGCCACATCGACGACGTTCTCACGCTTGGCCATCCCGATCCGGTCGCAAAACACTCGAATCGCCCCTGGCGGATAGCCACGCCGCCGCATGCCGACCAGCGTCGGCATCCGCGGGTCGTCCCACCCCGAGACGTGGCCGTCCGTCACCAGCTTCAGCAGCTTCCGCTTGCTGAGCACGGTGTACGACAGATTCAGGCGCGCGAACTCGATCTGCTGCGGGCGAGACGGCGCATCGGCTTCCCTCACGACCCAGTCGTACAGCGGGCGGTGGTCTTCGAACTCGAGCGTGCACAGCGAATGCGTGATCCGCTCGATGGCATCCGACAGCGCGTGGGTGAAGTCGTACATCGGATAGACGCACCACGTCTCGCCGGTCCGGTGATGGGCGGCGCGCCGGATCCGGTACAGGGTCGGATCGCGCAGATTCATGTTGCCCGAGGCCATGTCAATCTTCGCGCGCAGCACCTTCGACCCATCCGGGAACTCGCCCGCACGCATCCGGCCGAACAGGTCGAGGTTGTCGGCAACCGAGCGGTCTCGATGCGGGCTCGCGCGCCCGGGCGCCGTCAGGGTGCCGCGATACTCGCGGATCGCTTCGGCATCGAGGTCGTCGACATAGGCTTGGCCCTGTTCGATCAGGCGAACTGCGAAGCGGTACAACTCCTCGAAGTAGTCCGACGCGTAGTAGAGCCGATCACCCCAGTCGAATCCCAGCCAGCGCACGTCGGCCTGGATCGCATCGACGTACTCGACATCCTCTGTGGTGGGGTTCGTGTCATCGAAGCGGACGTTGCACGTGCCACCATACTCGGCTGCCACACCGAAGTTCAGGCAGATCGACTTGGCGTGGCCGATGTGCAGATACCCGTTGGGCTCGGGCGGAAACCGGGTCGCCACGCGGCCGCCGTGCTTCTGCGCAGCGACGTCGGCGGCGATGATCGTGCGGATGAAATCGAGCGGTGCGTCGGAACCCGTCTCCATGTCGCGCGTGTCGGACGTGCCAGCGGGCCCCGCTGCCGGTGGGGTCATGGCCTCATTCTATAGTGTGATGACTTGCCCGTCGGTCGCGGCGTCGATCTCGAGCTCGTCGAGCCGTGCCAGCACGTCGGGCCCCAGGTGGGTCAGCAGCAGCCGCCGGCACTCGAGTTGCGCGCGCCGCGCGACGAGCGTGGTGTAGGTGATATGGCCCGGGATCGCCTTGTCGAAGACCGACGCCTCGCAGATGAAGAGGTCGGCGTCACGCGCGACGGGCAACAGCGCCTCGGTCCATTCGGTATCGCCCGAGTAGCCGATCGCCCGACCGTCGACTTCGAGGCGCAGCGCGTACGCCGGCGCGCCGCTGCCGTGAATGACGTCGGTGGGTGTGACGACGACCTTGCCCACCGCCGTCGGCGCGTCCGCTGGCAGTTCGACGAAGCGCAGCTCGAACTTCCGCGTGGTGCCGGACGAACCGGGGAAGAACGCCTCCATCGCCTGCACGACGCGCGCCTCGGTCCCGGGCGGCCCGGCCACGGTGAGCGGCGCGGTGCGCTTCGAGAGAAACTGCGCGTCGAGGATGAAGAACGGCAGGCCGCCGAAGTGGTCGCCGTGGAGATGGGTCAGGATGATCGCGTCGATCGTGCGCGGATCGACGCCGATTTGGCGCATCGCCACCAGCGACGAGGCCCCACAGTCGAGCAGGACGCGGGTCTCGCCGGCGTCGATCGCGAAGCAGGTCTGGAACCGACCGCCGCTGCCGAACGCGTCGCCACAGCCCAAGACGGTCAGGACAACGGCCATCGCCAGCACCTCGCGCCGCCGGTTCAGTGGCCGGGCTGCAGCGCCGGACGGAGCCAGCGGCCGAGCGCCGCCCGGGCATCGAGCACCAGGCTGAACAGGGCCGGGACGAGGAAGAGCGTGAACACGGTCGAGACGATCAGGCCGCCGACGACGACGCTGCCCAGCCCCCGGTAGAGCTCCGAGCCGGCGCCGGGGAACAGCACGAGCGGAAGCATCGCGAAGACCGTCGTCGTGACGGTCATGAAGATCGGGCGGACCCGGGTCCGAGTCGATTCGCGGATCGCCTCTTTCGGCTCCATCCCCTCCTCGCGCATATGGTTCAGCGACTGATGCACGATGAGGATCGCGTTGTTCACGGTCGTGCCAACGAGCACGACGAACCCGAGCATCGTCAACACGTCCAGCGCCTGGTAGGCCACGAAGGCATTGAGGGCCACGAGGCCGAGGAAGCCCCCGAGTGCGGCGAGCGGCACGCTGAACATGATGACGAATGGATAGAGGAAGCTCTCGAAGAGCGCCGCCATCAACAGGTAGGTGATCACGATCGCCAGCAGGAAGTTGAACCGCAGCACATCGAACGTCTGGGTCAGCTTGTCGGCGCTGCCCGCCAGGGTAGCGTGCTCGAGGCGGCTCATCTGCCCAGACGCCTGGAGCGGCGCGATGATCTCGTTCTCGACGATCTCCATCGCCGCTTCGAGCGGCATCCGCTCGTCCGGGGAGACCTGGATCGTGATCGCGCGCTCCCGGTTCCGATGGTCGATCGAGACGGGCCCACTCGTCTGCGACACCTCGGCGACCGAGCCGAGCGTGATGATTCGACCCTCGGAGGTGGCGATCGGCATCTGCTCGAGCAGGTGGGTCCGATGCGCGAAGCTCTGTTCGGCCATCAAGCGCAGATCGATTTCCTTCCCTTCGAACCGGTAGTCGCTGGCCTTCGCACCATCGACGAGCGCGCTCACGGCAAACCCTAGTTCGCGGTTCGACAGTCCCGCTTCGGCCGCGCGGCGGCGATCGGTCACGACGCGCACCTCGGGATTGCCGAGGTCGAGGCCGGGAATCGGCTGCGCCTGGGCGCCGGGTATCTTCTGCATCACCTGGCCGAAGACCTGGACGCCGAGGCCGATCAAGCGTTCCAGATCCGGGCCCGTCAATTCGATGTCAATGGCCCGCGCGGCGCCGGCCTCGGTCGTAAAGATGCTGAACTGCTGCGCCACGATGATCGCGCCGGGCACGGCCGTGTTCAACGCGAAGAACGGTGGGACCAGCTCGCGGACCCGCATCGGATCGCGCGCCGAGACCCCCATGAATCCGAACGACGGCGCCGCCGCGAAGAAGAACTGGTCGATGCCGCCTCCGGGCTGCTGCAACGCTTCGGGAGAGCCCGGTTCGGTTTCCCACAGCGGCTTCAACTCTTCCTCGTAGGTATGGAAGATGTCGGTCATCTCGTCGACGTTATAGCCGGGCGGCGGCAACATCATCCCCATCAAGAAGTTCGTGTTGCCGACTGGAAGATACTCGGTCTGCGGCATGAGCCACGCGCTGCCGCCGACCGACGCCGCGAACAACACGACGACGATCGCGACGCGCCGCACCGTCGAGCCGATGATCCAGCCGACCACGGCGGAGACCACGTTGGCGAAGCCGCCCGCGATTCGCGTCATGCCCCAGAGATTGTGCAGCCCCTTCCGGGTTTCGTCGGCCTCCGCGGCATGGAGGATCTTCGCCGACAGGCTCGGGATGACGGTGATGGCCACGATGAGGCTGAGCGCGACCGTGCAGCTGATGGCGATGGCGATGTCACCGAAGAGCTGCCCGGCTTCCTCCTCGATGAACGCGATCGGTATGAACACGGCGATTGTCGTCAAGGTGCTGGCGAGGACGGCGCCCCAGACCTCCTTCGCGCCATCGACGGCCGCGACGCTCCGAGACTTGCCTATCTGCCGGTGACGATAAATGTTCTCCAGGACGACGATCGAGTTGTCGACCGCCATGCCGACCGCGAAGGCGAGCCCCGCCAGGCTGATGACGTTCAGCGTCCGACCCAGCCACGACATCATGAGAAACGTGCCGATCAGGCTGGTCGGAATCGCCACGGCGATGATGAGTGTGCTCGTGACGCTCCGGAGGAACAGCAGGAGGACGACGATCGCCAGCGACGCGCCGACCAGCAGGCTGCTCTGGACGAGGCTGATCGCACTGCGCACGTAGACGGTCTCGTCGTAAACCTGAACGAGTTGAAGGCCGAGCGGCGCGAGCCGCGCCTCGTTCAACCGCTCGACGGTGAGCTGGAGCTCATCCATGATGTCCAGCACGTTCGCGCCCGGCTGCTTCATCACGGGAAGCACGAGCACCTGGCCGTTCATCCCGAAGACCCGGTCGGCGGCCTTGCGATAGCCGAGCGATGCTTCGCCCACGTCCCGCAGATAGACCGGCACGCCGCCCCGCACCGCGACGACGATGTTGTTGACGTCCTCGGGTGACTGATACTCGCCGACCGTCCTGACGATGTATCGCCGCTTCCCTTCGTAGAAATCGCCGCCGCTGTAGTTCCGGTTCTCGCGGTCGAGCGCGGCGCCCAGTTCGTTCATCGTGATCTGCCGCGCGGCGAGCTTCGCCGGGTCGACGATGACCTGCAACTCCTGCTCGCGTCCGCCGAAGATCTGCGACGACGCCACGCCTGGGATCCGCTCGAACTCGGGTTTGATGAAGTCGTCCGCCAGGTCCCAGAGCGTCGAAATGTCCCCTTCGAAGCCGTCCTCGGGCAGCGGCTCGAGCGCGAAGTAGGCCGAGGCGACCGGCCGAAGACCCTGTGACGAGATGACCGGTTTGTCGACGTCGTCCGGGTAGCTGGGCACCTGGTCGAGGCGATTCGCGACCCGCAGGATCGCCGCGTCCTTGTCGATGCCAACGTAGAACCGCAGCGTGAGCGTTCCCACGCTGTCGGCGCTCGAACTGAACATCTTCTCGAGCCCTTCGAGCGACTTCAACTGCTCTTCCTGCTCGTCGATGATCTCGCGCTCGACCTCCTCCGGACTCGCACCCGGCCAGAACGTCATCACCGTCACTTCCGGCTGCGTGATGTCTGGGGTGAGCTGCACCGGTAGCCCAAACAGCGAGATGAGGCCGAACATCACCAGCAGGATCACGCCGACTGCCGTCGTGACCGGATAGCGCACCGCGTCTTGAATGACCTTCATGAACCTGAATCTTTCGACCGACTACCGAGACCCGTGGGGAAGGTGGAAACTCTTTGCATTCTAACAGTACGGCCGACCCGGCCGGTTGACCTCTCCCCTAGAAGGACGCAGGTTGCGGGCGAACGGTTCGCCGACGGCCGGACTAGCTTGATCTGGACCCGTGCCTGACGTTTGATACCCCTGCGGGACGACCGCCGGGGTCGCCCGGACAAAGATCTTCCGAAGGTTTTCCAGAAGGAGCCACCACCATCATGACCTCACCCACGTCCATCCGCGCTGCGCTCGTTGCCCTCGCCGCCGTCGCCTTCGCGCTCGGCTCGTTCACCACCCGCGCCCAGCGCTCGGGCCCCGATGTGGAGTACGTCGGCGGCGCCCCGGGCCGCCCGTTCTCGTCGTACGTCCGGGTCGACGACATGCTGTATCTCTCGGGCATGCTCGGCAACCGACCGGGCGGCGGCCTGGCCGAGGGCGGCGTGCAGGCCGAGACGCGACAGGCGCTCGAGAACATCGGCCGGACCCTCGAGAACGCCGGGTCGTCGATGAACCACGTCGTCAAGTGCATGGTCTTCATGGAGGACATGAGCCAGTGGCCGGCGATGAACGAGGTCTACGTCACGTTCTTCCCCGAGCGCCTGCCCGCCCGGAGCGCGTTCGGCTCGACCGGTCTGGCCCTGGGCGCGGCGCTCGAGATCGAGTGCCTGGCCACGGTCGGCGACTAGGCGCCTAGCTCCGCTGCCACGGTGAAACCCCCTCTCCCCAGCGGAGAGAGGCCGCGGTGAGGGGAATAAGGGCCGAGTCTTGACAATATATTACGATTAGTAATATTACTTGTCGTATGAGTGTCCGCCCCCTGACGACCCTCACCTACGCGCTCCTGGGTCTCATCCAGCAGGCGCCGCTCAGCGGCTACGCCCTGATGAAGACGTTCCAGACGACGCCGATGCGCCAGTACAGCGGCAGCCCCGGCGCGGTGTACCCGGCGCTGCGGAAGCTCGAGCGTGGCGGGCTGATCCGGGGGGCGGTCGAACGACAGGGTTCGCTGCGGCCACGTCGCGTCTATCACCTGACCTCGCGTGGCCGCGAAGCCCTCCGCCGATGGCTTTCCCCGCCAGTCACGGTCGAAGACGCCGCGCTCAGGGAACGGGAACTGATGCTGCGGTTCGCGTTGATGGACAGCTTGCTCCCGCCGGCCCAGGTCGACCGGTTCCTCAAGACGATGGCTGCGTCCATCGACGACTACGTCGAGTCGATCGCACCGTTCATGGACGCCGCGGGGATGACCTCGCACGCGACTCTCGCACTCGAAAGTGGCCTGGAAGGGCTGCGCGGGCGCGCGGCCTGGGCACGCCGCGCACGTCGACGGCTCGGGAACCGCCGTCGCGGGAGGAAGGCGCGATGACCCAGCCCCTCGGATTGCCCTGGAACCGCGTCGTGGCAATCGCCATCGGCTTCGCCCTGATCGAGGAGCTGTTGGTCGCGCCGTTCGTCGGCAGGCTGTTCGGCTCACCTCCAGTGGCGTCGCCGCTCCTCAATCGGATCGGCTGGGCGATGGTCAGTGCCTTCTTCGTCGTCTGGGCCCTAGCCTTCGTCGCCCGGCGCGCCCGGGCCGACGGAGCAGTTGTTCGTCGCCTTGTTCGTCATCCTGGCCGGGCTCCAATTCGCGGCCCACGCCCAGGCGGCGTACTTCTTCGAGCCCGACGTGAGTGCCGTGCGGTTCACCGGCGTGATCGTGCAGCTTCTTCTCACGTCGACATTCCTCGCCGTATCGGCCGCCCTCATGCTTGGCGTGGACTCGTCGTCGCGGGTCGCCCACGGCCAAACCGGAGGTTTCGAACTCTCCGACCTGCAGTGGCTCTGGCGAATTCCCGCCAGCGGGGCGATCTACTTCGTGCTCTTCTTCGCCGCCGGTCTCATCATCTGGCCGTTCGTTCAGGACTTCTACACCGCCCAGCTCGAGCAGCAGCGGCTCGGGCTGCTGCTGTTCGAATGGGAGCACCTGAACGGCGTCTGGTTCGCCCTGATCACCCTGCCGCTTGTTCGGCTCGTCCCGGGTGGATGGCTGAGAGCCGGCATCACGGCCGGGGCCGCGCTCTGTCTCATCCGGGGGATCGGCGGGCTCGTCGCGCCCAGCCCCTACATGCCGGCGTCGATCCGCTTCTGGCACATGTTCGAGGTCGGCTGGTCGAACTTCGTCTACGGCCTGGCGATCGCGTACGTTTTTCTGCCGCGCCGGCCGAGGGCCGAGGCATAATCGGGAGACTTCCTTATTCATGCAGATGATGCCGACGACGATGGTGATGAGCGCGACGCGTCTGACCGCCTGGCTCGGCATCGCGTGCGTCGGTGTAGCGGCCGCCACCACCTTCGCCGAGGCGCAGACGCCGGTCGGTCGGCGGTACCGCTCGCTGGTCGACACCGAGCGCCGCTTCTCGGCGGCCTCCGTCGAAGTGGGATCGCGAGCGGCGTTTCGCACCTACCTGGCGCGTGACGCGGTCATCTTCCGACCGGGGCCGGTAAACGGCTGGGACACCGTCGCGCAGCAGCGCGATGACGGCGTGACCCTGGAGTGGGCGCCGGCGCGGGTCGAGTTGTCACAAGCCGGTGACCTTGGGCTGACCATCGGCGTCTGGCGCCGCACCGACGCCGGTGGCGCTCGGACGTTCGGGCGGTACGTCACGCTGTGGCAGCGGACGATCGAAGGGTCCTGGCGGGTCACCGCCGACATCGGTACGGCCGCACCGGGCGACCTCGACTGGCCGACATCGGTCGAGGCGGGGTCACTCGCGTCACGTGCCGCGGCCGTCGACCTCTCGGAAGACGCGGTCGACGCTCGACTCGACGCGCTCCGGGCCCTCGACCGGACCGCGGCTCCGACGCGCGACGACATCCACCCGACCGCCAGCGCCCACCGCGACGGACGGGCCGTCGTGGCCGGTCGCGACGCCCTGGCCGACCTGGCGAACACCGAAGGTCTCACGCGGGAGCAGATCGATGCCGCCATCGCGAGGTCGGGGGACCTGGCCTATACGTTTGGCTCGACGCGGGCGATGGGCAGGGCACCGGGCGGCTACCTCCGGGCCTGGTCACGGACGACCGGCGGCGATTGGGCACTCCTGTTCGACGTCGTGACCGGGAGCTAGCATCGGCACCCGGCCTTCTTCCTCCACGCTCTCGATCCAACCGTACTAGCCACAGAACTGGCGGATGATCTCCTCGTAGATCTCGGCGCAGATCCCGAGCGACGCCGCCTCGACCGACTCGTCGACGGCGTGGAGGCCATCGCCGCGCGGGCCGCAGATGACCGTGGGGATCCCCGCATCGCCCAGGAGGGCCGAATCGAGCCAGCCGGTCTGAGTCATCGTCTCGGCCGGAGCCTCTGTGACCGTGGCGATTGCCGCGGAGGTCGTCCTGACGATCTCGGAACCGGGGTCGGCTTGCCATGGGTTGCGCACGAACGTGACGGTCGACGACGCCTCGAACGTCCGGTCGGCCGCCGCGAGCTGGTCGAGAATTCCGCCGACCTCGGCGGCCACGGTGTCGGCGGTCTCGGGTGGCACGGTCCGGCGCTCGAGCTTCAGCGTGCAGCGATCGGGATACGACGACATCTCACGACCACCGTCGATGAGCGATGCATGCACGGAACCGGGCCCGAGCAGCGGGTGCCGCTCGCCGGCCCCGAGTCTGGCCTGCCATCGCCCGACCTCGACCAGAACCTTCCCCATCTGCGCGATGGCGTCGACACCCAGGTCCGGGCGGGAGCCGTGTGCCGCCTTCCCTTCGGTCGCGACCTCGACCCAGGTGAATCCCTTGTGGCCGAGTCCGACCCGTAGACCGGTCGGCTCGGTGTTCACGGCGGCGTCTGGGCGCGGCAGACGCTCCAAAGCGATGTCGGCCACGATCCGTTCGGTCCCGAGGCTGGCGTACTCCTCATCGGCGACGTAGGTGAAGATAACGTCGCCGCGCAGCCTGGCTCCGTCGTCGACGACGGCCTTGGTCGCCGCCATCGTCGCAGCGAGCGATCCCTTCATGTCGATCGCTCCCCGGCCATGCACGCGCCCGGCGCGCAGTTCACCGGAGTACGGCACCACCATGCCCTCGACACCCACCGTGTCCATATGCCCGTTGAAGAGGAGCGTCCGGCCGCCGCCGGTGCCCTCTAACGTCGCCACGACGTTCGGTCGCCCGGCCGCGGGCTCGACGACGTCGACGGTGAGCCCCCATCTCCGCAGCGTATCTTCGATGTAGGCCGCCACGTCGGCTTCCCCCGGCGCGCCGGGCACGAGGTCGGGATTCACCGACGGGATCCGGACGAGGTCTTGCAGCAGGCTGACGGCGAGCGCGTGGTCAACAGGCATCGGTCTCCTTCGGAAACGCCGATTCTAACCCCAGAACTGCAGTGGAAGTTGCACGCGCCGCCAACTCCTCGTAGCCTTGAACCCTTCGATGCCGCTCATCACTCCCGACGACACCTGGGCACTCCTGGCAGTGCTGCTCTCGGCTGCCGCCTTCGGCTTCTGGGCCGAGCAGTACACCCGGTGGGGCGCCCGGGTCTCCGGCGTGATCGTCGCGATCGCCTCGACGTTCGCGCTGTCGAACCTCAACGTGATTCCGGTCACGGCGCCGGTCTACGACATCGTCTGGGGCTACGTCGTGCCGCTGGCGATTCCGCTGCTGCTCTTCAAGGCCGACCTCCGCCGGATCGTCCGCGAGGCGGGACCGACGCTCGTCGCGTTCGGGTGCGGCGCCGTCGGCACCGTGCTCGGCACCCTCCTAGCCTTCGCACTCGTGCCACTCCCAGACGACGGGTGGCGTCTGGCCGGGATCTTCGCATCCACGTTCATCGGCGGATCGGTGAACTACGCCGGCGCCGCCGAGGCACTTGGCCTCAGGTCGGGTGACCTGCTCACGGCCGGGGTGGCGGCGGACAACCTGGTGATGACGCTCTATTTCCTCGTGCTCTTCACGCTGCCGTCCGTGGCGGCGCTGCGACGATGGTACCCCGAGCGCCACGCCGCGGGCGCGCCTGCCGCCGTCACGGCCGACGCCACCGATCCGATCACGGTCCCCAGCATGATGACATCGCTCGCTATCGCGGCGGTCTGCTGCGGCCTCGGATACACCGTGGCATCCGCGTTCGGCTGGGACGGCGGCGGCATTCTGCTTCTGACCGCGGTCGCGGTCGCTGCCGCGACCACGTTGCCGTCCCGCCTCGGACGCCTGGGCGGAGCGCAGGAACTGGGCACGGTGATGATGCAACTCTTCTTCGCGACGATCGGTGCGAGCGCCAACATCGCCGTCGTCGCCCGCACCGGCCCCTCGCTCTTCGTGTTCGCGGCGGTCATCCTGAGTGTGCACCTCCTGTTCCTGCTGGTGGCTGGCGCGGTACTCAGGCTCGATCTCGCGGAGATCGTCGTCGCCTCGAACGCCAACGCCGGTGGGCCGACGACGGCGGCGGCGATGGCAACGGCCCGCGGCTGGCACGGGCTCGTGATTCCGGCCATCCTCTGCGGCACGCTCGGCTACGCGACTGCGACATTCGTCGGTGTCGCGCTGGGTTCGCGGCTCGGGCCGTAGCCGCCCCATCCAATCAACAGAGGTGACCTCATGAGAGTTCGCAGATCCGTCGTCCTGGCCGTATCGATCGCGTCGATGTTGTCGGCGCACCTGGTCTCCGCCCAGGGGCTGACGCGCGTCGACCCGATCACCGCGCTTCGGGCGGAGTAAGGACCTCCGCGCAGGTTCCGAGGTGGCGCGGGACTTCAGCCCCGCGATCCGCGACCCGCAGGGTCGCGAACCGTTGGCTTGGGGCGCAAGGCGCCCATCTAGAGAAGATAGGCCGTCGCAAAGATCCCCAGCATCGCGAAGACCAGGCCGATCTTCATCGCCACGCCCACGGCCAGACCGAGCCAGGTGCCGACGCCGACGCGGCCCGCGCGCTCGAGGTCCCGCCCCGCCAGCAACTCACCCGCCACGGCGCCGACGAACGGTCCGATGATCAGCCCGGGCAGCCCGGCGAACAGGCCGAGCACTGTGCCCGCGATCGCCCCCACGATCGCCAGCCGGCTCGCACCGAGCCGCCCCGCCCCGAGGCTGGCGGCCAACACGTCGACGCCCACCGTCGTGAACGTCAGCAGGCCCAGCACCGACACCGTCAGCCACCCCACGCGATCGAAGCTGTCGATCCAGGCGGCCAGCAGCATGCCGCCGAAGACCAGGGTCGGCCCCGGCATCGCCGGCACGACGGTGCCGATCACGCCGAGCACGATCAGCAACCCCGCCACGACCCAGAGCGTGACCGTCATCGGACGGACTCCGTGGCCGCCGCGAAGGTACCGATCTGCCGCTCGTCGCTCGTGAACGACTCACAGCGCCGATCGCCCAGTCCAGACATTGTAGGCCCGCAAGCTGCTGCGACGAGCGGAGCCGAGGAGCAGCGGCTCGTTGGGGGTGGGGCCCCGCGATGACCACGACCCAGGGACACCGGCACACGCGAAGAACCCGTCAGGCTGCCGGTGGAGATCGGAAGAATAGCACGGCGAGCTTACCCGCCGGATCGACCGGGCCGGGCGATCCCTCGCTCCGAAGCGCGCACGAACGCCGCGAACTCGGCGGCCGACGGATTGCCGTTGCGGCCAAGCCGATCGAGTGACGTCAGGGCGGCCTCGAGCTGCACACCCGCGCCGAACAGTGTCCGGTAGGCCTCCTTGATCGCCTGCACACGCTCCGGGGCGAAAGCCGCTCGACGCAGGCCGATCGAGTTCAGCCCGAACAGCCTCGCCGGATGGCCATCGGCGACGCAGTACGGCGGCAGGTCCTTGAGCACTTTCGACCCGCCGCCGATCATGACCAGTGGGCCCGCGCGCACGAACTGATGAATCTGCGCGTGGCCCGATACGAAGACGCCGTCCGCGAGCGTCACATGCCCGGCCAGCGTCGCCCCGTTGGCCAGGATGACGCCGTCGCCAAGGACGCACTCGTGGGCGACGTGACTCGTCGCCATCAGCATGCAGTCGGCACCGACACGCGTGACCGCCCCGGGTTCGGAGCAGCGGTGGACCGTCGCATACTCCCGAATGACCGTCTGCGGGCCGATCGTCACCCCGCTTTCCCCGCCGCTGAACTTCACGTCCTGCGGCGCGCCACCGATCACGGCGCCAACGGCCACGGTGACCTCGTCGGCCAGCGTGGTGCCGCGATGCAGCACGGCATGGGGGCCGACCCGGCCGCGCGCACCGACCGCGACCCCGGCCTCGATGACCGCGCCCGGGCCGACGACGACGTCGTCGGCCAGCTTGGCGCCGGCATCAACGAATGCGCCTGGGTGAATCTGGGCCATCGTCGCTATCCGAACGGCTCCTCGATCGATGGGCTCTGCGGTGTGAACAGCCGCGGGCCGTCGTCGGTCATGTGGAAACAGTCCTCGAGCCGGATCCCGAACTCCCCGTAGATCGCCACCATCGGCTCGTCGCTGAAGCACATCCCGCGCGCAAGCGGCGTCGTATTGCCGCGCACGAGGTTGACCCACTCGTGGCCGTCGAGGCCGATCCCGTGGCCCGTGCGGTGCGGCAGCCCGGGCACCAGGTAGTCGGGCCCGAAGCCCGCGTCGGTGATGACCTTGCGCGCGGCCGCATCGACGTCCGCGCACGGTACGCCGATCTCGGCCGCCGCGAGTGCGGCGTCCTGGGCCCGGCGCTCCAGGTTCCAGATCTCCCGCTGCCGGTCGGTCGGCGTGCCGAAGACGATCGTCCGGCTCATGTCCGAACTGTAGCCCTCGACCTTGCAGCCACCGTCCATCAAGACGATGTCGCCCTCGCGGAGGTGCCGCGGCTGGATGCTGCCGTGCGGATATGCCGTCGATTCGCCGAAGTTGACCCCGATCGCGCCCGACGCGCCGAGCGCGTCGTACGCGGCCGCCGAATTCGCACGGAACTCCTCCTTCGTCATGCCCTCGTGCAGCGTCGCGATCGTCGCCTTGTAGGCGGCGATCGTGATGTCGTTCGCACGCTGCATCAGCGCCAGTTCGGCCTCGGACTTGGCGACGCGGCAGCCGATGGTGATCGGATCCGCGCTCACGTACTCCAGGTGCGTCGCTTCCTGCCGGATTCCGTCGTAGAGAAAGAAACGGACCCGCTCCTCGAAGCCGACGCGGCCGGTGGCGATGCCGCGATCGCGGAAGATCTCGGCCACGCGTCGGTACGGGCTCTCGTCCTCCTCCCAAGTCCGGATGTCGTCTCCGAATCGAATCAGTTCTCGGGCACGTTCTTCCTCGAATTTCGGGCAGACGTAGGCCGGCGCGCCGCGCGCCGGCAGCACCATCGCAAACATCCGCTCGCTGTTGCCCCACCGCACGCCGGTGTAATAGAAGAGGCCCGAACCGCCTTCCATGTAGATGGCGTCAATTTCGTGCTCGGCCATGAGACGCCGCGCCTTCTCGAGGCGGCCGCGACGTTCGTCATCGCTGATCGGCACGATTCCGTCGGTCAGCGGCCGCAGACTCTGGATCGACCCCGGCAGGTCATGCGCCGACACGGCCGGCCTCCCAACCAGGGCGGCACCCGCCGTCACCGCGGACGCTCGCAAGAAACTTCGTCGATCGACCATCGCCTCCTCCTGTCGAGTGATCATGCCCACCGCTCCCGGCTGAGCATCGCCTGAATCACGTGCTTCGCTATCGCGGGGTTCTTCCTTAGTCGTCTGACGGAATAGGGATACCACTGCGGACCGAACGGCGCGGCCACCCGGAGCCGATGCCCCGCGTCGAGGATGATCCGGCGCAGCGACGGCTGGACGCCCAGCAGCATCTGGAACTCGTAGCGAGACCGGTCGATCTGCATCCGGTCGATGACCTTAGCGGCCCGCCAGACCAGGTGCTCGTCGTGCGTCGCGATGCCGACGTAGCACCCGGCGTCGAGCAGTTCCTGCAGCAGCCAGACGAAGTTGTCCTGGATGATCTCGCGCTGGCTGTACGCCACAGTCCGCGGCTCGATGTAGACACCCTTGCAGAGGCGCACATTGGGAGGCTTCGGCATCCTGACCAACGCGCGGACGTCGTCGAGGCTCCGGCGCAGGTAGGACTGGATCACCGTGCCGACGTTGTCGAACTCCTCGCGCAGCCGCGCATGCAGCGCCAGCGTCGCCGTCGCGCAACTGGCGTCCTCCATGTCGATCCGGACGAAGTTGTCACATTCGCGGGCCGCCCCCGCCAGGCGCCGCAGATTCTCGAAGCAGAAGGTCTCGTCGATCTTCAGGCCGAGGTGTGTCGGTTTGACATGAATGTTGCTGTCGATGTTGCGCCGCTCGATCGCCTCGAGGACCGACTCGTACCCGCGCACGGCCGCCTCGGCTTCGCCGCGGCTCTCGACAAGCTCGCCGAGCATGCCGGCTGCCGCCATGCAGCCGTCGTGGTTGAGCCGCGTGAGCGCGGCGACCAGCTCGGCGACGGTCTCACCGGCGATGTAGGGGCGGGCCACGGCTCGCACGAGCGGCTTCGGCACGAGTGGCAACAGCGAGGCGATGGCTCGATCGACCAGCGGCATGACGGCGGGAGCGCGTCGGCGCGCCCGGCGCGAGTTTACCCCGGATCGCCGGCGGCGAAGCCCGTAGCGCGCGCCGACTACGCGCTGCACTCGCCCTGCTGAATCTCGGGCCGAAGCTGGCTTCCCGAGCGCTAGACGTCCGAACCCGACTCAGCCGCGCGCTTCAGCGCCGCGATCTGCCCGGCGTGATAGAGGTCGTGCTGACCAACGCCGAGGACGGTCGTGTAGACAGTTTCGGTGGTCGCTCCGACCCGCTGCCTATCGCGGGCCTGCCGTCGCCGAAGCGCTGGTCGAGTTGACGACAGATGCACAGGTCGCCGCCGCGTGTGCCCGGGCCGCGGACCTCATCCGCGCCGACCGCCCCCTCGACGTCGCATGCGACGTCGTCGAGCGGCTCGTGAGAAGTGCGTAGGGTAGGGCGACGCCCTCCGTGGCCTTCGCCTGCGGCTCGGCCGGGCAGCCCTGAAGGACTGCCCTACGTGGTACCCCTGCGGGACAGCGGCCTAGACTGGCGCTGCGCTACGCGGCGTCGCTGTGAACGATCTTCCAGACGCCGAGTGTGAGGACCGGAACGACGTAGACGACGATGAAGCCCCAGGTGATCGTCCCGTAGCCCTGCGCGATCAGATCGATCAGGCCGAACTGCGCCGAGACGGCGCCGATCAAGAGCATCCCGATCGCGATCGCCGGCCGGAGGCGCGTCGGCATTTCGCGATGTTTCTCCGCATACGTCGCGGCCAGGCGCTCGTTCACCCCGTGCACCAGACCCGCGCCGCTTTCGATCAACGTGCCGAACAGCACGACCTGAAAGACGACCTGGAACAGCCGCGAGCCCAGCAGCTCGAGCATGACGTTCGCCGGCACCGCTTCGTCCAGAATGGCCGGATACTGCCCGACCATCGCGACGTAGAACAGCAGCCCCGGCAGCATCGCGATCGGTCCGGTAAGCAGACCGGCGCCGACGGCCTGGCGCCGCGTCTCCGAGTGCCGCATGGTGAAGAGGACGGCCGGGATCATCTGGAGGTTATAGCCGGCGTAGGCCACACCACCCAGCACCCACCGGGTGTCGACAGTCGATGCCGCGAAGCCGGCGCCGATCGACTCGCCGAACCGCATGACGCACCAGACGAAGAAGACCGCGAAGAAGCCGTACAGGACGAACGACCAGCCCGCCAGGAACCGCTCGATGGCCGGCGTCCCGCGCAGCGTCAGGAACCCTACGGCAGCCATCATGCTGACGATCCCGGCCAGCTCGGGCGCCCCGAACGTCTGACGCAGGATCGCGCCGGCCGCCGCCGCGATCACGGCGAGCACCAGGAAGGCCATCACGAAGTACAGGATCTCGTAGAGGAACCACGCGCGACCGAGCAGGTGGAGGCAGAACGTCCGGTAGTCGTAGCTCCGCGTGAGCCGGGCCAACTCGAAGCTCGTCGCAGCGACGGCGCTCCAGATCACCATCGCCAGGCCCATCGCGAGCAACCCGCCGAGCGGCCCGAGGCCGAGGAAAAACTCGACCAGCTCGCGGCCGGTGCCGTAGCCGCCGGCGATGACGATCGACTGGAAGACGAAGCCGGGCAGCAGGTACTTCTGAAAGAAGGCTGATCTCACGGTCGTCGCTCCTCGGCGGGTCTGGTGACGCCCGGCGGCCCGACGTGAGCCGCCGGACGAACTCGCTGACGGCTCGCTACTCCGATTCGAGCCGCTGCTTCACATAGCCCTGCAGCATCAGGAAGTACTGCTTCCCCTTCTCGGTGTGCTTCGCCGCCCACTCGAGATGCTGGAACGCCGTCGGCGAGCCGGCGGCGCGAATCTCGCTCAGATACGGCTCGACCTTGGCGAACATGAACAAGCCCTCACCATTGTTCTCGACCCAGTAGTCGGCGTGCACGATATCGTGGTACGCCATGCCATAGACCATTTCCCAGTACGACGTGACCTGTCGCCAGGCTTCGTTCAGCGGATGCTCGAAGTCGCTCACCGCTTTCACGTCATCGTAGCTCTTGGGCCAAAACTCGCCGTTGATCTTGTTGCGCGCGGCACGCGTCACGCTCTCGCGTCTGAGTTCGTACACGCGCAGCAGCAGATCGGCATCTTGGTACGTTGGCTTCGCACTGCTCATTCCCGAACCTCCACCTAGTGATGAACGGACCAAACGGAAGCGACGATTATAGTTGGGTCGGCGGGAGCGCCGGCGCCTGAGCGATCCGACGCTCCAGCTCGGCCAGGCGCGTCCGCAGCGCGTCGACCTCGGCCGCCTTGGTCCGAAGGGCATCCAGTTCGGCCACGCGAGCCTGCAGGTCGTCCACGTCGGCGACTCGGGCGCGGAGACCGTCCAGTTCGGCTACCTGGGTCCGCAGGGCGTCGATCTCGGCCACCTTGGCGCGCAACTCGTCCAGTTCGGCCTTCCACTTCGGCAGCCGGCTAGCTGCCGCGAACTGCGCCTTGAACTCACTCAACGGACGCGCCGGCGTCCCCCAGACGATCTGCTTCGGCCGGATCTTCTTGCCGGTGGGCACCCCGCCCTGCGCACCCACGATCGCGCCTTCGCCGATCGTGACGTGATCCGCGACGCCGACCTGACCCGCGAGGACGGCCCGCGCCTCCACCGTCGAGCTGCCCGCCACCCCGACCTGGGCAGAGAGCGCGGCGTGCTCGCCGACGGTCACGTTGTGCGCGATCTGGACGAGGTTGTCGATCTTGGCTCCGCGCTCGATGACCGTCGCGTCGAGCGCGCCGCGGTCGATCGTCGTGTTCGCGCCGATGTCGACGTCGTCGCCGACCTCGAGCCGACCGATCTGCGGAAACTTGTGGTACACGCCGTCCTCGACGACGTAGCCGAAGCCGTCGCTGCCGAGCACCGCACCGGCGTGCACCGCCACGCGATCCCCGAGCGTCACGTCGGCGTAGAGCACCGCGTGCGGATGCAGCGCGCACGCCGCGCCGATCACACAGCGCGCACCCACATAGACGCCCGGGCCCACGTCGGTGCCGGCACCGATCCGCACACCGGCCTCGATCACGGCAAATGGACCGATGCGGACGCCGTCGCCCAGACTGACACCATCACCGACCACCGCCGTCGGGTGGACACCGGGGACGCTCGACCTGGGCGACTGGAAGAGCTGGATGGCGCGGACGAACGCGAGCTTCGGGTTGGCCGCCTGGATAAGCGGCTTGGCGTCGGAGGTCACGCCGGAGGGCACCACCAAGCAGCCGGCGGCCGACTGGAGTGCCACCTCCACGCGCTCGGGCTTGTCGATGAACGCGATCTCGTCGGCCCCGGCGCGCTCGAGCGACGCCACGCCGCTGATCCGGCGCGAGCCGTCGCCCACCACCTCGGCGCCCAGGCTCTCCGCGATCTCCGCAACGGTCTTGGTCATTTTCGTGCTCCTCGGGGCCCGAGGGCGCTCCTTCGGAGCGCCCCATCGTGGGGCTGAAGCCCCGCGCCACGGTCATTTCCCCTACGTCACCGCCGGTTCCAGCATCCGGATCGTCCCGGCGTCGGCGTCGATCTCGACCTCGCACCCGATCGGCACCGTGAACTGCCGGTCGATGTGGCCGATCATCGAACCGCGCCAGGCGGGGACTCCCAGCGTCCCGATATGCTCTGCCAGCACCTGCTCGAGGGTCAGCGATCCGAAGCCCGAGCCCGGCCCGCAGTTCGTGCATCGTCCGAAGGCGAAGCCGGCAATCGTGTCGAGGATGCCGGCCAGCTTCAGTTCGGTCAACATCCGATCGATACGATAGACCTGCTCGTCGACATCTTCCAGAAAGAGGATGCTGCCACGGAAGTCGGGCACGTAGCCCGATCCCATGATCGCCGTCAGCAACGTCAGGTTCCCACCCAGCATCCGGCCGCGCGCACGCCCGGGCGTGATCGTCTGGGTGCGGTCCTCCGTCTGGACCGTCATCTCCTCGTCGATCGTGCTCGGATTCTTCATCGTCACCATCTCACCGTCGAACGCCACCCAGCGCAGATGCTCGGCGCTGAAATGGTCGTCCGGGGCGGGGCCATGCAGCGTGACCAGGCCGGTCTTGGCGTGGATCCCGAGCAAGATGCCGGTGACGTCGCTGTAGCCCAGCAGAATCTTCGGGTTCTGGCGAATCGCGTCGTAGTCGAGCAACGGGAGCAGTCGGGTCGAGCCCCAGCCGCCGCGCGCGTAGATGAGCTTCACCGCAGGGTCGCGGAAGAAGGCGTTCAGATCCGACGCGCGCTCCGCATCGCGGCCGGCGAAGTAGCCGTGGCGCTCGTAGTAGTGCTGGCCCAGCCTCACGCGGAGTCCGAGGGCTTCGAACGCCTCGGTCAGAATCTCGATCGGTTCGGTCTCGAAGGCGGCCGTGGCCGGGTTCACGAGGCCGACCGTGTCGCCCGGCCGCAAACGCGGCGGCTTCACCAGAGGTGAGGCCGCGGTCTGGCCCGCCAGCGGCAGGCCGGCCCCGAACGCCGCCATGCCGACGGATCCCACGAACGCCCGGCGTGTCATCGTCATCAGTTCACTCTCCTCGATCGTTCAACTCAACCGTTCGCCCCGCCCTCGCTCGTGGCGCTCCGGTACAGGCCGAACAGCACGCCGACGAGCAGCACCAGCCCCAACCATGTCTGCGGCGGCACGCCGGCCGCGAGCACCGCGGGGTTACTGGTCAGCACGATCGGGATCGCCATGAGGATCCCCACCAGCGCCTCGCCGGTGATCAGACCGGCGGCGAACAAGAGGCCATGGCGGGCCCCGTCGGTGCCACCACGTCGGCGTCGCGCGCGCTCGGCCACCGAGGCGATCGCTCCCCCGACGAAGATCGGCACTTCGAGTTCGAGCGGCAGGTAGATCCCGACCGCCACCGCGAGTACCGGCGCACGAAACGTCGACCCGCGCCGCTCGAGCACCAGATCGATCACAATCACCGCAGCCGCGATCGCCATGCCGATGAAGACCATCGTCCAGGGCAGGTCGCCGCCGAAGACGCCCTGCGCCACCGACGCCATCAGCGTGGCCTGCGGTGCCGCCAATGGCTCGGGATGCTCCGCGGTCGCGATGCCGATGCCGTAGGCCCGCAGCAGGAGCGTCAGAATCGGTGCCATCACGGTGGCGGCCGCGACGACGCCGACCGCCTGCATCACCTGCTGCTTGTAGGGCGTCGCGCCGACCAGATAGCCAGCCTTGAGATCCTGCATGTTGTCGCCGGCAATCGCACCGCCACAGGCGACCACCGCGGCGATGAACAGCGCCGCGGCCGGACCGGTCGGGTTGTCGGCGCCCAGCATGAGCAGCAGCAGCAACGACGACATCAGCAGGGTCGCGATCGTGACGCCGGAGATCGGATTATTGGACGAACCGACGAGGCCCGCCATATAACCCGCCACCGCCGAGAACAGGAATCCGGCCACCAGCATGACCGCGGCCATCACGGCGGACACGGCGGCGCTACCGGTAAACTGATTGAAGACCAGGAACAGCGGCACGACCGACAGCAGCAGCGTCCAGCCGACCCACGGCATCGGCGCATCGCGTTCGGTGCGCGGGACGTCACCGCCGCCGCCGGCGCGGACCCGGTGATACGCCTCGATGCCGGAGCGGATGCCCGACACCAGACTGGCCCTCAACTGCACGAGTGCCCAGAGACCGCCGACGACCATGGCGCCGACACCCAGATACCGGGTCTGCGTGCTCCACAGGGTGCCGGCGATCGCGACCGGGTCGCCGTCGGTCACACCACCGGAGCCGACGATCGTCGGAATCACGATCCACCAGTTCAGCAGCCCGCCGACCAGCAGGAGGACCGCGACGTTCAATCCGACGATGTAGCCGACACCGACGAGTGCGGGTGACAGGTTCGTGCCGATGTAGAGAATCGTCCCGCCCGCGAACCTCGCATACTCGATAGCCTCGTGCCACAGCTGCAGTCCGAGGCCGCCGAGTTTGAACAGCGCGCCCACGCCGCCTGCCGTCATCAGATACCCGATGCCACCGCCGCCGCTGTCGGCGACCTTCAACACCTCCGCCGTGGCGACACCCTCCGGGAATCTCAAAGGTTGCTCGACGATCAGCGCGCGCCGGAGCGGGATCGTGAACAGCACGCCGAGCAGGCCGCCGAATCCGGCAATCAGCGTCACTTCCCAGTAGCGAAACTCGGTCCAGGTCTCCAGAATGATGAGCGCCGGAATCGT
This sequence comes from Acidobacteriota bacterium, assembly GCA_002730525.1. Lineage (GTDB taxonomy): Bacteria > Acidobacteriota > Vicinamibacteria > Vicinamibacterales > UBA823 > UBA2161. The sequence goes on along the minus strand of PCAK01000033.1, from coordinate 40,298 downwards.
GAAGATCACCCCTGCAGCCAGGCTCTCGCCGGCCGACGCAGCCGTCTGCACGATGTTGTTCTCGAGAATGTTCGACCGCGCGAACAGGCGCAGTACCGCCATCGAAATGACGGCCGCGGGGATCGACGCCGAGACCGTCATGCCGGCGAACAGACCGAGGTAGGCATTCGCAGCGGCCAGGACGATCGACAGGACGACGCCGAGCACCACCGCCTTCGCCGTGATCTCGGGCAAGGTCTGCGACGCCGGAACGACGGGACCGGACCGGCCGTCGGTTGGGTCGATGGTCGCCATGGGACTCGGGCCTATACTCTCACAGGACTCGCGCGCTCGCCGGAACGATAGAATGACCCGATGAACGACTTGCGATACCCGATCGGTGAGCTGCAGCTGACCAAGGACGTGACCGACGGCATGCGTGCAGACTGGACCGACGAGATCGCCGCCGCACCGAAGCAGCTACGCAGCGCCATCGAAGGACTCGACGACCACCAACTCGACACGCCCTACCGGCCCGATGGCTGGACCGTGCGCCAGGTGGTGCATCACGTCTTCGACAGCCATGTGAACTCGTACGTGCGATTCAAGTGGGCGCTCAGTGAAGACGCGCCGGCGATCAAGGTCTACGACTAGGACCGCTGGGCGACGCTGTCTGAAGCGCACACGGCGCCGGTCGAGGTGTCGCTCGGTGCCCTGGAGCAGTTGCACGCGCGGTGGGTACTGATGCTGCGGGGGCTCTCGCCGGCAGATCTGGCGCGCACGCTCACGCATCCCGAGCTCGGCGAGTTGAACCTCGACGACATGCTGCAGATCTACGCTTGGCACGGGTGCCATCACACGGCGCACGTCACCGGCTTGCGTAAACGTGAAGGGTGGTGACCCCTCGCTCTGAGGCGAAGGCTGGGAGACGGCTAGGTCCGGCTCGTGATCTCGACCAGATGAAACCCGAACTGGGTCTTGATCGGACCGTGCGCCTTGCCCACTTCCTCGTTGAAGACGACCTGATCGAACTCGGGCACCATCTGCCCAGGACCGAACTCACCCAGGTCGCCGCCCTCTTGCCCTGACGGACATTGCGAATGCTGCTTCGCGACGGCCGCGAAATCCGCGCCACCTTCGATCTCGGTCTTCAGAGCGGTGCAGGCGTCTTCGGTCTTGACGAGGATGTGTCGGGCACGCGCGCTAGGCATCAACGAATCTCCAGGGGGGGGAACGGGCGGGAATCAGAAGCCGCGCTTGCGGGCGCGAAGCCCTCGGCGGCTGCCCTTCGGCTTGCCGCCCGCGCCGCGCTTCGGCCGGTCGTCGCCCCACGGCGACGGCTCGAACGGCATATCCGGCGCGCGCGGCGCGCGCTCGCGAGCCTCGCTCACGCGGATGTTGCGCCCCTGCAGTTCGGCGCCATCCAGTTTCTCGATAGCCAGCGAAACGGTAGCCGAATCGCTGAACTCGACGAACGCGAAGCCGCGCGGTCGGCCCGTCGCCCGGTCGGTCGGTAGGAAGACTTCGGAGATCCCTCCAACCGTAGCGAAGAGGGTCTCGAGGTCTTGCTGTGTGGTTTCGTAGTTGAGATTGCCGACGAATACTCTTGAAGAAATGACGTCCTCCCTGGTGACTCAATGCGCCTCGGCAGCCGGCGGGTCGTCCACGACCTGCGACACCGGTCTCAACGTTGTCGGCTGATCACACCGGAGAGGATCAAACTGGAACGCTGATGTCCTAGGCGAGTTCTCTAAACGATACACCCTCGGGACCGTGGGCGCAACGCCGCCGAGGACCACTACAGCCCGGTCCCGACGCGCTCAATCGAGGCTCGTCTGCTCCACCGTCCGGTGCGACACTAGCCGCCAGCGGCCGTCCCGGCGCTCGTAGACGCGCACGTAGCGCGCGCGAAAGCGTCCCTGATCGCTCGCCTCGATGCGCAGCACCCCATAGACGACGGCCAGGTCATCGTGCAACTCCACCTCGAGCGCTTCGTGCTGGCGCGACTGGTAGTCGCGGCCTGCCTTGAGCGCGGCGATCCACTGCGCGGTGTCGTGGACCTCACCGGTGCCGTGGGTGAAGACGAAGTCGTCAGCGTAGATCCGCTCGAGCGCCGCGTAGTTCTTCGTGACGACCCCATCGGCCTGGGCCGCTTCGAGGGATCTGAGTGTGGCCTCGTCGTCCGACTGGGCGGCCGCCGCGCCGTACACGACCACCGCGCCGATCACCGCCGCGAACCACGGCCGGAATCGTCGATTGCTCACGACACCTCCTATTTGTCCCTGAAACTCCGAACAGGAGTAAAACAGGATATAGGATCCATGGGACGAGAGGTAGTGAGATGCCCTGTCCTCGCACCGTGCTCATTCGTGCCCTGATCGGGCTCGTGTTCTGCTTGGCCGTCGCCGACACTAGCGACGCTCGGCTGGTCCGCCTGGAGATCGAACGGCGTGAAGTCGTCCTCGACGGTCGGCCGTTCGGCCTCGCCGGCCCCTACGAGAAGTTGGTCGGCACGGCGCACTTCGCGCTCGATCCCGATCAACGCCAGAACGAGATCGTCGTCGACCTCGCGCTGGCACCGCGCAACGCCCGCGGTGAAGTCGAGTTCAGCGCCGACTTCTATCTCCTCAAACCGGTGGATCCGAGCCGCGGCAACGGTCGGCTCTTCTACGAAGCCGGCAACCGGGGCGGCAAGCGGATCCTTCGCACCTTCCAGAAGGCGAGCAACTCGGCCGACCCGACGACCGACGAGGAGTTCGGCGACGGCGCGCTGATGCGGCGCGGCTTCTCGTTGCTCTGGCTGGGCTGGCAGTGGGACGTCCCCGACGGGCGGATGCGGATGTCGATGCCTATCGCAACGAACGAGGGCGAACCGATCACCGGCCTCGTGCGCGGCAACTTCGTCGGGCCCGTCGATCCGACGGCGCGCCTCGCCGATCGGGGCCATCGCGCCTATCCGGTCGTCGATCCCTCGAGCGACGAGCACGTGATGCTGGTCAAGACGTTGCCGACCGACCGGCCCGAGGTGGTGGCGCGCGACCGGTGGCGGTTCACCGAGCCTGGAACAGTCACGCTCGACGGCGGGTTCGAACCCGGCCGCATCTACGACGTCGTCTATCTGAGTGAGGGCCCGCGCGTCGTCGGCACCGGACTCGCCGGCACGCGCGACATCGTCAGCTTCTTCAAGTATTCCGAGAGCCCCGACAATCCGCTGCCGGGCGTCGAGCACGCGCTGGCGTGGGGTGTCTCGCAAACCGGCCGGTTCCTCCGCCACCTCGTCTACCAGGGATTCAACGAGGACGAATCGGGGCGGCAGGTCTTCGACGGCATCATCGATCAGGTCGGCGGCGGCGGCCGGGGGTCGTTCAACCACCGCTTCGCCCAGGCGTCGCGTGACGCGCTGCAGCACTACAACTTCCTCTTCCCGGTCGACATGTTCCCGTTCACCGATACGACGCTCACCGACCCGGTGACGGGCGCGCGCGATGGCCTGCTCCGCCGCGCCGAGGCGAACGGCACGGTGCCCAAGTTCTTCCATGTCCTGACCAACTCCGAGTACTTCAACCGCGCCGGATCGCTGGTGCACACCGACCCCACCGGCACCCGCGACATCGCGCCGCCCGCGACGAGCCGGATCTACACGATTGCGTCGGCGCCGCACATCATCGGGCGGTTCCCGCCGGCGCCGAACCCATCCGCCATCTTTCTGGGCCAGGCCTCGATGAACACGCTCGTCTACGCGCCGGTGATCCGCGCGCTGTTCGACGCCCTCGACGCCTGGGTCACCGACGAGCACGAGCCGCCTCCGAGCCAGTACCCGCGGTTGGCCGACGCCACGCTGACGGCGCCCCCCGACGCCGGCTGGCCAGCGGGCCCGCCGAACGCATTGCCGCGCGCGCCGTTGACGGCGCTCCGGCTCGATTACGGCCCCGACTGGGCGTCGGGCATCGTCTCGCGTGAGCCGCCGGGCATCGGCGAGCCGTTCGTTCAGCGCGTGCCGGCCGTCGACGAGGCCGGCAACGACCGCGCCGGAATCCGGATGCCTGAGATCGAGGTGCCGCTGGCCACCCAGACCGGCTGGAACTACCGCCATGCCAGCATCGGCGCGCCGGGTCGGCTGTCGAGTGAAATCGGGTCGTACTTCCCGCTGGCCCGCACGCGGGCGGAGCGTGAGCGGATCGGTGACGACCGGCGGTCGATCGACGAGCGCTACCGGGACAGGCACGACTACCTCGGCCGGATCACCGCGGCCGCGCTGGCGCTGGTAGCCGAGCGCTATCTGCTGGCGAGCGATCTGCCCGAGGTCATCGAACGGGCCGCCGCCCACTACGACTGGGCCACGCGGTGATCGGTCGGAGGCGGTAGAATCCACTCATGGCGGATGCACATGCGCTCGTCCTGAAGCTCGCCGACGAGCCAGGCTCGCTGCACCAGGTGTCGAAGGTGCTGGCCGGCCACGGCGCGAACGTAACGTCGCTCGAAGTGGTGTCGCACGCGCCGGCGGTGCGCCGCCTGTCGGTGGAGTTCACGCTGGACGGGAGCGCGGACCCGCTCCTCGCCGAGCTCACGGCCCTGCCGGTCGCCAGCGCGGTCGAATCGAAGTCGTCGTCGGGCGCGATCTACGGGAAGCGCATCATCATCATTGGCGGCGGGGCGCAGGTGGGTCAGGTCGCGCTCGGCGCCATTTCCGAGGCCGACCGCCACAACATCCGGGGCGAGCGGATCTCGGTCGACACGATTCCGCTCGTGGGCGAAGAGTCGATCAGTGGCGCGGTGCGCGCAGTCGTCCAGCTGCCGCGCGTCCATCTGCTCGTCCTGGCCGGCGCGATCATGGGCGGCGAGATCACGGCGGCGGTCGAGGATGTCCGCCGCCAGGGCCTCATCGTCATCTCGCTCAACATGGCGGGCGGCGTCCCCGACGCGGCCGACCTGGTCGTGACCGATCCGGTGCAGGCCGGCGTGATGGCGGTGATGGCCGTCGCCGACACGGCGCAGTTCGACATCCTCCGCCAGCAGAATCGCAAGTACTGAGCGGCGGTCTTCCGCTCGGGCCTCTCTTTGACTTTCTCTTGGTGGCGCGCCCCTTCAGGGGCGCGAATAGCCCTCTACCGCGCGAACGTGGGCATTGCGCCAGGCAGGGGCCTACTGTTCGAAGAAGATCTGCGCGAGCGCCTCGCCGTGTGTCCGCGCGTCGAACGGCAGGATGTTGGCGACGAGGGCGATCACCAGATCGTCATCCAGATAGTTCATGAGGATCGAGCTGACGCCTCTGATCTGTCCGGTGTGGTTGACGTAGCGCCGCCCGCGAGCATCGGTGTCGATCCACCAACCCAGCGCCTGGACGAAGTCCCGTTCCTCGGGCGGCCCGCCGACCTTGAACTCCATCACCGGGTCGACCTGGGCCCGGTGCATCAGCGTCACGGTCGAGCGCTCCAGGAGCGCGCCGTCGTTGATCGCCACGCCCAGTCTCGCGAGATCGCCGGCCGTCGATAGCACCCCTCCCGCAGCCCAGAGGGCAGGCATGTCGAAGAACGTGGCGTTGATCCGATTCCCATCGCCGTCCCGCCCGTAGCCCCGGCCTCGCCGCGGCACGATCTGCGCCGGCACGTCCAGCGCGGTCCGCGACATTTCGGCGGGCTGCCAGATTCGCGTACGCATGTAGAGCTCGAAGTCGAGACCCGACACCGACTCGATCACCGCCTGCAATAGATTGAACCCCGCGGACGAATAGGACCAGAACTCACCCGGCGCGAAGCGCAACGCGTCAGCGCCGGCGTCACCGATCGCCGCGACCAATGCGTCGACGGTGCGCAGCGGCAACTCGTAGCTCTCTCTGAGTCCAGACGTGTGCGTCATGATCTGACGCACGGTCACGCGGTCGACGCTTGCCGGCAGCGCGGGCAGGTGCTCCCGGATCCGGTCGTCGAGGCCCAGCACCTCTTGCTCGACCAGCTGCAGAATCGCCACCGTCGTCATCGCCTTCGAGATCGACGCGACGTTGTGCACCGTCACCCCGGCTGACGGTGCCTGGTTTTCGAGATCGGCCCAGCCGGTGCCGCCCGAGAAGATCGCCTCGCCGTCAACGGCCACCGCGGCGGTCACACCCGGCACCCCGGCCGCACGCCGGATCTCACCCAGCGCGTCGAGGATGGCGCCCTGATCGGGTGCCTCCTGGGCCGAGACGGTGGTCGCCAGGATCAGACCCACCAGGGCGACGACCGGGCGGAGGCGATGAACGGAGACCACGGAACGCATCGGCCTGCGCATCCTACCGCGCGTGCACCGGCGGCAGGAACATCTGCGCGATCGCCATACCGTGACGCAGGATCGGGAACGGCGCGATGTTCGCCTGCATCGCCACGACGACACCGTGATCCGGAAAATTGATGAGCACCGAGCGGGTACCGCGCACAGTGCCGGTCTTGCTGATGTACGGACGACCCAGCACATCGGTCGGCAGGTCCCAGCCCAGCGCCTGCTTGAACGGCAGCTCGCGTGGCTCGTCGTCCGGCCGGTACTGCATGACCGGATCGATGTGCGGCGCATGCAGCTCCGCGACGGCCTCCGCGCCGAGGAGCGTACCGTCATTGATCGCCGCGCCCATCCGCACCAGGTCTTCGACGGTCGACAGCATGCCGCCGCCGGCATACTTGTAGCTCACATCCTCGTAGCGGCTCTTCACGATCGTCCCATCGTCGTCACGCGCATAGCCGTGGCCGCGTCGATGCACGACCCGCGAGGGCACGTCGAACGAGCTGCTGAGCATCCCGGCCGGCTCCCAGACATAGGCGCGCATGTAGTCCTCGAACCCGAACCCCACGGTCTGTTCCACGACGCCCTGCAGCAGGTTGTAGGCGTGCGAGGAGTAGAGCCAGAGTTCGCCGGGCTCGAACAACAACGGATCGTCGGTGAAGTGCTGGATCGCTTCGTCGAAGTCCTCGAAGAATCGCATCGACCTGAGACCGTGAGGTCCGAACTCGCCATCGCGATAGTGTCGAATGCCCGAGGTGTGGGTCAGGATCTGCCCGAGCGTGATCGGCACGCCCTTGTCGGGGAACGCCGGCACGTAGGTCCGGATGTCGTCGACGAGAGCGACCTTCCCCTGCTCGACCAGCTGCATGATGGCGATCGACGCCATCACCTTCGAGACTGACCCGACGTTCCAGACAGTGGCGCCATCGGCCGGAGTCCGGTTGTCGAGTTCCGCGAAGCCGGTACCCCCCGAGAAGACGATCTCGCCGTCAACGGCGACCGCAGCGGAGACGCCTGGGGCTCCAGTCTGATGGCGGACCTGCTCGAGATAGGCGACAATCGTGTCGGCGTCCGACTGGGCGCCGGCGACGCTGGCCGTCAGCAGCAACGTGGCGATCGCCACGGCCGCGACGACGGACCGGAGAGAGAGAGCAGAGATCTTCATGAGTCCTCCTCGCGTGGGAACCGCCGCATCCTCTCACACTAGGACGGCGACCCGCTCGACCCTGTTCCGGCCTCCCGGCCACGCGTATCCTTGATTAAGGATCAGGAATCCACACGATGCGCCGTTGGATCTGGCTTTCGGCCGGTCTGGTGCTCGGCGGGTTGGCCGGCTGGCTCGCCCGGCCGGCGCCGGTCCCCGAACCGCCTACCGTCGTCCGCTTCAGCTTGCCGGCCCCGGCCGATCATCAGATCGCGGAGATCGCGGTAGCGCCCGACGGATCGGGCATCGCCTTCGCGGCGTACGGCAATGGCCGCCCGCAGTTGTTCTTCCGGCCGCTCGAGCGGGCGCGCGCCGTGGCGCTGCCCGGCACCGACGGCGCTAGGCGCCCGTTCTTCTCCCCCGACGGACGGTCGATCGGCTTCTTCGCAGACGACGAACTGCGACACGTCTCGCTCGACGATGGCACCGTGGCCACCGTGACCGACGCCCCGAGCGACAGCGCCGGGGGCGCCTGGGTCGACGACGCGACGATCGTCTTCGCCCCGCTCAGGGGACAAGGGCTCATGCGGGTCGACGCCGACGGCGGCGCGCCAACGGCGCTCACTGCGCCCGACGTCCGGGGAGGCGAAATCGAGCACGGCTGGCCATCGGCGCTGCCGGACGGGGCGGGACTCGTCTTCGCCGTCGCCCGGCGCGATCGCGACACCCGGATGGCCGTCTGGTCACCCGATCGCGACGACGGCGACTGGCAACTGCACTTCCCGATGAACGGCCGCGCTCGCTACGTCGCCCCGGGGCGGCTCGCCTACGTGCTCGGCGGGGAACTACTCACTGTCGGCTTCGACCTCGATGCGCTCGACGTCACCGGCACACCGACGGTCGCCCTCGAGGGGGTCGCCGCGTCGGTCGCCGACGTCTCGGGCCTGGGCACCGCGCGCTTCGACGTGTCGACCGACGGCGCGCTTGCCTATCTGCCGGCTCCATCGCCCGACAATGTCCTGGCCTGGGTCGACCGCACCGGCCGGGCGTCGCCGACGGCCGCCCAGCCCGTGGCCGACCGGCACCGGACACCGCGCCTGTCGCCCGACGGCCGACAGGCGGCGGTCGTCATCCGGGCTGGCCTGCTCGGCCATGAACTGTGGCTCGAGGAGTTGCCGGGCGGCAACCGCGCGCGCCTCTCGACCGCGGGCAGCGACAACCGGTCGCCGGCCTGGACGCGTGACGGCGGTCTGAGCTTCGCCTCGAATCGTGAGGGTCCCCAGAACATCTTCCTGACGACGCCGCGCATGCGCGATGGCGACGACGACGGCGCCGACCGACTCATCACCGCGTCGATCTCTCAGAACCCAGGCGCGTGGACCGGCGACGGCCGTCTCGCCTATTACGAGGTCGGGGCGAACGGGCGCGACGTACTGGTCCGCACGGCTGACGGCACGAACACGCCGCTCGCGGCGACGCAGGCCGACGAGCGCTCGCCGGCGTGGGCGCCCGACGGCCGCGCCCTTGCCTATGTCTCCGACGCCGCGGGATTCGATCAGGTATACGTCCAGGCGTATCCGCCGGACGGTCGAGAGCTCATCGTGTCGCCGGCCGGCGGCACCGAACCGGTCTGGTCGTGCGACGGGCGACAGCTCTTCTACCGGCGCGGCGCCGAGATGCTCGTCGCCGACATCGAGACGACCGCCGACGCGCTCGTGCCGGACGCACCCCGCCGGCTCTTCGAACGCCCGTTCGACGTCGACCTCGGCAGTCATCTCGCCAACTACGATGTCGCCTCCGACGGACGCTTCCTCATGCTGCAGCCGGCCGATCCAAGCCGGGAGATCCGGCTCGTTCTCGCCTGGGCCGCCGAACTGGCCCAATAGATAGAGGCGGGAATATCCGCCGCCCCCACCCGGTCTACCTGATTGACGGCGGGCGTGGCCGTTCGGACCCGACACCAGGGCCGGATCGGCACCGTTCGCCCAACCATCTAACCGGGAGGAACAGCATGCGAAGCAGAACGTCGAAAGCACGCGGAATCGGACTGACGCTCGGTGTGGCGAGCCTGGTGGCGGCCGGCCTCGTCGCCGTGTCCCCCAATCTGGATGCCGCCGGCCAGCAGGGTTTCGGCCGAGGGCAACGAGGCTCCATGGACCGCGGCCGCGGCTCGGCCGTCATGCGGGGGCTGCGGGAACTCGACCTCAGCGAGGCGCAGCGGACCGAGATCCGTGAGATCGTGAGTGGCGAGCGGGACACGCAGGCCGAGTTGCGTGAGCGCAGTACGCCGATCCGCGAGGCGCTGCGCCTGGCGGCGGAAGCCACGCCGATCGATGAAGCCCTGATCCGACGGCACAGTGCCGAACTCGCCGAGGTGCAGGCCGACGCCATGATCCTGCAGGCGAACATCCGGAGCGAGGTGCTGGCGGTCCTGACACCCGAGCAACGGGCCGAGGCCGCAGAACTTCGAGGCGGGCGCGAACGTCGTATGGAAGAGAGACGCGCTCGACGAGGCAACCGATAGCCGTGCTGATCGCGGCGCTGGACCGCAGGGTCCAGCGTCGTGCTTGGCCGCAACCTCGAGCGCGCAACGTTGCGCCCATGGCTGATGCCGGAACAGACGTCGATCGGGAACTGGTCGAGGCGGCCGCGGGAGGCAGCCGCGAGGCATTCGACGAACTGGTGCGCCGGTACCAGCGGCGCATCTTCAACCTCGCGCGCAGCCTCACGTCGAACGACGGCGACGCCGAGGATCTCACGCAGGAGGCGTTCGTGAGGGCGTATCGCGCCATCAAGAAGTTTCGCGGCGACAGCACGTTCAAGACGTGGATGTACAGCGTGGCGACCAACGTTATCCGGGCGCACATGGCGCGCCAGAAACGCCGCGGCGCCTTCTGGGGTGCCTCGCTCGACGCCGACGCACCCGAGGCGCCCGAACGTGCCGTCAGCCGAGAAGATGTCGAGGGTGATGTCGTGCGCCGGGACGCGATCGACAAGGCGCTGGCGGCACTGCCCGAGGAGCTGCGGGTCGCGGTCACACTGCGCGACATCCACGGCCTCGGCTACCGCGAGATCGCCGAGTTGCTCGACATCCCGATCGGGACCGTCGAATCGCGGATTTTCCGGGCGCGTCATCGGCTGCGGCCGCTGCTCGAACCGCTCATGACTCGGACGACATCGTCGTCGCCCGGCGCGTCGCAATCCGGCGGTCAGAGTTCCGGCCGCCCTGTGGAGGCCAAGGCATGTTGACCTGCAAGGAGGCCGAGGCGCTCATCGCCCGCCGGGCGGACGGCGCGCTCGAGACCGACGACGGCGTGGCGCTCGCACGGCACCTGCGCGAGTGCAACGCCTGCCGGCCGCTTGCGGAGGATCAGGCAATCGTCGTGCGCGCGCTGACGGCGCGGCCCGAAGCCAACGTACCGCTCGGCTTCGCCGGGCGCCTGTCCGATCGCCTCGATGCCGAGGTCAGTTGGGCCGACATGCTGAACTGGCGCACGTGGACCGTTCGTCTCGCGCCCGTCGCGGCCGCGCTCATCATCGCGGCCGCGGCGACGGCCGAGCGTGTGACGGCGGCCGACCCTATCGATCTGGCACAGGTCGCTGAGACCTGGGCGATCGATCCGGAACTCACGGAGTTGCCGACCACGGCGCTCTTCTGGCAGGCCGAGGTCAGCGCCGATTCGATGCTCGAGGCCGTCCTGACCGCGGATCCCGACGACCCACTCCTGGAGGCTGGCTATGACCAGTAACATCGCGCGCATCTGGCTCGCGCTCTTCGTCGTCGTGGTCTTTGCGGGCGGCATCGGCGCCGGCGTCCTGGCCGGCACCTGGCTCACACCGTCCGACCGGATGCCCCGGAGGTCGATCGCTGACGATCGCCCGCAAGACGATGACTCGGAGGACAGATTCCGTGACGGTAGGCGTGGCGCATCGCCCGAGCGTCTGATCGGCCGGCTGGCCGACGAACTCGAACTGACCCCGGAACAGCGTGACGAGTTGGACGCACTGTTCGACGAGCAGCGCGACCGGATGCGCTCGCTCAACGAAGGAGTGCGCGAGCAGTTCCGGTCGGCGCAGCAGGAACTCCGCTCCGCCATCGCCGAGATCCTCACGGCCGAACAGCAGGAGCGCTTCGCGGAGTTGACGGTCGAGCGCCGAGAGCGCTCGCGCGGAGATTTCCGCCGGGGTAATGGCCGGGGCCGCCAATAGCGGTTCGGCTCCGCCCGTCCTCCCACCCACGCTATAATCGCGTCGTTCCCGTGCAGCCTCGCGGCGCCACCGCGCCGCGTCTGGGAGTGACGCCATGAAAGAGATCGCGAAGCAGTTCCTCGATCGCCAGATCGACAGGCGGACGTTCGTCTCGCGCGTCGCCCAGGTCGGCGTCGGCGCGTCAGCGGCCAGCAGCCTCGCCGGCTCACTGTCGGCGTCAGGCCAGGTCGGCGGTGCCGCGCCTGGCCGCGTCCTCCGCGGCCAGACCGGCGGCGAGTTGATGGCCGAGTTCCTCGTCGACTGGAAGGTCCCCTACGTCTTCGGCCTCGGCGGCTCGGAGGAGGTCGGCTTCCTTGACGCGCTGGTCGACCGGCTATCGCTGCAGTACGTCCAGTCGCTGCACGAGGGCTCGGTCATGTCGATGGCCGACGGCTACGCACGCGCATCGGGCCAGACGGCGATCATGAATCTCCATTCGGTCGCCGGCGCCGGCTACGCCCTGGCGCCGATGGTCAACGCCTTCAAGGACCGAACACCCGTCGTCGTCACGGTCGGTCGGCAGGCCACGGGCCTGCGCGGCACGAACGCCTTCCTCGAAGCGGTCAACCTGCATCAACTGCCGCGCGACTACACCCGATGGACCTGGGATGTGATGAACGCCGGCACCATCCCGGAGGTGCTGCGCCGTGCCTTCCTGCTCGCACGCGTGCCGCCCGGCGGGCCGACGTTCGTCACCTTTTCCAAGGACCTCTGGGAAACACCGGTCGAGCAGGCCGAGATCGTGCCGCGCTCCCGGTCGGAGGTTGAACTGTCGCTCGAGCCCGATCCCGACCAGGTGGCCGAGGCGGCGCGGATGCTCGCCGAGGCCGAGTTCCCGATCATCGTCGTCGGTCGTGAAATGGTTCGCTACGGCGGCGCCGACGAGATCATGGCGATCGCCGATCTCTTGGGCGCGCCGGTCTTCCTCGACCTCCAGACCAGTCACGCCGGCGTCCCGTTCCCGACGACGCATCCCCACTACTCGGGAATGTTCATGTTCGATCGCGACTACAGGCAGGACTTCGATCTCTACTGGAGCGTCGGTGGAACGATGTTCGCGTTCGGCGGCCGGCCGTCGGCTTCGCCGGTTCCGCCCGGGGCGAAGGTGATCCACACCGGCGTCGATGCCGAAGAGATCGGTCGCAGCTATCCGGTCGACCTCGCGATGTTGGCCGACGTCCGCAAGGCGGCGGCCGGTGTCCTGGCAGAGTTGCGGAAGCGGACGCTCTCGCCGATTGCGGTTGATGATCGTCGGCGAACGGTGCAGGCCTATGCCCAGGCGCGGCGCCAGCGGCTCGACGACGCGGCCGCTGCCCGCTGGAACGATTCGCCGATTTCGACGGCCCGGCTGACCAAGGAGCTCAACGCGAAGATGGCGGACGACGCCATCGTCGTCAGCGAGCTGATCACATCGGAGGAGTACCTCCCCGCCTACATGGACGTCTCGACCGGCACGGCGCGGCGGGTGAACTACACGTCGAGCGGCGGCGTGCTCGGCTGGGGCGTGGCCGCGGGCGTCGGCGCCAAGATCGGCCGGCCCGACCGCCAGGTCGTCGCGCTGGTCGGCGACGGCAGCCTGCAGTTCGGGATCCAGGCGCTCTGGAGCGCGACGCGCTACGAGGTGCCGCTGGGCGTCGTCGTCTACAACAACGGCGGGTACCAGGCGAACCGGAAGTTCCTGCACCTCTACGGGAAGCGGGCGGCGGCGACCGGCAAGTACATCGGCGCCAACCTGCAGGGGCCGGACATTGACAACGTCGCGCTTTGCAAGGGGTACGGCGTGGAGGCCGAGCGCGTGGACGATCCGGCCGAGCTCGGCGGCGCGCTCGATCGCTGCTTCGAGGCGACGTCAAACGGTCGGCCGTACCTCGTGGACGTCAGGCTGGCGCGGCGGCTCGGCGGCGCCGACTCGACCTGGTACGACCGTTTCTCGATCGCCAAGGGTGAGCCAAGAATGACGTAGGGCAGGGCTTCAGCCCTGCCGGGACGAGCCGTAGGCGAAGTCCGATCGGGTCAACCGTTGTTCCTATGGTTGGTCGCGATCCGCCTCGCGCACCGCGCGGAATTCACTCGATTCACTCCACTCGGGCCACGCCGCGCTGTTCGCCAGCTCGCGGCCCATCTCGAAGAAGAGATCGAGATCGTCCACGGCGCCCGAGAGATCCCAGTAGTCCTTCACCTCGTCCGACACCTGGTGATAATCCTCGGCGGTGTACTGTTCGCGCATCCGGAGGCCGTAACCTTCCTCCTTGTCCTCGCTCAAGAACTCAACGCCGCCGTCCGGATTGAAGGCCGGGATGCCGACCTTGGCAAACTCGAAGTGGTCCGATCGATAGTAGAAGCCCTTCTCGGGCTCCGGGTCCGGCCGCAGCACCCGCGCCCGGTCCCTCGCCAGGCGCGTTGCCAGGTCGTCCAGACTCGACTGGCCCATGCCGACCACGGTCACGTCCCGGGTCCGACCCAGCAGGTTCAGGACGTCCATGTTGAGCGCCGCCACGGTCCGCGCCGTCGGGTAGAGCGGCTGCCCCGCGTAGTAGCGCGACCCCAGCAGCCCCTGCTCTTCGGCGGTCACGGCCAGGAAGACGACGCTGCGCTGCTGCGCGCCCGCTCGGGCGAACGCGCCGGCGATCTCCAGCAGCCCCGCCGTGCCGCTCGCGTTGTCGGCCGCGCCGTTGAAGATCTGGTCGCCCGCGAGCGTCGCGTCGCGGCCCAGGTGGTCCCAGTGGGCGACGTAGAAGACGCTCTCGTCGGACGCGTCCGAGCCCTCGAGTCGCGCCACGACGTTCTGTGAGTCGACCGTTCTGAGCGTGTTGACGATCGTCGTGCGTGCCGTCAGGCCGAGCGCGATCGGCTCGAAATCACGCTGCGTGGCGGCGCGCTTGGCGTCCTCGAAATCCAATCCGGCCATCTCGAACAGCCGCGCCGTCGCGTCCTGCTGGATCCACCCTTCGACGCGCGCCCGGCCCATGTTGCGATCCTCGGTGACGAGATCGAACTGCTCGCCGTAGGGGCTGCTGCCGATCACCTCCCAGGGATAGCCCGCCGGCCCGGTCTCGTGGATGACCAGCGCGCCGGCCGCGCCGCGCGCCGCCGCGATCTCGAACTTGTAGGTCCACCGCCCGTAGTAGGTCATCGCCTTTCCCCCGAAGATGTCGGGGCCGGGCGGGTCATTCACTAGCATCAGCAGCACCTTGCCGCTGACATCGACGTCCTTGAAGTCGTCCCAGTCGTACTCCGGCGCCACCGCGCCGTAGCCGACGAAGACCAGCTCGCCGTCGAGCTCGACCTCCTCGACGACGCGCTTCGTGTAGGCGACGTAGTCGGCGCCGGGCTCGAGGGTCGCGGTCGCCCCGCCGCCAGCGATCTCCAGACCGCCGTTGGGCCGCGGCGTGATCCCCACGAGCGGCACCGCCTGCACGTAGGTGCCATCCGGGTTGCCGGGCGCGAGCCCGAGCTGCTGGAACTGATCGGTCAGGTAGGCGACGGTCCGGGCCTCGCCGGCCGACCCCGGAGCCCGGCCCTCGAACTCGTCCGACGCCAGGACGCGGATGTGCTCCATCAGCGACTCCGCGGCGATGCCGCTGCGCGCGGCGTCGTTGGACGGCTGACACGCCGCCACGCCGAGGCCGAGCACGGCAGCGACGACGAGCGCCTTGGCCGATGCTGACGAAAAGGGTGATGCCCCTCGCGACGCTTCCACACCTGCCTCCCGGATGGACGGATTCAGCCGCGCGCCTCGACGGCTCGCATCGCCGCGATCCGCCTGAGGAGCGGCGGATGCGAGTGGTCGAGCACGACACTCAGCCGATGCGGCGTCAGGTTGGCCAATCGCTCGACCGACAGCTTCTTCAGGGCCGACACCAGCGCGCCGGCGCTGCCAGTCGTCCGCACCGCGAACTCGTCGGCCTCGAACTCGTTCTGCCGTGAACGCGCGTTGACGGCGATGGACAGCAGTAGCTCGATCGGCGTGAACAGGAGGCCGAAGAAGACCAGCCCGCCGTAGACCGACGGCTCGGCGACGCCGAATGCCGCGAACAGCGCGGGCTGCTCGAGAAACACCGACAGCAGCCAGAACATCACGCCGGTGTGCACCGTCGCGAGCACGAGCCGCTCGAGCACGTGCCGCCGCTTGTAGTGCCCGACTTCGTGGGCCACGACGGCGACCAGTTCGTCCACTGTCTGCTGGGCAATCAGCGTATCGAACAGCGCGATCCGCTTGTGGCTGCCGAATCCGGTGAAGAACGCGTTGGCCTTCGAGGATCGCCGCGAGCCGTCGATGACAAAGACGCCGTCGAGCGGAAAGGCCACCGCCCGCGCGTAGCCGAGAATCGCTTCCCGCAGGTCGCCCTCGCCCAAGGGCGAGAACGTGTTGAACAGCGGCATGATCCAGGTCGGCGCGACGAACTGAGTCACCAGCATGAACGCCGTCGCGAGCGCCCAGCACCAGAGCCACGCGGTGCCGCCGGCCCAGCCGAAGAAGAAGAGGATCGCACTCAGCAGCGCCCCGCCCAGGACCACCGTCAGCGCCAGCGCCTTCACCCGGTCGGCCCAGAACGTCGCCATCGTCGTTCGGTTGAAGCCGAACCGCTCCTCGATGACGAAGGTCGAGTACACCCGGAACGGCAGGCCCAGCACGATCTGCGCGGCCATCAGCACAGCCACGAACAGCAGGCCGGAACCGATCGGCCCGAACCCCTGCGCGCGCACGGCGCCGTCGAGCCACCCGAAGCCCCCGAGCCGCCAGAACGCCAGCAGCACCGCCAGCAGCACCGTGCCCTGCACCAGTTCGAATCGGGTGCGGACACGCGTGTAGTCCTGCGACTTCGTGTAGCGCTCGGTGTCGTACAGCCCGCGGAATTCGTCAGGCACCTCGACCGACATCGCGCGCACGTTCAGCAGGCCCGCGGTCAGTGACAGGAGGAACTCGCCCACCAGCGCAACGAGAATGATGACCGCGTAGGTGTTCATCGGAACGACTACCGGGGGGCGAGGGCTTCGGTGAGGACGCGGCCGTCCGGGCGCGGCAGAGTCACACCGATCATCCGGCCGAGCGTTGGCGCGATGTCGGCGGGCGTGACCGGCCCACGGTACCGGCCGGGTTGAATCCCAGCGCCGTAGAGCACGACCGGCACCTCTTGATCGTAGAGATTCGAGGTCCCGTGGGAGGCCGCGACGCCGCTCATCCAGTACGGCTTCTGCGTGAACAAGAGATCTCCGCTGCGGTCGGGATGGAAGCTCAGCGCCACGGCACGTGCGTCAGGATCGGCCGGCGCGCCGTTCATCAGCGCCTCGCGGCGGAAGACCTTGGCAACACCAGGGCTCCCGGCGAGCGCGGCGATCGCCTCGTCGAGGGCCGGCGGATCCGCCGTCAACCGGTCGTAGACGCCGGGCGCGAAGTAGACACCACCCGCGGTCACGGCGGCCACGTGAGGCCCCGGACCGAACCGAGGAACCAGCACCGCTTCCAACCGTTCGCCGATCGGCCGCATCAGCACCCGGCCGGCGTCGAAGCCTTCCGCCTGCATCTGCTCCGGAATCGGTGAGACGCCGTGGTCCGCCGACAGTGCCACGACGTAGCGGCCCGCACCCACCTCGCGGTCGAGTGCGTCGAGCAGTTCACCGATCGTCCGATCGAGTTGCCGCAGGAGGTCCTGCACCTCGTGGCTGCGCGGCCCGAAGCGGTGGCCCACCAGGTCCAGGGCCGAGAACGCGATGCCGAGGTAGTCGACGCTGTCGCGCTGGCCGAGCGCGAGCGAGTCGAGGGCTGCCCGGCCCAGCTTTCCCAGGTAGGCATCGGACCAGGGGCTCGTCTTCCAGCGTTCGAGGAACTGCGGGTCGGCACCGGCCGCGCCGATGAGCGGGTGGGGAAACGCCCGGGCCCACTCGGCGGGCGGTCGCTCGCCCTCGGCATCATCGACGTGGAGATAGCTCTCGAGGTCTCCCACCCGCTCCCAGGCCTGGCCGACGGCATCGGTCAGCGGGTCCGCGCGCAGCCACTCCGCGAGGAAGGGCACCGGGGCTGGGCTGAACGCGCGCGATGTCAGCCACGAACCGTCACCGCCGAGCCAGAGCAGCGCGTCAGCTCGCTGACCGGCCAGCCCGATCGCCGAGCGCTCCTTCAACGAGAACGTGGCGATCCGCACGCCGTCGAGTTGCGTCCGCATCTCGTCGGGCAGGGTCGGCACCAGGAACCGGTGAGCGCTCTCACCCTCGCGCTCCACCTCGGTGGCGCCGTAGCTCACGGCCGGCGTCTCGGGATCGAAGGTGCAGCGCACCCGGCGTGCCGCCTCCCTGTCCCACCAGCTGTTGGCGATCATGCCGTGGGTCGCCGGGAAGCTGCCCGTCGAGATCGTCGAATGGCCGGCGCACGTCACGGTGTTGTAGTACGGGTAGGCCGCCTCGGTGAACCAGGCCCCCTCATCGAGCAGCCGGCGCAGCCCGCCGGTCCAGTGCGACCCGTAGGTCTCGATGTAGTCGGCCCGAAACTGATCGATGACCAGGACGACGACCAGCCTGGGCGCCTGCACCAACACCGCCGTGGGCGACGCCAGGTTGGCCGCCAACAGCAGCGCCGCGCACGTGAGGCCCGGCCGGCATCGTCGAGAGAAAGGCTTCGTCATTCGAATCGCTCTATCAGTCAGTACCGTGGACGACGATCTCAAAGGAATCGCTTCGAAACGTCAAGCGGGAGGCGTTTCCGAGCAGGTCGCGCGCCACGCGGCTTCGGCGATGGCGGCGTCCTGGACGCCGACACCGGTCAGATCGCAGACGATCCGCTCCCGCCCCTCGCGACCGGCGACCTCCCCGATCACGATCTGACCCAGTTCTCCGTGAATCCGTTCTCGGCTCAGGACGCCGTCGCGGATCGCATGGTGGATTTCGCCCAGCTCGACACACTGCGCGATCCGGTCCGCCACCACCTTGTCGGCCCGCTCGAGGACCGACGACGACAGCTCCTGCTTGTCAGGGCCGTCCGATCCGACCGCGATGACCGTCGCGCCGTCGCCGACCCAGTCTGCCTCGACGAGCGGAACGCGGCTCGGCGTGACCGTCACGATCAGGTCGGCGTCTCGCACGGCGGCCTCCGCGCTCTCGGCCGCCTCGACCGGACGGTCCAGGTGCTCGGCCAGTTCGGCCGCGCACCGCTCGGCGTGCTCGAGGTGGCGGCCCCAGACGACGAGTTGCCGCCAGGTACGCACGTCGGCCAGGGCCCGACTCTGAAAGCGCGCCTGGAGGCCGCTGCCGATGATCGCCACCTTCCCCAGCGGCTCGGCGGTAAGGAGCTTCGCCGCCAGGGCGCCCGCCGCCGCGGTTCGAAGATCGGTGAGGTAGCCGTTATCCTGCAGCAGCGCCAGCGGGAAGCCGGTCGACGCGTCGAAGACCAGCATCAGACCGGAACCACTGGGCAGACCGCGCTCGGCGTTCGCGTAGAAGCCCGACGCGATCTTGACCGCGAAGACCGGCGCGCCGGCCAGGTACGCACCCTTGACGTGCACCTCGCCGCCGACCGGCGCGATCTCGAGCCCCATCGGCGGCGGCAGCGTCACCCGGCCCTCACCGAGCGCCCGGAACGCGGCCTCCACCGCGTCGAGCGCAGACGCCGGACCGACGCGGGCACGTAGCGTCGCTTCGTCGATGACCTGCATCAGGGGCGGCGGAGGGTCAGGCGCGCCACCGCCCTCGGAATCTGACGTTGATGTCGCCACCCAGCGTGGTGAGGTGCCGCAGGAACACCCCCCACAGCAGCGTCATCGCGAACATCTCGAGAAACTCCTCGATCGATCGCGAGAAGTGGTCGAGTGCGTCGTAGGCAGTCTGCTGAAACCGCGCTTCGGTGAACGTATCGAGATCGAAACTACCGGCAACGCGGCGTACAGGTTCCAGGCGTGGTCCTCTTCGAGCCCCTCGAAGAAGTCCAAGCCCACGGCGACGACGAGGCAGCCGATCGCGGCGATGACGGCCAGCCGGGCCGGGCGGTCCTGCAGTTCGCGCCAGAGGAAGGCCGCCATGAAGAGGCCGAGCCCGCCGAAGAGCGGCAGGAACACCAGCTGCCAGGTGTAGCTCGGAAACAGATCGAGCGCCGAGCTGCCGGCGTCCTCCTGGAGGATGCTGACCGTCGTGCCGATCCGCTCGTGCAACTGCGCGCCGTCGTCGACGGTCATGTACGAGAACCAGAGCGCCAGCACAGCCACCCGACGCGCCGCCACTGCTGCAACTGCTGGGCGCCGACCACCACGTAGATGGCCCAGGCGGTGAGCGCCACGCACATCGTCTGCGCGGTGCCGAACCACGACGCGACGCCGTCCTCCCGGGCGATGTTCGAGAACCGGCGAATGGCGCCGATGTCGACGAGGCGGCCGTAGTTCACGTGGTAGTCGAGGAGGACGAACGCCACCTCGAGACCGACGCAGGTCGCCACCACCCAGATCAGCAGCCGCTGCGGGTCGACGTCGATAAGTGTCTGCCGTGCCCCGGCCGCGGGGGCCGGTCCAGGGTTCTCCGCCATGACGGATGAGGCTAGAGCGCCGTTCCCGATTTTGCAAGGGCGCCGGGGCTCGACCGATCGTCCGGGCCGCCGGCAGCCCGCTGCAACCTTAGACGGCCGGGTTTCCGTCTAAACTCCACAGGGATCCCGCCAGCCGGCGGGGCGATATTGGGAGGTTTGACATGCTTCGTGTGCGTATCACGGCCGCGGCCGTCGCCTGCGGACTACTGCTGCCGCTGGCCGCGATGGCCCAGAACCGGGTATTCGAGCAGACGGTCCAGTTGGACTCTGGAGGACGCCTCTCGATCGAAGCCAGCAAGGGCAGCTTGCAGCTGACGGCCTGGGACCGAGAGGAAGTCGAGGTCCACGCCCGGATCGAGGCGCCGCAGAACGTCAGCGCCGACTACGCGCGGCGGGCGGTCGAGGCGACACGGATCGACGTGTCGGGCAGCGGATCGTCGGTGCGGATCGAGCCCGACTATTCGGACGTGCCGTACCGGGGAGACCGCTGGAACGACAACTCGCGCAGCATCCCGTTCATCCACTTCGAGATCAGCGCGCCCCGCCGGATCCAGCTCGTGGCCGAGTCGGATCGCGGGCCGGCGACGATCTCCGGCTTCGAGGGCGACCTCGACATCGAGACCGACCGGGGCGAGGCGATGCTGCGCGACCTGAGCGGGCGCATCCAGATCGTGATCGACCGCGGTGACAGTTCCCGCGTGGAGGCCTGTCCGGCTCGATCGATCTCGAAGCCGACCGCACCGACATCACGATGCGAAGCGTCGCGATCGACGATGACTCGCGGATCGAGATGGACCGCGGCGACCTCGAGATCGATCTCGCCGGGGATCAGGGGTTGACCCTCATCGCCGACATGTCACGGCGCGCTGAATTCGAAAGCGACTTTCCGATGACGATGCAGTCGATGGACGGGCGAGACTTTCGCGGCACGATCAACGGCGGCGGCCCGGAGCTGCTGATCGAATCTGACCGCGGAAGGGTCCGGCTGCGGTCCATCCCGTAGCGACGGGCGCTGACCGCGTCCTCGGAGCCGGTACAGACGAAAGGGGTGGCGAGTCGATCGCCACCCCTTTCGCCTGTACGGGGCAGGTCTGAGCGACGCTCGGAGGAGGGACCGAGCGAAGCTCGCGCGGCCGCGTGTTAGCTCTGCTCGTTGTCGATCCAGACGCGGACCCGCTCGTCACCGTCGGTCACCCGCACCAGGTCGCCGCGGACCTCCTTGAGCTGCTCCAGCGCGCCGACGAGATTGAGCACATCGTCGTCGCCCGACAGCAGCGCGTCGACGACCGCGATCGGAATCTCCGCGCGGACGCTGCGTTCGTCGCTCGAATCATCATCGCGGCCGGCGCGCCGATCGAACCGGATCTGAATGACGTCGCCGCTCAACGCAACGCGCCCCTGGCCTTCATCGCGATCGATCGAGACGAACTCACCGTCACCGGTCTCACGCACGGCTTCCCAGACCGACCGCAGATCGCTGACCGACAGTTCGAAGTCGCGGCTCATCCGGATCCGCCCGCGATCCATCGCCCGCTCGGGCATCATCGCCAGAACCGCCTCCACCGCGGTCAGTGGAATGTTCAGATTGACGTTGGCCGAGTCGTCGCCCTGCTCCATGACCCGAACGTGCAGCCACGGCGTGGTCGACGACTGGGCGTTCTGCGCCCACACGCCGGCTCCCAGAGCCGTAACGCCGAGCACCAATGCCACGATCCAGACTGCTCGCTTCATGGAGATGCCTCCCTAGTCGAAATCCCGGTGTAGCGGTATCAACGGCCGGCCGAACCCGTTCCGTCGGCCTCACATGGGAGATACGGGTCGCGCTGGAGGAAGGTTCAGCGCCGCCAGAAACGGCTCCTGGAGATACCCTGCCGTGGCGCGCTCCGCCCCGGCGCAGATGCCATAAGATAGGCTTGACCGCCGACGCGGTCCCGGGAGGAGACAGCCATGATTGACGAAACTGCAAGTGGAACGGGCGGCGAGACACCGATGGGCGAGGTGGCCGCGCCACCGCCCGGCCCCGGCAGCGGTGACGCCCCGAAGGCCGAACTGGGCAAGCGCTTCGTTGCCGCGGCCATCGACGCCGTCATCGCCGTGGTCGTCGGCTTTATCCCGCTCGTCGGCGGCCTGGCCGCCACGGCCTACTGGCTGGTGCGCGACGGCATGGACCTCGACTTCATGGATCGCCGGTCGATCGGCAAGCGGCTCGTCAAGATCCGCCCGATCCGCATCGACGGTGCGCCGATGGACATCGCCACGTCGATGAAGCGGAACTGGATGTTCGCACTCGGCGGCATCTCGCAACTGCTGGCCATCACGATCATCGGGCTGGTCGTCGCGATTCCGCTCGCGCTGGTCGCCTTCGTGATCGGCATCGTCGAGATCGTCCTCGTCCTCGTCGACCCCGACGGTCGTCGCCTCGGCGACAAGCTGGCCGTCACGCGCGTCGTCGAAACCGATTCGTAGCGGTCGGGGATGCCACGGATGTCCGGACGCCCAGGAACCCGATCCTGCCTGGCGTGGCTCGCGCCGCTCACGCTAGCCACGCTCGTCGCGCTGCCCGCCTGCTCGGCCCCAGACAACGGCTCGGCCACCGCCGATGACCCGCCGACGCTGACGGCGCCGCACGACGAAGCCGAGGCGTGGGCCGACGAGACGCTCGCACGGCTGACGCTCGAGCAGAAGGTTGGCCAGCTCATTACCGAGCAGATGCGTGGCGAGTACGTCGCCGACGACGACGCGATGTTCCAGTACTGGCGCACGCTCGTCCGCGACCACGGCGTCGGCGGGTTCGTCATCTACGGTGGCACCCCGCACGACACCGCCGATCTCCTGAACCGGCTGCAGGCCGAGGCCGACGTGCCGCTGCTCATGTCGGCCGACTTCGAGGGCGGACCGGGCCAGCAGTTCGCCGGCGCCTCGGAGTTTCCCGCGAACATGGCGCTCTCCGCCATCGGCTCGGAGGACCTGGCCTACGAGGTCGGCCGCGTCGGAGCGACCGAGGGCCGCGCGATCGGCATTCACCTGACGTACTCGCCCGTCGTCGACGTGCAGACGCAGCCGAACAACCCGGTCCTCGGCGTCCGCTCGTTCGGACCCGACCTCGATCTGCTCGGACGTTTGGCCTCGGCCTACATCCGCGGCTACCAGGACAACGGCATGCTCGCGACGGCCAAGCACTACCCCGGCCGCGGCGACGTCGAACTGGTGCCCGGCACCGAGTTCACGGTGAATCACAAGTCGGCCGACGAGGTCGAACAGACCGACTTCCTCGCGTTCCAGCACGCCATCGACGCCGGGGTCACGTTCATCATGACCGAGCACATCAGCGTGCCCTCGGTGACCGAAGGCTCCGAACTGCCGGCCAGTGTCGAACCGGCGCTCTCGACAGACTGGGTCCGCGATCAGCTCGGCTTCGAGGGCGTGCTGACGACCGACGACCTCTGGTACGACAAGGTGGTCGATCGCTTCGGCGCCGAGCAGGTCGGCGTTATGGCGATCCAGGCGGGCCACGACGCGCTCCTGAAACCGCTCGACGCGATCAAGACGATCGGCGCCGTCGTCGAGGCGGTCAACGCGGGCGAAATCCCGACCGCCCAGATCGACGACTCGGCCCGCCGCATCCTTTATTGGAAGGCGCGACTGAACCTGCATCGGAACCGGTTCGTCGACCCCGACCGGATCGACCGGCTCGTTGGTACAGCCGAGCACACGGCGCTGGTCCATGACATCGCCGATCGCTCGCTCACGCTCGTCGAGAACGACGGGTTCTTCCCGACGACGGCCGACGCACTGGGCCGCGTCGTGCACGTGTCGATCCAGAGAGCCGAGCACCTCCAGGCGGCGCGTGACGTGGCGGCGCACCTCGCCGGGTCGCTGCCGATCGAGCAGGCCTTCGCCGTGCGCCCGAACGTCGACCCGGCGGTTCGCGCTGAGGCCGTGGCGGCGGCGCGACGGGCCGATACCGTCATCGTCTCGCTGTTCCACCCGCGGACCGTCTACGTCGACCACGGGCCGCTCCGGCCGGAAGACGCCGAACTCGTCCGGGCACTGATCGCCGCGAAGCCCGGCCGGACGGTCGTCATGTCGTACGGCAATCCGTACCTGGCGGGTGAGGCTCGCGGCGCGGCGGCGTTCGTCGTCGGCTACGGCGAGGGCGGCTTCTACGGCAACCAGGTCGTCTACGGCGACGCGTTCGCCCGACTCATGAGGGGCGAAATCGAGGCGGCGGGCACGCTACCCGTCACGCTGCCCGGCGACTGATCGACCCGGGAGGATCTGTCATGGCCGAGTCACGACGTCGCTTCCTCGAGCACTCCGCCGCCGCGGGCGTCGGCCTGGCGACCCTATCGACCGCCGATCTCTGGGCGGCCCAGTCGGCACCGACCGACCGGATCGGAGTCGGGGTGATCGGCTGCAACGGCATGGGCTTCTCCGACATCCAGTCGATGTTGAAGCGTCCTGAGGCCGAATGCGTCGCGCTCTGTGACGTCGACGCAAGCGTGCTCGCCCGGCGGGCCGGCGACATCGAGCGGATGACCGGCACGAAGCCGCCAGTCTACGGCGACTTCCGGCGCATCCTCGAGAACCCCGATGTCGACGCGGTCGTGATCGGCACGCCCGACCACTGGCATTGCCTGCAGATGGTGATGGCGTGCGAGGCCAGCAAGGACGTCTACGTCGAGAAGCCGCTCGCCAATTCAATTGAAGAGTGCCGGCTGATGGTCTCGGCTGCCGAGCGCTACGACCGGGTCGTGCAGGTCGGCCAGTGGCAGCGTAGCGGACCGCACTGGGCCGACGCCATCGCGTTTCTCCAGTCGGGCGCACTCGGACGGATCCGCACCGCTAGGGCCTGGGCCTACATGAACTGGATGCCGGAGGTGCCGATGGTGCCCGACGGCCCGACCCCGGACGGCGTCGACTACGACATGTGGCTGGGGCCGGCGCCGCAACGCCGGTTCAATCCGAACCGGTTCCATTTCAACTTCCGCTGGTTCTGGGACTACGCCGGCGGGCTGATGACCGACTGGGGTGTGCATCTCATCGACATCGTGCTGTACGGCATGCAGGCCACAGCACCCAACTCGATCGTGGCGAGCGGCGGCAAGTTCGCCTATCCGGACGATGCCGAGGAAACGCCCGACACGCTCCAGGCGATCTACGAGTTCGACGACTTCTCGATGATCTGGGAGCACGCCGTCGGCATCGGCCTGGGCCCCTTCCAGCGCGACCATGGCGTCGCGTTCATCGGCAACGAGGGCACGCTGGTCGTCGATCGCGGTCGATGGGAGGTCTTCCCCGAAACCGGCACGGCGGACGGCAAGCCGTACTACAAGATGGACCCGGTGCCCGAGCATCGGGCCGTCTCCGGCCAGGGCGGCCTCGACCAGCACACGGAAAATTTTCTCGAGTGCATGAAGACTCGCCAGCAGCCGCGCTGCAACGCCGACACCGGGAGCCTCGCCGCGGTCAACGCGCATCTCGGCAACGTGGCGTTCCGGACGGACCGGAAGGTCCACTGGGACGAAGCCGGACAGCGGTTTCGGGACGACGCCGAGGCCAATGCGTTCCTGACGCCGACCTATCGCGGGCCGTGGGCACTGCCTCGGGTCTGAGCCTCCGTCGTCGCTAAAATTTTCGGGGAGCGCGAGAGGTCAACACCGTAAGATGGCCCGCTCGACCGGAATCCGGCGCCGAAATGCCCCTGGGGACTGTGGTACGCTGCCGACATACCCGAGTTCTTGGTGGAGCCTCCCTTTGCGGCCATTCATCCGGCACCGCGTGGCACTCGCCGTCGGCATCCTCGCGACGGGCCTCTGGCTCGGTGAAGCGCTGCTCCAGGGCCAGCGGGTCGACGTCGACGTCCGCATCGCGCAGCCGGCGGGCGCGCAGCCGGTGCGGACGCGCGCCGACGCGACGCTGCAGCATCCGGTCGGCCCCTGGGAGTTCTACTTCACCCGCGCGATCTATAGCGGCAACGGTCGGGGCCGGCGCTGGGGCTCGCGGTGGGCCACCGACTATCCCAAGGCCGACCTGCAGTTCATCTCTATCCTGCAGCGCGTCACGCGGCTCGGCGTCTACGAGAGCGAGAACGCGATCCGCCTCGACGACCCGAACCTCCGGCGATTCCCCTTTCTCTACGCGCTCGAAGTCGGTTCGATGGCGATGAGCGAGAAGGAAGTGGCCGGCCTGCGCTCCTACCTGGACGCCGGGGGCTTCCTGCTCGTCGACGACTTCTGGGGCACCTGGGAGTGGCAGAACTTCGAGATGGAGATCAGGCGCGTCCTGCCCGAGTATCCGATCGTCGACGTGCCGGTCGACCATCCGGTCTTCCACACCGTCTATGAGATCAACGAGGTTCTGCAGGTGCCGGCGGTGAACAACGCCGTCTACGGCGGCCGGACGTGGGAACGCGACGGCTACGTGCCCGAGACGCGCGCGATCTTCGACGAGGATGGCCGGATGATGGTGATGATCAACTGGAACACCGACCTGGGCGATGCCTGGGAGTGGGCCGACAACCCGTACTACCCGCTGAAGTTCTCGACCTACGCGTTCCAGATGGGCGTGAATTACATCGTCTACGCGATGACGCATTGAGGCGATCCTTCGGATCGCCCATCGCGGGACTGAAGTCCGCGCTACGAGTTAGACGTAGGAGGACGCTTCTATCGTGTTCGATCGGTTGTTCGAGCTGCTGTTCAAGTACCGACCGCTGGTCTTCGACCAGGGCGACTTCGTGTTCGCCTCCCCCTGGTCGTACCTCCTGCTCATCGCCGTCCTCGGCGCCGGCGCGGCCGCCACGCTCACCACCTACGCCCAGGCTCGCGGCAAGAGCACGCCGCTCGATCGCGGTGTCCTCGCGGCGCTGCGCATTGCCGCGCTCGCCGTCGTCGTCTTCTGCCTGTTCCGCCCGGTGCTCGTCCTGAGTTCGATCGTCCCGCAGCAGAACTTTCTTGGCGTCCTGATCGACGACTCACGCAGCATGGAGATCGCCGATCGCGACGACGAGCCGCGGCGCGCCTTCGTCGATGCGAGTTTCGGCACCGAAGAGAGCGTGCTCCGGTCCGCGCTCGCCGAGCGCTTCGCGCTCAGATTCTTCAGATTCTCGTCGGCCACCGAACGGCTGACCGACCTGGGCGAGCTGGGCTACGCCGGGTCGCGGACCGACCTCGGACAGGCACTCGACCGGGCCCGCGACGAGTTGACCGGCGTGCCGTTGTCGGGCCTCGTCGTCATCAGCGACGGCGCCGACAACTCCGAGTCGGTGCTGACCGAATCACTGCGCGGCCTCGGCGCCGACGGCGTGCCGGTCTACACGGTCGGCCTCGGACGCGAGGCCTTCGACCGCGACATCCAGCTGAGCCGCGTCGAGACGCCGCGTTCGGTGCTGCAAGGCACCTCGATGGTCGTCGACGTGGTGATCGGCCAGGTCGGGTACGCGGGCGATTCGATCACCCTGCAGATCGAGGACGAGGGCCGGATCGTCAGCACCGAAGCGGTCACGCTGCCGGCCAACGGCGAACCGGCCACGGCGCGGGTCCGATTCACGGCGACCGAGCCGGGACCGCGCATCTTCCGCTTCTCCGTCCCACCCCAGCCAGATGAGATGGTCACGCAGAACAACGTGCGCGACGTCCTGGTCGTCGTCGAGGACCGGCGCGAGAAGATCCTCTACTTCGAGGGCGAGCCGCGGTTCGAGGTGAAGTTCATCCGGCGCGCCGTCGCCGACGACGAAAACCTGCAGGTCGTCGTGCTGCAGCGGACGGCCGACAACAAGTATCTCCGGCTGGATGTCGACGACGCGGACGACCTGCTCGGCGGCTTCCCGAAGACCCGGGAAGAGCTGTTCCAGTACCGCGGACTGATCCTCGGCAGCGTCGAGGCGAATTACTTCACCCCCGACCAGCTGCGGATGATCGCCGATTTCGTGAACCAGCGCGGCGGCGGGTTCCTGATGCTCGGCGGCCGCAGCGCCTTCGCCGAGGGTGGCTACGCCGGCACGCCGATCGCCGACATCCTGCCGGTCGTCATGGGCGAGCCGACGCTCGTCGACGGCAAACCGATGTTCACCGAGCTGATGGTCTCGCCGACCCGCGCCGGCGAGACGCACGCGGCGATGCAGGTAGCCGACACCGAGGAGGAGTCGGGCGAACGGTGGAAGAACCTTCCCGCCGTCTCGAGTCTGAACCCGATCTCTGAGATCAAACCCGGCGCGACGACCCTGCTGACCGGCACCGGCGCCGGCGGGTCGGACGAGCGCATCGTCCTCGCATTCCAGCGCTACGGCGCGGGCAAGACCTTGGCGTTGCCGATTCAGGACTCCTGGATGTGGCAGATGCACGCCGACATCGAACCCGACGACCTGACCCACGAACTGTTCTGGCGGCGGCTGCTGCGGTGGCTGGTCGACGGCGTGCCCGACCAGGTCGTGGCCAGTGTCCGCCGTGACCGCGTCGAACCCAACGAGCCGGTCGAGTTGCTGACCGAGGTGGTCGACGGCGCCTACCTCGAGATGAACAACAGCCGGGTCAATGCCGAGGTGACCTCACCGTCCGGCGGATTCACCGAGGTCGAACTCGACTGGACCACGGAGCGGGATGGTGAGCACGAAGGGCTGTTCACGCCGAGGGAAGAAGGGCTCTACGAGATCCGCGTCGAGGCGACCAGCGAGGACGAGTTGATCGGCAGCGACATGGCCTACGTCTTCGCGGCGGCCAGCGACGACGAGTTCTTCGACTCGGCGATGCGCGCGCCGCTGCTGCGCCGGATCGCGGATGAGACCGGGGGGCAGTCCTACACCGTCGACACCGTGGCGTCGCTGCCCGAAGACATCGCCTATACCGGCGCCGGCGTCACCGTCGTCGAGGAACTGGAATTGTGGGACATGCCCGCGCTCCTCTTCCTGCTGCTCGCGCTGGTCGGCGGCGAGTGGGGCTACCGCCGCGTCAGGGGGTTGGCATGAAGACGCGCGCGCCGATCGTCTTCGGTCTGCTGTGCGCCAGCCTCGCCGCCGCGCCGGCGTCAGCCCAGCAGCATCACCTGATCGTCGTCTCGGGCCTCGGCGGGGCCGAGGAGTACCGCGACCGGTTCCACGACTGGAGCATCCGGCTCGTCGACGCCGCAATCGAGCGGCACGGGATTTCGGCCGACCAGGTCGTCTACCTCGCCGAACGCCCCGATCGCGATCCCGAACGGATCCAGGCCCGCTCGACGTGGGAGAACGTCCAGACGGCGATCACCGCGGTCGCCGAGCGCGCCGCGGCGGCCGACCTCGTGCTGATCGTCCTCATCGGCCACGGCTCGTCCTCCGGCGGCACCTCGCAGTTCAACGTGCCCGGGCTCGATCCGACCGTGGGCGACTTCGCGGTCGCGCTCGACGAACTCCGCGCGCAGCGCGTCGTCTTCGTCAACACGGCCAGCGCCAGCGGTGAGTTCGTCGCCGGCCTGTCGGGCCCCAACCGAACGATCGTCACCGCCACCAAGACGGCGCGTGAACGGAACGAGACGAAGTTCGGCGGCTTCTTCGTCGACGCGATCGCCGGCCCCGCATCGGCGGCGGCGCCGGTCGAGGAGATGGACGCGACGCCTGCCGAAGCCCCGGTGGGCGCGCGCGTCGGTGCGACGATCCTGATGCCCGACGGATCGGTCGACGCGCTGGAGGCCGCCGAGGCCAATGACTCTGAAGCCGACGACGACGACGACCCCAGCACGACCGTCGACGATGCGGCCGACGCGAACAAGGATGGACGGACCTCCCTGCTGGAAGCCTTCGAGTACGCGCGGCGCGAGGTGGCGCGAGTCTACGAGCAGGATGGCCTGCTGCTGACCGAGCACGCGATGCTCGACGACAATGGCGACGGCGAGGGATCGGACGAACCCGATCCGGTCGCGGTCGGCGCTGACGGACGGGTTGCCCAGTCGCTCTTCTTCACGGCGGGTCCGGTGCGTGCCGCGAACGAGCTGGAAACGGACGACCCGGCGCTGCTGGCGCTCTACGCCGAGCGCCGAGCGATCGAGGAGCGTGTCGAGGCGCACCGGATGCTGAAGGACGGCATGGAAACAGACGTGTACGAGCAGGAACTCGAGCGGCTGCTCATCGAGCTGGCACTCAAGAACCGTCAGGTGCGCGAAGCCGAGGCCGAGATGCCCGAGCGATGACGACCCGCGGGATCCGGCGCACCGTCGCCGCCGCCGCCGTCTTGGCGGGTGTGACGACCCTCGCGGCCGCCACCGGTGCCGGGCTGGGCAGCGAGGAAGAGCAACGCCGTCGCGGCCGACGGCGCGAGCCGCCGGTCTCGCTCGATGCGCCGAACACGCCGTACGACGGCAAGTTCACGTTCGTACGGCTGCAGTACGGCATGGGGGAAAGTTTGGGTGGCTTCGGGGGCGGCGGGTTTCGTGGCGGCGGGCTGCCGCCCTGGGCGCACGACTACCCACGCGCCGAGCGGAACTTCATGAGGATCCTCGACGAGATCACCGGCCTCACGCCGTTCCTGGGGCCGACCGGCGGCAACATCCTGCGCCTGGGCGATCCCGAGCTGTTCAAGTACCCGCTGGCCTACATGTCGGAGCCGGGATTCTGGACGATGAGCGAGGAGGAGGTCCTGACGCTCCGGCACTACGTCGAGAAGGGTGGGTTCCTCATCTTCGACGACTTCCGCGGCGGCCACTGGTACAACTTCGAGGAGCAGATGCTGCGGCTGCTGCCCGAGGGGCGCCTGGTCGAGTTGGACGTCTCGAGCCCGATCTTCCATGCGTTCTTCGAGATCGAGACTCTCGACTTCGTGCAGTTCTACGGGCGCGGCGGCCGGCCGACCTTTCACGGGATCTACGAGGACAACGACCCGACGAAGCGGCTGCTGCTCATCGCCAACTACAACAACGACATCGGCGAGTACTGGGAGTACTCGGACACCGGCTTCACGCCGATCGAGCTGTCGAACGAAGCCTACAAGCTGGGTGTGAACTACATCATTTATTCGATGACGCATTGAGGATCGCGGGGCTAGAGCCGCGGGACTGAAGTCGCGGGGCTAAGACCCCGCGCCGCTGGACTCATTAATCGGAGGGATATCTCGTGGACGCATTCGACAACCAACGGCAAGACCTCGAGTCGCCCGATGATGTGGCGCTTGCCGACCGGATGAAGGCCGGCCGCCAGCAGATCATCTCGGAGATCAAGAAACAGATCGTCGGCCAGGACGACGTGATCCACGAGATTCTGCTGACGCTGTTCGTCGGCGGCAACAGCCTCATCGTCGGCGTGCCGGGACTCGCCAAGACCCTCATCATCCGGACGATGGCGCAGGTCCTCGACCTCAAGTTCAACCGGATCCAGTTCACACCCGACCTGATGCCGTCAGACATCACCGGCACCGACATCATCCAGGACGATCCGGCGACCGGTGGCCGCAAGATGGTCTTCTCGCCGGGCCCGGTCTTCACGAACATCCTGCTGGCCGACGAGATCAACCGGACGCCGCCCAAGACGCAGTCGGCGCTGCTCGAAGCGATGCAGGAGCACCGGGTCACGATCCAGGGGCGCACCTACGAGCTCGAGGAGCCGTTCTTCGTCTTCGCAACCCAGAACCCGATCGAACTCGAGGGCACCTATCCGCTGCCAGAGGCGCAACTCGACCGGTTCATGTTCCACACGATCATCGAGCATCCGCCCGTGGAGGAAGAGCTCGAAGTCGTTCGCACGACCACGGCGATCCAAGATCCGCAGTTCTCGCACGCCGTCACCGGCGCGGATCTCGTGCAGTTCCAGGAACTTGTCCGCAAGGTGCCAGTTTCCGAACCCGTCATGCGCTACGCCCTGGACCTGGTCCGCACGAGCCGCTCAGGCAAGAACGACGACGCGCCCGACTTCGTGAAGAAGTGGGTGGCCTTCGGCGCCAGCGTCCGCGCGGCGCAGTATCTGGTCCTGGGCGGCAAGGCACGCGCGCTCACGGAGGGCCGGTACCACGTCAACTTCGATGACATCCGAGCCCTGGCCCACCCGGTCATGCGGCATCGTGTGCTGACGAACTTCCACGCGACCTCGGAAGGCGTGACCACCGACCAGATCGTCGACCAGTTGCTGGAGCTGGTGGCGGTCCCGGCGTCGGGGATGTAGACGACGTGTCGAGCCACGAACATCCGCTGACGCCCGGCGCGTCGTTCGTCGATCCGAAGGTGCTGGCGCGCATCGGCAATCTCGAGCTGCTGGCGCGGACGATCGTCGACGGATTCATCAACGGCATCCACAAGGCCTCGTACCTCGGGGTGTCGGTCGACTTCGCCGAGCACCGCGGCTACATGCCCGGCGACGACATCCGTCGGATCGACTGGCAACTCTACGCCCGCACCGACCGCTACTACGTCAAGGAGTTCGAGGCCGACTCGAACGCGAACTTCTCGGCGATCCTCGACGTGTCGAAGTCGATGGCCTTCTCGAGCGGCGGCCTGACGAAGCTCGACTACGCGAAGTATCTGGCGGCTTCTCTCGCCTACTTCGCGAACCGGCAGCGCGATCGCGTCGGCCTCGTCACGTTCGACAGTCAGATCCTCGAGCGGGTGCCGTCGTCGGCCAAGCATCTCGATGTCGTCTTGCACACGATCGACCGCGCCGTCGCCGGCCGACCAGGCCAGCTGAGAGATCCACTCTTCCGGATGACCGAGTTTTTCAAGCGGCGCGGCATCCTCGCGATCATCTCCGACTTCTACGAAGAGCCCGACGTCATCATCGACGCGGTGAAGCGGTTCCGCGCGCAGGGCCACGACGTGATGGTCTTCCACATCCTCGACCCGGCCGAGCTCGAGTTTCCGTACGACTCCGCGTCGAGCTTCGAGGACCTGGAGACGGGCGTGCGGATGCCGATCGTGCCCGACAATCTCCGCGATCAGTACAAGCAGCTGATCGAAGAGCACACATCGACGCTCGCAAAGCGGTTCACCGAGTATCAGGTCGACTACGCCGTGTTCAACACGTCGACGCCGCTCGACTACGGGCTGTTCAAGTTCCTCTCGGCGCGTGAACGAATGATCAGGCTCCGCTGATGGCTTTTCTTGCCCCCTTGCTGTTGCTCAGCCTCGCCGCGCTGGCGGTGCCTGTACTGGTCCACCTCATTCACCGGGAACGCGACCAGATCATCCAGTTCCCATCGCTGATGTTCCTCGAACGGGTGCCGTACCGGTCGATGCGGCGGCAGAAGATCCGTAACTGGCCGCTGTTCCTGCTCCGGTGCGCTGCGTTCATCTTGCTCGTCCTGGCCTTTGCCCGGCCGTTCTTCACGAGCGCCACCGCCGTGGCCGGCGCGCTGGGTGGCGGCCGCGAGGTCGTCGTGCTGCTCGACCAGTCCTACAGCATGGGGTACGGCGATCGCTGGGCGCGGGCGCAGGCCGCGGCGCTTCGTGAGATCGACGCGCTCGGCCCGGACGACGGCGCGACGCTCATCCTCTTCGCGCGGAATGCGGAGGCCGGCGCGCGCTCGTCGATCGATCACGCCAGTGTGCGATCGGCCATCGACCGCGCGGAGGTCGGCGTCGAGGTAACGCGGTTCGGCCCGGCGTTGAAGCTGGCCGAGGGGATTCTCGAGGTCTCGGAGGTCGCCGACCGCGAGGCGATCTTGATCTCGGATTTCCAGAAGAACGGGTGGGCCGGCAACGAGGGGATCGCGTTCGCGGAAGGCGTCGTGCTGAGACCGATCTCGGTGGCCGAACCCGACACCTCGAACCTCAGCGTCGCCTCGGTATCGTTCGAGCGCGAGCCGTTCTCGGCCGGTGAGCAGGTCACCGCCTCGGCCCGGCTCGTGAACCTGAGCACGAGCAACGCAACGCGCGTGCCGGTCACGCTCGAGCTCGACGGACGCGAGGTCGCGACGCGCTCGGTCGACGTGGAGGCCACCGGCACGGCCACGGTCGCGTTCGAACCGTTCATCGTGGGTGAGGACCAGCGCCGCGGCACAGTGCGCATCGGCGACGACCTCCTCCTGCGAGACAACGCTTTTCACTTCACGCTGTCGCCGGGCCAGCTCGTAACGGTCCTGATCGTCGAGGCGGACACGCCCAACCCCGATTCGAGCCTCTATCTCGAGCGCGCGCTGGCGATCGGCAGCACGCCGAGCTTCGTGACCGAGGTGATGGCGGTGAGCGACCTCACCGCGGATGCGCTCGTGGGTCGATCGGTCGTCATCTTGAACGACACGGCACCGCCCGCCGGCGCCGTGGGCGACGCGCTGACCGCCTTCGTGGAGAACGGCGGCGGCGTGCTGGCTATCCTCGGCGAGCGGGTGCGGTGGTCGTCGGGTGCGCCGGCGCTGCTGCCCGGATCGTTCACCACGGCGGTCGACCGCATCGGCAGCCGCGGCCGGGTCCTGGGCTACGTCGACTACAGCCACCCCGTGTTCGACGTGTTCAACGCGCCGCGGAGCGGCGACCTGTCGTCGGCGCGCTTCTTCCAGTACCGCCCGTTCACCGTCACCGACCCAGAGTCGGTGCTGGCGCGGTTCGACGACGGACAGGTGGCGCTGGCCGGTCACGACCTGGGCCGCGGACGAGTGCTCGCCTGGGCCTCCACGCTCGACAGCTACTGGAACGACCTGGCACTCAAGCCGGTCTACCTGCCGTTCGTGCATCAGTTGGCGAAGCATCTGGCGGGCTACGTCGACCCGACCGACTGGCACACGACCGCGCAGATTCTCGACGTGGCCAGTTTGTACGCGTCGAGCGGATATCGGCTCGAGCCCGAGCGCGACGACCCGGTGGCGGTCTCGCCGACCGGCGACCGGTTGCCGATCCGCGTTCGCGAAGCCGCGGTCCTGTTCGAACTGGCCGATCAGGGGTTCTACGAGATGCACACGCCGGGCGCGGACGTCGATGTTCCGCTCGCCGTCGCGGTGAACACGGACCGCAGCGAGTCGGACCTCACGATGCTCGACCCCGAGGAGTTGGCGGGCGCGATCACCGGCCGCGCCGGCGCCGGGGCGC
The DNA here is from genome assembly GCA_002730525.1 of Acidobacteriota bacterium. Classification (GTDB taxonomy): domain Bacteria; phylum Acidobacteriota; class Vicinamibacteria; order Vicinamibacterales; family UBA823; genus UBA2161. The sequence continues at coordinate 5,196 of PCAK01000033.1, read as the reverse complement.
CGGGCAACCTGGTCGCGCGCGAGCGGAGCCCCGAGGAGACCGAGGGGCGGCAGGGACTCTGGCGGTATCTGCTGGTCGTGGCGCTGCTGCTACTGGCCGCGGAAACCGTGCTGTCGAATCTGATGCCGCGGGTGGCACGAACGTAAGCAGCGGGAGCTGAGAATCCCGCAAAGTGTGAGATAACTAGACTCAGTTCAACAGCACAGTCTCAAGACCGGTTCGAGGGCAGACGACCATGTTGAGCGACCACGAACCCCGTTCTAGCCGGGAAGAACTCGTCCGCGTCATCCGTCAGGTTCGTAACCGCTGGCGGCTGAAGATCGCGCTGCGCGGCTCGGCCATAATGGTCACGGCCGGCGTCATCGCCTTCCTGCTCTCGGCCTACGGCCTCGAGTATTTCCGCTTCAGCGCACCGGCGATCATCGCCTTCCGGTTGCTGACCTACGTCGGACTGACCGGACTGCTGATCTGGTCGCTCGTCCTGCCGCTGGCGCGCCGGGTCACCGACGAACGGGTCGCGCTGTACCTCGAGGAGCACGAGCCGTCGCTGCAGGCGGCGCTCGTCAGCGCGCTCGAAGAGAGCGGCAAGCCGAACGCGCTCGAACGCGCCGACATGTCGCCCGCGCTCATTCGGCAACTGATCATGGTGGCGGTCGAGAAGTGCCGCACGGTCGACTCCGGCCGCGGCGTGGAGCGGCAGAGCCTTCAGCGGTCATCGGTCGTGCTGGCCGGCCTGGCGGCCGCGGCCCTGGCGCTGTTCCTGTTCGGTCCGGGCTATCTGCGCCACGGACTCTCGGCGCTCGCCTTCCCGACCAGCAGTGTCGAGGCAGCAAGCCCGTACAAGATCGTCGTCGCGCCGGGCGACGCCACGATCGCGCGCGGCGCCGATCAGGTGGTGACGGCCCAGCTCGACGGCTTCCAGGCCGAGGACGTGGAGTTGTACTCGCGCGCCGACGCGAACGTCCCGTTCGAACCGCTGCCGCTGGTGCCCAGCCTCGACGGTGACGCCTACGAGGTCATGCTGTTCGACGTCGCCGAGCCGACCGAGTACTTCGTGCAGTCGTCCGGCATCCGGTCGCCCGTCTACACCCTCGAGGTCGTCGACGTGCCATTCGTGGGCCGGCTCGAACTGGAGTACCACTTCCCCGCCTACACCGGGCTGCCGCCGCGCACGATCGAGAACGGCGGCGACGTCGCGGCCCTGCGCGGCACGGAAGTGCGGGTGCGCGCGGTGCCGACGATGGGCACGCCGGCCGGCCAGCTCGTGATGGACGAGGAAACGGTCCTGTCGCTGGCCCGCGAGGCCGACGGGTCGTTCACGACGAGCTTCACGATCGACGCGGACGGCTTCTTCCGGATCGACCTCGAGGATCCGAACGGCACGATGGTCACGGCGTCGGCGCAGTACACGATCGACGTCCTCGACGATCAACCGCCCGTCGTCGGATTCGGCAAGCCGGGCCGTGATACGACGGCGTCGCCCGTCGAAGAGATCTTCGTCGAGGCGAAGGCCGACGATGATTTCGGCGTGCGCAGCCTCGAGCTGGTCTATTCGGTCAACGGCGGCGAGGAGGAAGTGCTCTCGCTGCTCGACGACCCGGACAGCGCGCTGCACAACGTCGCCGCCGGCCATACATTCTTCCTCGAGGAATTCGAGCTGGAACCCGGCGATTTCATCTCGTACTACGCTCGGGCGAACGACTCCACCGAGGGCGCGACTGACGCTGATGCCGGGAATCTGGGTACCAGCGACCTCTACTTCGTCCAGATCCGCCCGTTCGGCAAGAACTTCATGCCCGAGGAGTCGCAGGGTGGCGGAGGCGGGGGCGGCGGCGGCGCTCAGGAGCCCAACGCGCTGTCGCAGCAGCAGCGCGAGATCATCTCGGCCACGTTCAACATCGTGCGCGATCGCGATGACTACACCGACGACGAGTTCCGCGAGAACGTCGTCTTCCTGGCGCTGGCGCAAGGCAAGCTGCGCGAGCAGGTGCAGACCCTGCTCAGCCGGCTGAATAGCCGCGTCGCGAACGTCGACCCGGCGTTCGTCAAGATTTCCGAGATCCTGCCGCAGGCCGCCGAGTCGATGCAAGCGGCCGAGGAAACGCTGCAGACCCAGAACGTCGAGGACGCGCTGCCACCCGAGCAGCACGCGCTGCAGATGCTTCAGCGCGCCGAAGAGGCCTACGAGGATGTGCGCGTCTCGATGGGCCAGCAGGGCGGCGGGGGCGGCGGCGGGGGGGGGCAGCAGTCGACCGCCGAGGATCTGGCCGACCTCTTCGAACTGGAACTGGACAAGCTGCAGAATCAGTACGAGACGATGCAGCGCGCGCAGCAGCAGATGGCCGACACGCAGCTCGACGAGACCCTCGAGCGGCTGAAGGAACTCGCACGTCGCCAGGAGCAGGAAGCCGAGCGGCAGCGGCTGCGCTCGAGCGGCCAGCCCACGGCCTCGTCGGGCGGCGGCGCCAGTCAGCGCGCGCTCGCCGACGAGACGGAAGAAGCCGCCCGCCGCCTCGAGCGGCTGGCCCGCGAGGAATCCGATCCCGACATGATGCAGACGGCGCGGCAGCTGCAGGAAGCCGCCGACGCGATGCGGCGCGCCGCCGCGAACCCGGGCAGCCAGGGCATGACCGACGCCGGTGCCGCCCTCGAGCAGTTGCGCGAGGCGCAGCGCCGGCTCGAACAGGAACAGTCGGGCCGGCTCGAGCGGGACATCGCCGAGGCGCTCGACCGGGTCGACGCCCTGGCCGACGCCGAGCGTGACCTGACCGGCCAGGTCGCCCGACTCGACGTCGACCCGCAGGTCCGCCGGACCCAGGTGGCCCCGCTGATGGAGCAGAAGGATCAGATGGCCGCGGAGATCGCCGACCTCGAGCGACAGCTCGACAACACGTCGGCCGATTTCAGGCGCGATGAGCGCGAGGCCTCACGCCGTCTGCAGGCGGGCGCCGACTCGATCCGGAAGAACAAGCTGAAGGAGAAGATCCGCTACTCGAAGGGCGTCATCCTCGGCCGCGCGCCGGAGTATTCAGAAGCGTTCGAGCAGCAGATCGGGTCGGACATCGAGGAGATCCGGCAGGCGCTCACCGAGGCCCAGGCCGCCATCGGGCGGGACCCGGCCGATCAGTGGGCCGAGGCGCTCGAGGATGCGCGCGACCTGATGCGCGGCGTCCAGTCGCTCGAACAGCGGGTGGGCGAGCAAGCGCGACAGGGTGAGGGCCAGCCCGGCCAGGAAGGTCAGCAGGGCCAGCAGGGTGAAGGTCAACAGGGCCAGCAAGGTCAAGAGGGCCAAGGCGGCCAGGAAGACCAGCAGGGTCAGGGTGGCCAAGAGGGTCAGGGTGGCCAGGAAGGCCAGGGCGGCCAGCGGGCCGACGGCCAGTTGGGCAGCGGCGGTGACCGCACCGGCGGCCCGGACTTCGGCGGCGGCTGGGGCGACGCGCGGCCGGGCGACTGGGATGTCGGCGCCGACCAGGCGCAGCAGTTCAGCCGCGAGTATCGCGAGCGGGCGATGGACGCCGAACAGCTCCGCCAGCGCCTCGAGCAGCAGGGCTTCGGCGCCGAGGACCTCGACGCGGTCATCCAGGCACTGCGTGACCTCGACGACCAGCGTGTCTACGCCGACGCCGACGAGATCGCCCGGCTGCAGACGTTCGTCAACGAGAACCTGAAGCGGTTCGAGTATCGGCTGCGGCGCGAGATCGAGGGCGACGAGGCCGACCAGCTCTTCCTCGCGGGCTCCGACGAAGTGCCGTCGGGCTTCCGCGATCTGATCGAGGAGTACTTCCGCTCGCTTTCGCAGGAGCAGCCCGAGCAATAGGCCACGCCGTGCCGCGACGACCGCTTTGGATCGCCGCCACACTGCTTCTCATCATCGCTGCCGCGTCGTTCGTCGACGCGCAGTACGGGCGTCGCGGGTATGGATGGCGCCGCCGTAACGCGCCGCGCTTCGCCTCACCCGGCGAGTCCGGCCGGGCGTTCGCCTTCAGCCGGGCGATGTACCAGAGCGTCCGTCGCGAGTGGCTGGGCACCGGGTGGGACACCGACTACCCCGACTCCGACTACAACTTCATGATCCGGCTCTCGGAGCTGACCCACACACCGGTCAGCTTCGACGGCGACCAGCCGAATCACGTCGTCGTGCAGCTCACCGACGAGGCGATCTACGAATACCCGTTCCTGTTCATGTCGGACGTCGGGACGGCGCTCTTCTCACCCGAAGAAGCCGATGGGCTCAGGCGGTATCTCGAACTGGGCGGGTTCCTCTGGGTCGACGACTTCTGGGGACCGACGGCGTGGGCGCACTGGGAAGAGCAGATCGGGCGCGTCCTGCCCTCGTCGCAGTACCCGATTCGCGATCTGCCGCTCTCGCACCCGCTCTTCACGAGCCTCTACAAGGTCGAGAAGATTCCGCAGGTGCCGTCGATCCAGTTCTGGCGCCGCAGCGGCGGCTCGTCCACGTCCGAGCGCGGCGACGACAGCGGCGATCCGCACTTCCGGGGGATCAGCGACGCCGACGGCCGCCTGATGGTCTTCATGTCGCACAACACCGATATCGCCGACGGCTGGGAGCGCGAGGGTGAATCGGCCGAGTTCTTCCACCGGTTCTCGATCGATTCGTACGCCGTCGGCATCAACGTCGTGTTGTACGCGATGAGCCACTAGGGCCAGACCCGTCCGGGATCAGAGCTTCCTGGGCGATCCGAAGACCTTCAGAGCCAGATGTTGAATCCAAAACCTAAGAGTGTGTAATCCCCCTCCGTCCGGAGCTGACCATAAGGGTTCACGCCATGGTAGATCCGCACGTAGGCCTCACGCAGCACGCGGAATCTGTTCGACACAGGCGTCCGAAAGCCTGCCAAGAGGTTAACTGACAAGCGACGTTCCTCGGGAGCGTCAGGCCCACCGGCCTTGTGGAAATCGAAGATGTTCCGATGCCTCAGATCGACGGAGAAAAACGGCGCATACGACTCGGGCAGGATCTCCAGGAACCGAGATCCCCAGCTCCCGGGATCCGGATTGTGGGACGCTCGATACTCGAGCCCTATCGACGGTTCGAAATTACTCGCGGACGGCGTGATCGGAACTGACTTGCCCCCCTTGGTGGTCCATTGATTATGAGAGAGGTCGGGTCAGATTTCCCCTCCCATGAGCCAGCCCGGTCGGCCGTCGCCTTCACCACCACGAGCGCCAGCGCCT